>NZ_JAWRYR010000013.1:0-113642 GCF_046940275.1 Pantoea sp. SIMBA_079 | reverse complement strand
CTCAGAAGTGAAACGCCGTAGCGCCGATGGTAGTGTGGGGTCTCCCCATGCGAGAGTAGGGAACTGCCAGGCATCCATCAAGTAAGAGAGCCCTGAACGTCTGTTCAGGGCTTTTTTACGTCTGCAGAAAACGCAGAAGTGAGTAAAATTTAAGCTTTTTTCAGCCAGCTGACGATAAAGTCAGCGATGCGGTCAGGCTGGTTGATATCCAGCAGCGGCAGATCAAGCGCCAGGGCTTCATCGCTGGCTATGGCAATCACATATTCATCCAGCAACTCTTCTGCCCCGCCTTTAACACCACGCCGCCACAGCGCAATTTTTGCCACCTTTTCATCCCTGAATCCTTCAACCAGTATCAGATCCAGCGCTGCGCTGTTCATCTGTGCTGCCAGATGCTGCAGAGATGCGGGTTCATCTGGCGTTTCACACATCAGTGCCCAGCGCCGTTCACTGGCAACCATCACCTGGTCGGCGCCCGCTTTACGTAAAACGTAGCTGTCTTTACCTGGCGTATCGATCTCCAGCTGATGATGAGAATGCTTGATCAGCCCGGTCCGGATCCCGCGCTGTTTTAACAGCGGTATCAGCGATTTAAGCAGCGTAGTCTTGCCGGTACCGCTCCACGCGGCAATCGCGAGTAAAGGGGCGTCCATTATTCTCCTTCCTCCTGTGCCAGATCGTCTGCGGTATTGATATTACGGAATACCGTCTCATCCTCATCAAACAGCACTGCATGGCCGCCGCTGGCGCGCAGAAACTGCATCAGACGCCGTTCGCCGCGTGAGAGATACATGGCCAGTTCATCAGCCAGCGCCCGGTTAAGCAGAGCCAGTACCGGATGATCGCGCATGACCGATCTGACCCAGACCGCCGGCGCCTCTGCGCGCTGTTGCCATAGCCGCAGGACAAAATCCTGAGGAATATAGGGTGTATCACAGGCGCAGAAAACAACCCATTCGCTCTGGCTATGGCGTAATCCGCTCAGCATACCCGCCAGCGGACCGGGCCAGTCAGGTAATGTGTCTGTTATCACTTTACAGCCGCTTAACTGATATTGATCAAGGTGCCGGTTAGCGCTGATCAGCACACTCTCTACCTGTGGCTGCAGTCGCTGCAGCACATGCTGATAAAGAGGCTGATTATGCAGCCGCACCAGCCCCTTATCACGACCTCCCATACGGCTGCCCTGGCCACCCGCCAGAATAACGCCGGTAAATACGGGCATGGTTATCTCCTTTTATAAACCCGCGCAGTGTAACGAGGGATCGGCTATGAAAACCCATCGTCTTAACGAACTGATGGCGCTCCTGCAGCCTGCCTGGCAGCAGGAGCCTGAATGTAACCTGCTGGCTTTTTTACACAAGCTGGCGCACGAGGCGGGCTTTCATGGCCCGTTAAGTGAATTAAGCGACGACATATTGATTTACCATCTCAAAATGCGTGATACCGATAGCACCACAGAAATACCCGGTATCAGAAAAGATTACGAGGCAGACTTTAAAACAGCACTGTTACGCGCACGCGGTGTGATCAAGGCTGACGAGTAGTGCTATCCTTGCGCATCTACTGCAAAGGTAACATACAGGGCCGACAATGAACGACGCTGCCTTTAATTTTCATACGCTGGATCCGGATGCCATTCTCGACGCTTTATGGGATACCGGCCTGCGGGTGGAGTCAGGCTTAACGGCGCTGAACAGCTATGAAAACCGCGTTTACCAGTTCAGCGATGATGAAAACCGGCGCTACGTCGCTAAGTTTTATCGTCCGCAGCGCTGGAGCCGGGAACAGATCCTTGAAGAGCATGCGCTGGCGCTGGATCTGCTGAATGACGACGTGCCGGTAGCGGCACCGCTTACGCTACAGGACAGCACGCTTAACCAGCATGCCGGATTTATGTTTGCCGTGTTCCCCAGCGTCGGCGGTCGTCAGTATGAAACGGACAATGAGGAACAGATGGAGTGGGTGGGCCGCTTCCTCGGCCGCATGCATCAGACCGGACGTCGTAAACCTTTCGTCCGGCGTCCGGAGCTGGGGCTTGAAGAGTATATCCGGCAGCCACAGCAGACGCTGGCCCACAGCGAGCTGGTACCGGCAAGGCTTAAAGAGAGCTTGCTGAAGGCTATAGAGCGTCTCTTCAGCACGCTGCAGCAGAGCTGGCACACGCAGTGGCAGCCGCTGCGCCTGCACGGCGACTGTCATCCGGGCAATATTTTATGGCGTGACGGCCCGATGTTTGTTGATCTGGATGATGCGCGCACCGGCCCGGCCGTGCAGGATCTCTGGATGCTGATAAACGGCGATCGACAGGAACAGCGCATTCAGTGGGATATTCTGATAGAGGCGTATAACGAGTTCGGTGATTTCGATTTACATGAATTGACACTGATTGAGTCTTTACGCGCCATGCGCATGGTTTATTATCTGGCCTGGGTCGTACGCCGCTGGCAGGATCCCGCTTTTCCGCGTGCGTTCCCCTGGATGACTGACGAGGATTTCTGGCGCCGGCAGATTGCACTCCTGATTGAGCAGGAGCGACTGTTGCACGAACCCCCATTACGGCTTGGTCCGCAATTTTAATAACGTACTCAGGAGATAGGTTAACAATGAAAAAAATCTGGCTTGCGCTGGCGGGAATGTTGCTGGCATTTAGCGTATCAGCGGCGCAGTTCACCGACGGTAAACAGTATGTCACGCTGCAGAAGCCGGTTGCAGGTGAACCTCAGGTCATGGAATTCTTCTCGTTTTTCTGCCCGCACTGCTATCAGTTTGAACGTGTTTACCACGTCAGCGAGGCAGTGAAGAAGAACCTGCCGGCTGAGACCAAAGTGACAAAATATCACGTCGATTTTCTCGGCGGTGACTTAGGGCCGGTTGTAACGCACGCCTGGGCAGTGGCTATGGCACTCGGCGTGGAAAGCAAAGTTACCGCACCAATTTTTGATGGCATTCAGAAGACGCAAACCATCACCGATCCGGCCAGCCTGAAAGAGACCTTTGTCAAAGCAGCAGGGATCTCAGCTGGCGATTATGATGCCGCCTGGAACAGCTTTGCGGTCAAGGCGCTGGTTGCGCAGCAGCAGAAAGCCGCTTCTGACGTCAATCTGCAGGGCGTGCCGGCTATTTTTGTTAACGGCAAATATATGGTCAATAACGGCGGTCTGGACACCAGCTCTATGGAGAATTTTGTCGCCGATTATGCCAACGTGGTTAAGTTCCTGGCTGAAAAGCAGTAACGTAATACGCTTAAACGCTGGCAATGCCAGCGTTTTTTATTTCTTTCTCCCTCATTTATTCTTTTTCCGCGGATCCTCCGCAGTGATATCCACATGGACGATCGCGTCCCCGAAAGCGCGCTCTGTGTCACGGCAACTTATTAACTTACTGTAAATAAATAGTTATTATCTGATCTTTTTTTTTCTCATCCTGAAAAATTAGCGCCCTGTAAAATTTGCGCACAAAGTTATCCACAGAAAGATCGTTGCGATCCGCGTTTGATAACCGTGAAAAAAAGCGCCTCTCTCCCGTGTTCATTCAACATTTTTCTCAGGTTGTGGCATCCTTATAAGCCTGAATCTCGCAACGAAGAAACCTTAACACTATGGCGAAAATCGCAGAAAATCCCCTGATTCTGGTAGACGGATCCTCTTATCTCTACCGTGCATATCATGCCTTTCCGCCACTGACCAACAGCGCGGGTGAACCCACCGGCGCGATGTATGGTGTGCTCAACATGCTGAAAAGCCTGCTGATGCAGTATCAGCCCAGCCATGTGGCTGTGGTCTTCGATGCGAAAGGAAAAACCTTCCGTGACGAACTGTTCGAACACTACAAGTCTCATCGCCCGCCGATGCCTGACGATCTGCGTGCGCAGATCGCACCGCTGCATGAAATGGTAAAAGCGATGGGGCTGCCGCTGCTGGCCGTATCGGGCGTGGAAGCGGACGATGTTATCGGTACGCTGGCGCTGGAAGCGGGTAAACAGGGGCGCAGCGTGCTGATCAGCACCGGTGATAAAGATATGGCGCAGCTGGTGACGCCAGAGATCACGCTGATCAATACCATGAGCAATACCGTACTGGGACCGGAAGAGGTTGAAGAGAAATATGGTGTGCCGCCTGCACTGATCATCGATTTTCTGGCGATGATGGGCGACAGTTCCGATAACATTCCCGGCGTGCCGGGCGTAGGTGAGAAGACCGCGCAGGCGCTGCTGCAGGGACTGGGTGGCATGCATGCCATTTATGAAAATCTCGACAAAGTAGCCGGTCTGGCATTCCGTGGCGCGAAAACCATGGCGGCCAAACTCGAACAGAACCGCGATGTGGCCTTTCTCTCCTACCAGCTGGCGACCATTAAAACGGATGTGCCGCTGGAGGTGAGTTACGATCAGCTGACGGTGAACCAGCCTGATGTTGAGACGCTGCAGACGCTGTTTGCCCGCTTTGAATTCCGGCGCTGGCAGGCCGATCTGCAGGAAGGTAAGTGGCTGCAGGGCAAAAAGAGCAATGTGCAGGCGCAGAGCGTGCTGGCTGATGAGCCCGAGGCCGCGGAAGCCACCAGCGTGCTCTCAGCAGACGGGTATGTCACTATCCTTGATGAGGCAACCTTTAGCGCCTGGCTCGATAAACTGAAGCAGGCTGACGTGTTTGCCTTCGACCTTGAAACTGATTCACTCGATACGCTCAGCGCGACCATTGTGGGTATCGCCTTTGCCGTCGCGCCCGGTGAGGCCGCCTACCTGCCGGTGGCGCACGACTATCTGGACGCACCCGATCAGCTCGATCGCACCGACGTGCTGGCGAAATTAAAACCGCTGCTGGAAGATGAACGCGCGGCGAAAGTCGGGCAGAACCTGAAGTACGATCGCGGCGTGCTGAAAAATTACGGTATCGAACTGCGCGGCATCCGGTTTGACACCATGCTGGAGTCATACTGTCTGAACAGCATTGGCGGCAAGCATGATATGGACAGCCTCTCGGCGCGCTGGCTGAATCACAAGACGGTCACGTTCACGGAGATCGCCGGCAAAGGCAAAAATCAGCTCACGTTTAACCAGATTGCGCTGGAGCAGGCGGCACATTATGCGGCAGAAGATGCCGATGTGACGCTGCAGCTGCATCAGCAGATGTGGCCAAAGCTGGAGCAGGAAGCGGGTCCGAAACAGGTCTTTACGGACATCGAAATGCCCCTGGTCACGGTGATTTCACGTATTGAGCGTAACGGCGTGCTCATCGATCAGAACATCCTCGCCAGGCACTCTCAGGAGCTGACCACCCGCCTCTCTGAACTGGAACTGAAGGCGCATGAACTGGCGGGCGAGCCGTTTAATCTCTCCTCAACCAAACAGCTGCAGACCATCCTGTTTGAAAAGCAGGGCATTAAGCCTACGAAGAAGACGCCGGGCGGCGCACCTTCAACCAGTGAAGAGGTGCTGGCCGAGCTGGCGCTTGATTATCCGTTGCCAAAAGTCATTCTGGAGCATCGGGGGCTGTCAAAGCTGAAATCTACCTACACCGATAAACTGCCGCAGATGATTAATCCGGTCTCCGGACGCGTTCACACCTCTTATCATCAGGCCGTCACGGCGACCGGCCGTCTCTCTTCGACCGATCCGAACCTGCAGAACATTCCGGTCCGTAACGAAGAAGGTCGCCGGATCCGTCAGGCCTTTATTGCCGGTACAGATAAACGGATTGTTGCTGCGGACTATTCCCAGATTGAGCTGCGCATCATGGCGCATCTGTCACAGGATAAAGGTTTGCTGGATGCCTTTGCCCAGGGAGAGGATATTCACCGTGCCACGGCAGCGGAAGTATTTGGTTCCGCGCTGGAAAAGGTCTCAGCCGAGCAGCGCCGCAGCGCCAAAGCGATTAACTTTGGCCTGATTTATGGCATGAGTGCTTTTGGTCTGTCGCGCCAGCTGAACATCGGTGCCGGTGAAGCGAAGAAATATATGGATCTCTACTTCGAACGCTATCCGGGCGTGCTGCGTTACATGGAAAAGACCCGCGATCAGGCGGCGTCCAAAGGCTATGTGGAGACGCTGGACGGGCGTCGCCTGTGGCTGCCGGATATCAAATCCAGTAACGCTATCCGCCGCAAAGCGGCTGAGCGTGCGGCAATCAATGCGCCGATGCAGGGAACTGCAGCAGATATCATCAAGCGGGCAATGATTGCCGTGGATGGCTGGCTGCAGCGGCAGAACGGTGATGACGTGAAGATGATCATGCAGGTACACGATGAACTGGTGTTTGAGATCCACAAAGACGCGGTGGAGAGCGCCAGCGCAAAAATCCGTCAGCTGATGGAGAGCAGCATGACGCTGGATGTGCCGCTGCTGGTGGAAGTCGGCGTCGGTGATAACTGGGATCAGGCGCACTGATCTAACTTGCTGCCTGCTAAACATTTTTTCGGGAATTAAACTATAGCTTCTGTGCAAAAGTGTGACGAGGCTGGTAAAAATTATGTCAAAACCTGAAAGTGAATCACAAAAAATCCTTTGTCGGTCAGAAAAAATCAGGTAAAGTTCGTCGCGTAGGGTACAGAGGTAAGATGTTCTATCTTTCAGACCTTTTACTTCACGTAATCGGATTTGGCTGAATATTTAGCCGCCCCAGTCAGTTATGACTGGGGCGTTTTTTATTGGGCTTTTTTCACCTGACCACGCTGCCGTTACTCTGCTGGCAGGTTATCTGCATCGCCTTCCCGGGCCGGCTCAAGTTCGCTGAACCAGGTATCCAGCTTCTGACGCACTTTGTCCACGCCCAGCTTTTTCAGCGAAGAGAACATCTCAACCTGCACGTCGCCCGTAAAGCCCAGCGCGGCTTCACGCACCATATTGAGCTGCGCTTTACGCGCGCCAGAAGCGAGCTTGTCCGCTTTGGTCAGCAGCACTAAAACCGGAATGTTGCTGCTCACGGCCCACTCAATCATCTGCTGATCGAGATCTTTAAGCGGGTGGCGGATATCCATCAGCACCACCAGCCCTTTCAGCGCCTGCCGCTTTTGCAGATATTCTGCCAGCGCACGCTGCCATTTACGTTTCATCTCTTCCGGTACTTCGGCATAGCCGTAGCCGGGCAGATCCACCAGACGTTTGCCCTCAACCACTTCAAACAGGTTGATAAGCTGGGTACGTCCCGGCGTTTTACTGGTGCGCGCCAGACTTTTCTGGTTAGTCAGGGTATTAAGCGCACTGGATTTGCCTGCATTTGAGCGCCCGGCAAAGGCTACTTCAATACCCGTGTCGGACGGCAGATGACGGATATCTGGCGCACTGAGCATGAAGTGAGTAACGTGATAATTCAAAGCAGACAAAATAGACTCCAGCTGATAGATACGGACTAATGCGCTGATTATACCTGTTATGACGCAAAAGTATCTGACAGCCGTTGCCCTGACAGACTGTGTAAGAGAACGCCGTTTCATGATGCCAGTTTTGGCTGAAATATAAAAAGTTCAATATTTTTTTATCATTAATATACAACGTCTTGCGTTGTTTTAATCACTCTTTTCTCTAAATAAGGGCAAGGACTCACTTGTTGATTCTGCACTTTCGTCTACATTTGGTGTCAGTGCAAGGCAGCACCCATCAGGATGATGCGCTCAGGAGTGTCCGGAAGACCACGAGCATGGCAGGAGTACGATTCAGGCAGGAATCGGGAAAGGACAGGGATTACTCGCAGGAGCGATATGGCGACGGAGTGACCGGGACGTTGAGAGCCGTAAAGGATTTATTCAGAGTTTCCTTCGTACGAAGGTGCGAAATAAGGCGATAGCAAAAGCTATCGCCTTTTTTCTTTGTCTGCTTTCTGCTAGATTTCGCCGCAATTCTATACTGAACTCACCAGGCATCACTGAGACCGGATACCATGAAGCAACCTGCACCCGCCCAGCGTGGCAAACCCGCTGCTAAAGCCAAACGCAAATCACGTGAAGAACTGAATCAGGAAGCGCGCGATCGTAAACGTGACAAAAAGCACAGCGGCCATAAATCGGGCAGCCGTGCCAGCCCGACGGCGCAGAGCAGCGGCAGCGCACAGACTAAAAAAAGCAGCGATGCCCGCATTGGCAGCAAAAAACCGGTATCGCTGGTGGCTGAAGGCAAAACGCAGCCCGTGACAAAAGCGGCACCTCAGCCCAAAGCGAAAGCGCAGAAAGTACGCCTGACGCCTGAAGAGGAGCTGGCGAAGCTGGAGAACGACGAACGTCTCGACACGCTGCTTGATCGCCTGGAAAAAGGCGAGACGCTGAGCGGTGAAGACCAGGCGTGGCTGGATGAGACGCTGGACCGCATCGATGAGCTGATGGAAACGCTGGGGATCGCGCTGGATGATGACGCCGAAGATGAGCAGGCTGAAGAAGATATGATGCGCCTGCTGAAAGGGCAGTAATTCCGTTACCGGACGGCATGCGCCGTACCGCATGCCGCGCTGAGCAGGTATTCAACAATGTTTTGGCCTGGATCAATTTTAGCGCTGCTGCTCACATGTTATATCCTCTGGTTATTGTTTAAACTACGCCGCCTGTCGCGCCTGAAATCGCGTTTACGGCGGCGTTCCCTTCACCGCTTCACTGACCCTTCTGCGCGACCTTTCCGGACCACACGCCACCGAAAGAGGTAAGCATGACCGCGCAGCAGATAGAATGGGATCAGCAGCTGGTTGAGAAATACAGCGGCTCAGGCCCGCGTTATACTTCCTATCCCACCGCGCCGGAATTCAGTGAAATTTTCCGCGACGCAGATTTTCAGCAGGCTGCTACCCGCTATCCTCACCGGCCGCTCTCCCTTTACGTGCATATTCCGTTCTGTCACAGGCTATGTTACTTCTGCGGCTGCAATAAAATAGTGACGCG
This sequence comes from Pantoea sp. SIMBA_079, assembly GCF_046940275.1. NCBI lineage: Bacteria > Pseudomonadati > Pseudomonadota > Gammaproteobacteria > Enterobacterales > Erwiniaceae > Pantoea > Pantoea sp. SIMBA_079. The sequence goes on along the minus strand of NZ_JAWRYR010000013.1, from coordinate 104,783 downwards.
TCAGCGGCATAAAGCTGACCGCTATCTGAATGCGCTGGCACAGGAGATCGCCTGTCGTGCACCGCTGTTTGCCGGTCGCCGGGTAACTCAGCTGCACTGGGGAGGCGGCACGCCGACCTTCCTTGACGGACCGCAGATAAGCCGGCTGATGGCGCTGTTGCGGCATCACTTTGATATAGCGGATGACGCTGAAATGTCGATCGAAATCGATCCGCGTGAGATCGCACCGGCCACGATCGATCATCTGCGGGCGGAAGGATTTAACCGCCTGAGCATAGGGATTCAGGATTTTGATCGGGCGGTGCAGGCGCGCATTAACCGGGTACAGGATGAAGCGGCAATTGGTGCGCTGGTAAAGCGCGCGCGCGAACAGGGCTTTCGTTCGGTCAGTTTCGATCTGATCTACGGTCTGCCGCTGCAGACTGCGGAACGCTTTGCACGGACGCTGCAGCGGGTGATCGGGCTTGCTCCCGACCGTCTCAGCCTGTTCAGCTATGCGCATATGCCCGCGCTGTTTGCGGCGCAGCGCAAAATCAAAGCAGCAGAGCTACCCGACGCCGCGCAAAAGCTGCTGATCCTGCAGCAGAGCATTGCCACACTGACCGCCGCAGGCTACCAGTTTATCGGGATGGATCACTTTGCCCGGCCGGATGATGACCTGGCGATCGCGCAGCGCAGCGGCCTGCTGCACCGCAATTTTCAGGGCTACACCACGCACGGTGAGAGCGATCTGCTGGGACTGGGCGTGTCTGCTATCAGCATGCTGGGCGACAGCTATGCGCAGAACCGGAAAGTGCTGAATGAGTGGTATGCAGGGGTGGAGCAGCAGGGTAGCGCGCTGTGGCGCGGATTAACGCTGACGGAGGATGATCGTTTGCGGCGCGAGGTCATTAAACAGCTTATCTGCAACTTCACGCTCGATTTTGCCGCCGTGGAGGCGCAGTGGCCGGTCGCGTTTGAAGACTATTTTGCTGAAGATTTGACGCAGTTAGCCCCGCTGGTGGCGGAGGGGCTGGTGCGTTATGAAGCGCGGCGCCTGACGGTGACCGGGCGCGGCCGTCTGCTGATCCGCTCTGTCTGCATGTGTTTTGATCGCTATCTGCGGCAGAAAAACCGCCAGCAGCACTATTCCCGGATTATTTAAATAACAAAGGGAGCAGTACGCTCCCTTGCTATTAACTGAACAGGCTCGCCGTAACGGCGCATACCACAGCAGCCAGCGCAGTCTGCGGCGAATGTGCCACCGCGCTGCCAATGGCTGCCAGGTTATGCGCTATCGTCAGCATGACAGATTGCAGCATGATACTTCTCTCCCGATTACCGCGCATATGATACTCATCGGTAACGGTCTGTACAGCCTGTGCGTGCAAAAAATCAGCAGAAAGCCGCTCTCTGCAGCGTTACTCCATGCCCAGCTCTTTGAGCTTGCGCGTCAGCGTGTTGCGTCCCCAGCCGAGCAGGCGTGCCGCTTCCTGTTTATGCCCCTGAGTATGACGCAGCGCCGTCGTCAGCAGGGTGCGCTCCATCTCCGGTTGCGCTTCGGATAACAGGTTCTGATGACCGGAACGCAGTGCGCGATCGGCCCACTGTGCCAGCAGCGTGGCCCAGCTGTCCGGCAGCGATTGCACCGGACTGTCAGGCGTGACGGATTCAAACAGCTCCGGCGGCAGATCCTGAATCAGCACTTCCTGACCGGCGGCCATGACCGTCAGCCAGCGGCAGGTGTTCTCCAGCTGGCGCACGTTGCCTGACCAGTGCAGGCGGGTCAGCGCCGTTTCCGTTTCCGGATGCAGGATTTTGGCCTCAACCCCCAGCTCGCGCGCGGCGACCTGCAGGAAGTAGCGTGCCAGACGCGGAATATCTTCGCGGCGCTCACGCAGCGGCGGCAGATGCACACGAATAACGTTGAGGCGGTGGAACAGATCCTCACGGAATTTGCCCTCCTGCACGCGCAGCTCAAGGTTCTGATGCGTGGCGGCAATAATGCGCACATCCACCTTTACCGGCGCGTAGCCGCCCACGCGATAGAACTGACCGTCTGCCAGCACGCGCAGCAGACGCGTCTGCACATCCAGCGGCATATCGCCAATCTCATCAAGAAACAGCGTGCCGCCATCCGCCTGTTCAAAGCGGCCCTGGCGGATCTGGTTAGCGCCGGTAAACGCCCCTTTTTCATGCCCGAACAGCTCAGATTCAATCAGGTCTTTCGGGATCGCTGCCATATTCAGCGCGATAAAAGGCGCCTTGGCCCGCGGGCTGTGGCGATGCAGCGCATGCGCGACCAGCTCTTTACCGGTTCCGGACTCTCCGTTGATCAGCACGCTGATTGAGGAGCGGGAGAGACGGCCAATAATACGGAACACATCCTGCATCGCCGGCGCTTCGCCGATGATGTCGGTTGTCGGGCCGCTGACGGGCTGATTGCGCGGCTGCTGCTGCTCCTGATAGTGGCTGATGGCGCGCTCGACCAGCGCGACCGCCTCATCAATATCAAACGGCTTCGGCAGATAATCAAACGCACCCTGCTGATAGGCGCTGACGGCGGCATCAAGATCGGAGTGCGCCGTCATAATGATGACCGGCAGCATCGGATGACGCTGTTTAATCTGCTTAAGTAGCGCCAGGCCATCCATGCCCGGCATGCGGATATCTGACAATAATACGTCCGGGGTTTTGCTGGCGAGTGCATCCAGCACTTCACTGGCGCTGTCAAACGTCGCGCAGCTTAAACCGGCTCCAGTGAGCGCGCGTTCAAGCACCCAGCGGATGGAGCTATCGTCATCGACGATCCAGACTATCCCTCGTTGCATAGAAACCTCACTGGCGAATGGGCAGGTAAACCGAAAATTCGGTATGGCCTGGCCAACTGTTAAATTCAATTTTTCCTGAGTGCTGATCGATCAGACTGCGGGCGATAGAGAGCCCGAGACCGGTGCCGCCTTCGCGTCCGCTGACCATGGGATAGAACAGCGTATCCTGCAGCTGTGCCGGGATACCCGGTCCGTTATCTTCCACATCAATACGCGCCACCAGCCGGTAGCGCGTGCCGTGCAGCGTCAGCTGAAAAGCGGTGCGCGTACGCAGCACGATGGTACCGCCCTCTGCGCCCAGCGCCTGCAGCGCATTGCGTACTACGTTAAGCAGCACCTGTTCAATCTGGTCAGGATCGTGCGGCAGTTCCGGCAGACTGGGGTCGTAGTCGCGCACCAGCGTGACGTTATCCGGCAGCTCCATCGAGACCAGCTTGACCACGCGTTCAGCCACCTGATGAATGCTCTGCGTAACGTGCAGCCCCGGCTGCTGCGGTCCCAGCAGACGATCCACCAGATTGCGCAGCCGGTCTGCCTGCTCGATGATAACGTTGGTATATTCATTCAGCGACGGGTCAGGTAGCGCGCGCGACAGCAGCTGCGCCGCGCCGCGCAGGCCGCCAAGCGGGTTTTTAATCTCATGCGCCAGGCCGCGTACCAAATCGCGTGCGGCAACCTGCTGAGCATGCTGGATCTGCTCCTGGCTGAGCCGGCGCTGATTGTCCATCGGGGCCATCTCCAGCAGGATCAGGCCGTCTGGCAGACGCTGCGCGGTCAGCGACATAATATGCGCACGTCCGTCGACCACCAGCGTGACTTCGCTGTCGGTAAAGCCCTGGCCCGCAGCCAGGCTCTCACGCATCACGTCAATATTCAGCGAAAAGTAGCCGGTCAGTTCCGGCAGCGGTGTGCCAAACAGTTTGCGCGAACTCTGCGCCAGCAGCTGCTGCGCAGCCGGATTGGCATAGCGGATCACCAGCCCGTCATCGACCAGCAGGATACTGTTTATCAGGGAGTTGAGAATCTGCCCTGCATCAGGCAGTGAGCCAGCAACCATACCACGATCCTCTGCACCAAATTAGTGCACTATAGCGTTTTGGGATGGAAAACTCCCTGATAACGGCAATTTTGCGGTGAAAAAAACCCATCCGGAGATGGGCTAAAGTTTCCACGGCAACAAAAAAACGTTGTCCTCTTTTGCCCGGACTGGCGGACAAAAGAGGTGAATGGCCATTTAAACGCTGTAGTAGAGTTCAAATTCAACCGGGTGTGGCGTCATGCGAACGCGATCAACATCTGGCTTGCGCAGCTCGATGTAAGCATCGATAGCGTCGTCAGTGAATACGCCGCCGCGGGTCAGGAACTCGCGATCTTCATTCAGCGCATTCAGCGCCTCTTCCAGAGAACCGGCTACTTTCGGGATCTCCGCTTCTTCTTCCGGCGGCAGATCGTAGAGGTTTTTGTCCATCGCATCGCCAGGATGGATTTTGTTGATGATGCCGTCGAGGCCAGCCATCAGCAGTGCAGTAAACGCCAGGTATGGGTTAGCCGCTGGATCCGGGAAGCGCGCTTCAATACGGCGAGCTTTCGGGCTGGCAACAACCGGAATACGGATAGAGGCAGAACGGTTACGCGCAGAATAAGCGAGCATAACCGGCGCTTCATAACCCGGCACCAGACGCTTGTAAGAGTTGGTGGTTGGGTTAGCCAGGGCGTTAATTGCTTTAGCGTGCTTGATCACACCGCCGATGTAGAACAGTGCCGTTTCAGACAGGCCGCCGTACTTATCACCGGAGAACAGGTTTACGCCACCTTTAGAGAGTGACATATGGCAGTGCATACCGGAGCCATTGTCGCCAAACATCGGTTTTGGCATAAAGGTTGCGGTCTTGCCGTAAGCGTGCGCGACGTTGTGGACGACATACTTATAAATCTGAATTTCGTCCGCTTTTTTGGTCATGGTATTGAAGCGGGTTGCCACTTCGTTCTGACCAGCGGTTGCCACTTCGTGGTGATGTGCTTCTACAACCAGCCCCATCTGCTCCATGGTCAGACACATGGCAGAACGAATATCCTGAGAGGAGTCAACCGGTGGCACCGGGAAGTAACCGCCTTTCAGACCCGGACGATGGCCTTTGTTGCCGCCTTCGTACGCTTTGCCGGTGTTCCAGCACGCTTCGATATCATCGATAGCAACGTGTGAACCTGAAGTCGACGAGCCGAAACGGATATCGTCAAACAGGAAAAATTCTGGCTCAGGCCCGAACAGCACGGTGTCAGCAATACCGGAAGAGCGCAGGTACTCTTCGGCGCGCTTGGCAATGGAACGCGGGTCGCGATCGTAACCCTGCAGCGTGCCTGGCTCAAGGATGTCACACCGGATGATGAGAGTCGGGTCTTCGAAGAACGGATCCATTACCGCGGTGGTGGCATCCGGCATCAGCACCATGTCTGATTCGTTAATGCCTTTCCAGCCACCGATGGATGAACCATCGAACATTTTGCCTTCTTCAAAGAAGTCTGCGTTAACCTGATGAGCAGGAATGGTGACGTGCTGTTCTTTACCTTTGGTATCGGTAAAACGCAGATCGACGAACTTAACTTCATGCTCGTTCATCATCGAGAGAACGTGTTCAGCGGACATACTCAACTCTCCTGGAAATGGTCATCTGTTGTCGTGGTGAGAGAACTCAAAATGCCTGGAATGTGTCACGACTACTGACCACCCCTGACTAAGATCCCGGCAAGCTATTCAGCCATCAGGCCACTGTCGTTTGCACTTAAAAAAGATAAAGCGAATTCTGTGCCAACTTTTTTCAAGCGCGATAAATGGCGCTGTGCGGCGCGCTGCGGTGCATCAGCAGCTGCACCAGAACAGACGCATTGCTTTATTATGGTGCAAATCCGCGTGGTGTCAGCACTAAAATGGTGCACAAAGCCAGCAGGATGCAGATATTTGCACCGCTAATGGTGCTAAAAATCAGCAGCGCGAGAATATTGTCGGGAAAACTGTGATCATGTTCAGTATTCCGCTTAATCCGTGTACAATACCGCGTTATTTCTATAATGCCTGAGGCAAAGCTGTGATCGAAAATTTGCGTAACATCGCCATCATCGCGCACGTTGACCATGGAAAAACCACCCTGGTCGACAAACTGCTGCAACAGTCCGGTACTTTTGACGCTCGTACCGAAGCGACTGAACGTGTGATGGATTCCAATGATTTGGAAAAAGAGCGTGGAATTACCATCCTCGCAAAAAACACCGCCATCAAATGGAACGACTACCGTATCAACATCGTTGATACCCCGGGACACGCCGACTTCGGTGGTGAAGTAGAGCGCGTCATGTCCATGGTGGATTCGGTGCTGCTGGTTGTTGATGCGATGGATGGCCCTATGCCGCAAACCCGCTTCGTAACCAAGAAAGCCTTTGCCCACGGTCTGAAACCTATTGTGGTTATCAACAAAATTGACCGTCCAGGCGCGCGTCCTGACTGGGTTGTAGATCAGGTATTCGACCTGTTCGTTAACCTCGACGCGACTGACGAGCAGCTGGACTTCCCTATCATTTACGCGTCAGCGCTGAATGGTATTGCAGGTCTGGAACATACTGATATGGCTGAGGACATGACCCCGCTGTATCAGGCAATCGTCGATCACGTTTCTCCGCCGCAGGTTGAAGCTGATGCGCCGCTGCAGATGCAGATTTCACAGCTGGACTACAACAACTACCTGGGCGTTATCGGTATTGGCCGCATCAAGCGCGGTAAAATCAAGCCGAACCAGCAGGTAACGGTGATTGATAGCGAAGGCAAAACCCGTAACGCAAAAGTAGGCAAAGTGCTGACGCATCTGGGTCTGGAGCGTATCGACAGCGATCTGGCAGAAGCGGGCGACATCATTGCCGTTACCGGTCTGGGTGAGCTGAACATCTCCGATACCATCTGCGACACGCAGAATGTACAGGCCCTGCCGGCGCTGAGCGTGGATGAGCCGACCGTGACCATGTTCTTTAACGTCAATACCTCACCGTTCTGCGGTAAAGAAGGTAAATACGTTACTTCACGTCAGATCCTGGATCGCCTGAACAAAGAACTGGTACACAACGTTGCGCTGCGCGTTGAAGAGACCACCGATGCTGACGCGTTCCGCGTATCAGGTCGTGGTGAGCTGCACCTTTCTGTTCTGATCGAAAACATGCGTCGTGAAGGTTTCGAGCTGGCGGTATCCCGTCCAAAAGTTATCTTCCGTGAGCATGAAGGCCGCAAGCAGGAGCCATTTGAGAACGTAACCCTCGATATCGAAGAGACCCATCAGGGCTCGGTGATGCAGGCGATGGGTGAGCGTAAAGGCGACCTGAAAAATATGGATCCGGATGGCAAAGGCCGCGTACGTCTCGACTACGTGATCCCAAGCCGTGGTCTGATCGGCTTCCGTAACGAATTCATGACCATGACCTCCGGTACCGGTCTGCTTTATTCTACCTTCAGCCACTACGACGACGTTCGTCCGGGTGAAGTGGGTCAGCGTCAGAACGGCGTTCTGATCTCCAACGGTCAGGGTAAAGCCGTTGCGTTTGCGCTGTTTGGTCTGCAGGATCGCGGTAAGCTGTTCCTGGGTCACGGTGCAGAAGTCTATGAAGGCCAGATCATCGGTATTCACAGCCGCTCTAACGACCTGACAGTAAACTGCCTGACCGGTAAGAAACTGACCAACATGCGTGCGTCAGGTACCGATGAGGCAACCACGCTGGTTCCGCCACAGAAAATGACGCTGGAGCAGGCGATCGAGTTCATCGATGATGATGAACTGGTTGAAGTCACGCCACAGTCAGTGCGTATTCGTAAACGTCACCTGACCGAGAACGATCGCAAACGCGCGTCTCGCGGCGGTAAAGAGTAAGCGATACCTTCTGTTATCAGGCCCCGCACTGCGGGGCTTTTTTGTTTTTGTTGCCCGCCTTTTCCCCGGCTGCTTACTGTTCAGCTACGCTTTTTGCCGCTAGAGTGAATGATCCCGGAAGCACAGAGGAGAGGCGTCATGCTGTACATCTTTGATTTGGGTAACGTGATCGTTGATATCGACTTCAATCGCGTACTGGGCGTCTGGAGTGATTTAGGTCGCGTGCCGCTGGCCACGCTGCAGAGTCGCTTCGGCATGGATGAAGCGTTTGAACAACATGAACGGGGTGAAATCAGCGACCCTGAATTTGCTGAACGTCTTTGCGAGCAGCTCGATATTGCCCTGAGCTACGAACAGTTCACTGCCGGCTGGCAGGCCGTGTTTGTCGGCGTGCGCCCGGAGACGCTGGCCATCATGAACCAGCTACGCGCCCGGGGCGAGCGCGTAGTGATCCTTTCCAACACGAATCAGCTGCATTTTGAGTTCTGGCCAACACACTATCCGGAAGTGCAGCAGGCTGCCGATCGCGTCTATATGTCGCAGGATCTCGGCATGCGTAAACCGGAAGCCCGTATTTTCAGCTATGTGCTGGCGCAGGAGGGGTACACTGCCGATCAGGCCATTTTCTTTGATGACAATCAGGCAAATATCGATGCGGCACGCGCGCTGGGAATAGACAGCGTGCTGGTGGAGGACCACAAAACCCTGCCAGACTGGTTTGCAGCGCGTGGATAAATGTGATGGCTAACACTCTGCGCCACCGGGCGCATGCGTTCTTTTTATGGCTCAAGCTGCTGTGGCGGCGTATCGACGAAGACAACATGACCACGCAGGCAGGTAATCTTGCCTACGTCTCCCTGCTGGCACTGGTGCCGCTGGTCGCGGTGATCTTCGCGCTGTTCGCCGCCTTCCCGGTGTTTTCCGACATCAGCGTACAGCTCAAGAATTTTATTTTTACCAACTTCATGCCGGCAGCGGGTGACGTGATCCAGCGCTACCTCGACCAGTTTGTGGCTAACGTTAACAAAATGACGGCAGTGGGGGCTGTAGGGCTGATTGTGACGGCGCTGCTGCTAATGCACTCCGTTGACAGCGCGCTGAACACCATCTGGCGCAGCAATTCGCCGCGTCCGATGGTCTATTCGTTTGCCGTCTACTGGATGATCCTGACGCTGGGACCGCTGCTGGCTGGTGCCAGTCTGGCAATCAGTTCCTATTTGCTGTCGCTGCGCTGGGTGAATGTTACCGGCGTAACCAGCCTCATCGACCAGCTGCTGCGTATTTTCCCGCTGGTGCTCTCTATTCTGGCGTTCTGGCTGCTTTACAGCGTTGTGCCAACGCGCCGCGTGCCGGGGCGCGATGCGCTCACGGGGGCAGTGGTGGCAGGTCTGCTGTTTGAGCTGGGCAAAAAAGGCTTTGCGCTCTATGTTACGATGTTTCCTTCGTATCAGTTAATTTACGGCGTACTGGCCGTTATTCCGATCCTGTTTCTGTGGGTCTACTGGACGTGGTGTATTGTTTTGCTGGGAGCGGAAGTCACCGTCACCCTGAACGACTATCGCCAGCTAAAGCAGCAGGAACATGAACCATCCCGTGAGGAAACATGATTGCATTAATTCAGCGCGTCAGTGCCGCCAGCGTGACGGTCGACAACCGGATCATTGGTGAGATTGGCGCAGGACTGCTGGTGCTGCTGGGCGTGGAGAAAGAGGATGATGATCAAAAAGCGCGGCGACTCTGCGATAAAGTGCTCGGCTACCGTGTTTTCGGTGACGAAAATGACAAAATGAATCTGAATGTGCACCAGGCTGGTGGCAGCGTGCTGGTGGTTTCGCAATTTACGCTGGCAGCAGATACCCGTAAGGGCATGCGCCCCTCATTTTCCGGAGGAGCCGCACCGGCCGAAGCGGAGCGACTGTATAACGTCTTTAGCGACTGCTGCCGGGCCAGCGGTATCACCACCGCCTGCGGTCGCTTTGCGGCGGATATGCAGGTTTCACTGGTAAATAACGGTCCGGTCACTTTCTGGTTGCAGGTGTGAGATCGGCAGTCGGGCGACAGGCGATCGGCCACGCAGGCTCCGAACGGGAGAACCATTTTATGTATCATCTTCGAGTGCCGCAGACGGCTGAAGAGCTGGACATGTATTACCAGTTCCGCTGGGAAATGCTGCGCAAGCCGCTACGCCAGCCACAGGGCTCAGAACGTGACGCCTGGGATGCGCTGGCGCATCATCAGATGGTGGTGGATGAGCAGGGCAAGCCGGTTGCTGCAGGCCGCCTCTATATCAATGCCGAGAACGAAGCAGCTATTCGCTTTCTGGCCGTGCACCCGTCGGTACAGGGCAAGGGGCTGGGTACGCTGGTGGCGATGACGCTGGAGTCCGTTGCACGCCAGGAGGGCGCCAAGCGCGTAACCTGCAGCGCGCGCGAAGACGCCGTGGAGTTTTTTGCCAAGCTGGGTTTTATCAATCAGGGTGAAATTACGGCACCGCAGACCACGCCGCTGCGTCATTTTCTGATGATTAAACCGGTGGTGACGCTGGATGACATTCTGCACCGCGCCGACTGGTGCGGTCAGCTGCAGCAGGCGTGGTATGAGCACATTCCTCTGAGTGAAAAAATGGGCGTGCGCATTCTGCAATATACCGGGCAGAAATTTGTTACCACCATGCCGGAGACCGGCAATCAGAACCCGCACCATACGCTGTTTGCCGGCAGCCTCTTTTCACTGGCCACGCTGACCGGCTGGGGACTGATCTGGCTGCTGCTGCGCGAACGTCACCTGGGCGGGACCATTATTCTGGCGGATGCGCACATCCGCTACAGCAAACCTATCAGCGGACGGCCCGGCGCCATCGCCGATCTCGGCTCGCTGAGTGGCGATCTCGATCGCCTCGCGCGCGGGCGTAAGGCGCGCGTGCAGCTGGAGGTAGAGCTGTATGGTAATGAGGAGCCGGGCGCAGTATTTGAGGGCGTCTATATTGTACTGCCTGCAGATCAGCATGGTCCGCTTGAAGCGGGTGGCTCTGGCGCGCTGATAAACTAAGGGTGTCGGCACCGATCGCGCTTGCAACAACGCGATCGGTGGGCCGGTCTTACTCTGTCTCTCCGTTACGCATGGTCTGCTGCAGCGATCCTGCGTCGGTGGTGACGGAAAGGTCTGCTGAAATGCCCGGACGCAGTGGCGTACCGGCGCGCAGCGAACCCTTAAGCTGCAGCTGCAGCGTGCTGTTACCGCTCTGCGTCAGTGCCGGCCAGCCCCAGTTTTCCAGCACGTTTGCCGGCACCGCCTGGCCTTTCAGGCTTAGTGTGAGCGGGCGTCCGGCACTCTGACCCACCGTTGCTGTCGCTTCCAGCAGTCCGTTGCCGTTAAAGGCGCTCATTTCTGTTATCTGGATCTGCTGCTCATCTGCCGTCAGTGCGATTGAGGGATGACGCAGATCGGTACGGTTAAACGTGGCTTCTGCCGCATTAAAAGCCGCTTTGCCTGACCAGATCCCCCACTGATGTTCACGCGCCAGCAGCAGGTTGTCCGCAGAACCGTCCAGTGCGGTCATCTGGAAAGGAAACGCCGGGTTGATATCGATGATCAGGTTACGATTAGCGGTGGCGTGCTTCACCAGCACGCTGCCAAGCCAGGCGGGCAGGGGGGCCTGCCAGCGCTCGCGCCAGTTCTGCGGTAACGTATACTCCAGTCCGGCCACTGCCAGATCGTCCAGCGTCAGCTGCCGGTTGCTGCGCGTCCAGCTGCCGCTGGCGCGCAGAATACCGTTAACCCAGCGCGAGCTGAACTGCGTGAGTCTGACACCTTCAGGCGAGAACTCTGCATTAACAATGGGATCATCCAGCGCCAGGCTGCCATTGATAAAGTTACCCGCATTCATTGCCAGGTAGCCCTCTTTGCTTTGCCAGTCACCGTTGTGCAGGGTGATGTCCCGCAGCGTAAGATCCAGATCGGTGACGGCCCAGTCGGGGCCCTGCAGCCGGGCGTCGGTGAGATCCAGACGATGAATACTGACCGCAGGGGCCGTCAGCAGCGGGCGCAGAAATTCATTCAGCGATTTGCTGGTCTGCAGGCGGATATCATTCAGGCGCAGCTGATTGATGCTCCAGTTACCCCCGGCGTCACGCTCTGCCCGGCCGGTTACCGAGCCGCGTGCGATATCCGCACCGATTGTGGTTAGCTGCAGGCGGCGCTGCGCCACGTTGCCCTGCAGCAGCACGTTATCACCGGCCACTCCGTTCAGCGTCAGCTGCGCCGCGCTCATCTGAAACTGTGCGTCACTGCCCAGCATATCGGCGGGCGTGGGTTTCCATGGAATGATACCGCCATTAATGCCGCGCGCAGAGAGCGGCAGCGCCGTGCGCGGGCTCTCCAGGCGTACATTTCGCAGCTGCAGGCGGTTTGCCTGAATCGGCAGCGTGGTCGCTGGCGTCTGATTAGCGAGATTGATCTCCCCTTCATGGATTTCAATGCTGTCGAAATGAAGCCAGTCGCTGAACTGCACCAGCGCCAGGCCAAGATCGATGCGTTTAGCCACGACAACCGCCGGCTGGCCGTCGTGACCAAAGCTGAAGTTATCCAGCACGATATGCGAAGGGGAGGAGAAGTTATGCTCAATTTTACTGACGGAGAGATGCCAGGCTGTTTTGTCGCTTACCCAACGGCTAAACCAGCCGGCGCCCCACTGTGTCTGCACCAGCACATAACCGATCACCAGCAGCAGCAGAATCAGCAGTAATAAAGTAAGGAAAAACTTGCCCAGAAATTTCATTGCATTCATCCATCGCGATCGTTGTCCGGTCAGTGGTTGTTATGCCTGAATTACCGTTGCAGCTCAACTGTCTGGCGAAAAATGCGAATAAATAGCAGGCAGGCTGATGCCTGCCTGCTGCGCTATTTTTCCTGCGGGAAAATAAGATTAAGCACAATCGCCGTAATACCGCCGGCAGCAATACCGGAAGAGAGCAGCGTTTTCAGCCACTCTGGCGCAAACTGCAGGATCAGCGGCTGCTGAGAGACACCCAGCCCGACCGCCAGCGACAGTGCAATAATCATGATGGCGCGGCGATTAAGCGGCTCGCGCGAGACAATGCGCACGCCGGAGGCAGCAATGGTGCCAAACATCACAATAGTGGCGCCACCCAGTACCGGTTCCGGAATATGCTGAACAAAGCCGCTGACCGCCGGAAACAGCCCGAGTACCACCAGCATCAGCGCCACCACAAAGCCCACATAGCGGCTGGCTACGCCGGTCAGCTGGATCACGCCGTTGTTCTGTCCAAAGCAGGAGTTGGGGAAGGTATTAAACAGGGCAGAGACGCAGGAGTTCAGGCCGTTTGCCAGCACGCCGCCTTTCAGACGCTTCATATAGAGCGGGCCGCTGACCGGCTGTTCTGAAACGTCAGAGGTAGCGGTGATATCACCGATGGTCTCCAGCGAGGTAACCATAAAGACCAGCATCAGCGGGATCAGCAGATTCCAGTCAAAGCCCAGCCCGTAATAGAGCGGTGAGGGTACGGCCAGCAGCGGCTGCTGTACCGGTGCCGCGCTCTCCGGCAGCATATCCAGCCCCCACGCCAGTGCATACCCCACCGCCATCGCGATCACCAGCGATGCGACGCGCAGATAGGGGTTGCGCTGCCGGTTAAGCAGAATAATGACCAGCAGCACGGCACCTGCCAGCAGCAGGTTTTGAGGTGCGCCAAAGCTGTGATCGTTCATCGCGGCAAAACCACCGCCAATCGAGGTCAGCCCGACCTGAATCAGCGAGAGACCGATAATCATTACCACAATGCCCGACACCAGCGGCGTAATAATCCGGCGTGCAAGATGCAGCACGCGCGACAGCAGCATTTCGGTACAGGAGGCGACCATCAGCGTGCCAAACAGCGCCGCCATCATGGTGGGCACATCCGCTCCGCCATTCTTCAGCGCCATACCGCCCATGATCAGTGGGGTGACAAAGTTAAAGCTGGTGCCCTGAATCGACAGCAGCCCGGACCCAACCGGTCCCCAGGTTTTAATCTGCAGCAGTGACGCCACGCCGGAGGCAAACAGCGACATGCTGATGATGTGCTGCGTATCCTGTGCCGGCAGTCCCAGCGCCTGACAGATCAGCAGCGCCGGGGTGATCACGGCAACAAACATCGCCAGCAGATGCTGACAGGCGGCAAACAGCGTCTGCGGCAGCGGCGGGCGATCCTCAAGACGATAAATCAGTTCGCTTTTTGTCGTGGCAGACGCACTGGCGGGCGAAAGGGGTTCGGCACGATTAACAGGCATGACAGGCTCTCAGTAACAGCAAAGTGGCGATTTTAAACGGTTGTCCGCTGAAAGCAATCGTTTGCATAGCTGGCGTCACTCTTCCGCTGGGTGATTTTTCAGCAGGCGCACAGGGCGCGGCGGAAACAGGTACCTAGGCGTGGCTGTAGCGTTCAGTTTCCGGCAGCCAGCGCTCAATCAGCGCCTGTGCCTGTTGGGGGTAATATTGATGGATATGGCGTGCCACGCGCTGCACTTCCGGGATCATGGCCTGATCGCGCAACAGGTCAGCTACCCTGAATTCAGCATTGCCGGTCTGCCGCGTGCCCAGCAGCTCGCCGGGCCCGCGAATTTCGAGATCGTGCTGCGCAATCACAAAGCCATCGTTGCTGTCGCGCAGGACCTGCAGGCGACGCTGAGCCGTTTTGCTCAGCGGGGCTTTATAAAGCAGCACGCAATGTGAGGCGACGGCACCGCGCCCGACGCGCCCGCGCAGCTGATGCAGCTGTGCCAGGCCAAGCCGCTCCGGATTTTCGATGATCATCAGGCTGGCATTGGGTACATCCACGCCAACCTCAATAACGGTAGTGGCGATCAGCAGCTGGATCTCGTTGGCTTTGAATGCGGCCATCACTGCCTGCTTCTCTGCAGGCTTCATGCGACCGTGCACCAGGCCTGTGCGCAAATCGGGCAGCGCAACGCGCAGCTCCTGCCAGGTCGCTTCGGCAGCCTGCGCCTCCAGCACCTCCGATTCATCAATCAGGGTGCAGACCCAGTAGGCCTGACGGCCCTCCAGACAGGCGTTTTTTACGCGTTCAATAATGTCGCTGCGGCGCGTATCCGGAATGGCCACCGTCGTCACCGGCGTACGGCCCGGCGGCAGTTCATCAATAGTTGACGTGTCGAGATCGGCGTAGGCGGTCATCGCCAGCGTACGCGGGATGGGGGTCGCGGTCATGATGAGCTGATGGGGATGAAAACCCTGCTCTTCGCCTTTTTCCCACAGCGCCAGCCGCTGATGCACACCAAAGCGGTGCTGCTCATCAATGATCACCAGCGCCATGCCGCTGAATTTTACCTGCTCCTGAAACAGCGCGTGCGTGCCCACGACCATCGCCACCTGGCCGCTGGCGATTGCCGCCTGCTGCGCTTCGCGCGCTTTGCCTTTCTGCTTGCCGGCCAGCCAGCCCACTTCGATGCCGAGTGGAGCAAACCACTGGCGGAAATTCGCCGCGTGCTGCTCGGCCAGCAGTTCAGTCGGCGCCATCAGCGCGACCTGTTTGCCGTGGGCAATCACGTTAAGCGCGGCCAGCGCCGCCACCAGCGTTTTCCCGGAGCCGACATCACCCTGCACCAGACGCAGCATCGGATAGTCATTGGCCAGATCGCGTTCAATCTCCTTTACCACACGCTGCTGTGCGCCGGTCGGAGAGAAGGGCAGCGCGGCCAGCAGCCTGTCCACCAGCGTATGACAGGCGGGCAGCGGCAGCGCATGATGACGTTGTGCCCCCGCGCGCACGGCCAGCATGCTGAGGTTATGCGCCAGCAGCTCTTCAAGAATTAATCGTTTCTGTGCCGGATGACGGCCGGTTTCCAGTTCGCTGAGCCGGAGATCGGGTGGCGGCCGGTGCAGCGTGCGCAGCGCATCAGGCAGGCTGATCAGCCCGCCGCTCAGCTCCGGCGGCAGCAGCTCAGCAATCGCACAGCTCTCCAGCAGAGTCAGCGCCTGGTCAGTCAGGTTGCGCAGTGTGGCCTGACGTATGCCTTCCGTGGTGGGATAGACCGGCGTCAGGGTTTCCTGCAGCTCTGCGCCGCCCTGCTCGCCCTGAAGGCGATATTCAGGATGGATAATTTCGGCACCGCGCTGCCCGCGCTTGATCTCACCATAAGCGGTAACGCGGCGACCGGGTGCCAGGCTGTTTTTCATGCCGGCAGTGAAATTAAAAAAGCGCAGGGTAGCAATCCCGCTGCCGTCACTAATCTGGCACACCAGCATGCGGCGGCGACCAAACGTGACCTCGCTGTTCAGCACTTCGCCTTCAATGGTGGCCCAGATACCGGGCAGCAGGTCGTTGATTTTATAGAGCTGAGTGCGATCTTCGTAGCGCAGCGGCAGGTGAAGCAGCAGATCCTGGATAGTAAACAGGTTAAGTCTGGCCAGCTTAGCGGCCTGGCTGGCGCCGACGCCGGTCAGGGTACTGAGCGGTATGGCATCCAGCAGCCGGCCTTTCATTTCCGACCCGTGGCTTGCATGGCGGACCACCAGCCGGCATCGGCATCAATGCCGCCCTGCATATTGATCTGCGGATAGGGCAGGCCTTTCTGCTTCGCCACGCGTGCGAGAACCGGATAGCCGCCTTCAAACAGCAAACGCTGCTGCTCTGCTTCATCCAGCAGGCTGTGCTTACGCTGATACATCCCGGCATTCTGCCGCTGGCGCTGTGCTTCATAAAGGATAAGCGCGGAGGCCACAGAGACATTCAGCGACTGCACCATACCCACCATCGGGATAATAATATCCTGATCAGCCAGCGCCAGCGCGTCGGCAGTGATGCCGGTTTTTTCCTGACCCATCAGAATGCAGGTCGGGCGGGTGTAATCAATAGCGCGAAAGTCGACCGCTTTTGCTGACAGGTTGGTGGCCAGCACCTGCATGCCGCGATCTTTCAGATGGCGTACTGCTTCAGTGATATGCGTATGGGTTTTAACGTTTACCCAGCTGTTGCTGCCCGCGGACGCCGAAACCATCGTGCGCATCCGCACGCTGGGCCAGACGGCGTGAACTTCATGAATACCCACTGCGTCTGCCGTGCGGATCACCGCAGAGACATTATGCGGCTTGTGCACCTGCTCCATGCAGACGGTAAGATCGTGCTGGCGCAGCGCCAGCATTTCCTGAATTCGGGCAAAACGTTGAGCATTCATGCATTAATTACGGTTACGGTGGACTTTGATTACATCCGGCATTACGCGAATTTTACGCATAATGTTTGCCAGATGAACGCGGTCGTTAGCAGTCAGACGGATAAAGGCGCTGTAAACGCGGCCGTCGCGCTCTTCGGTATTCAGGCTCTGAATATTCGACCCCGCCGTGTTGATGGCGGCGGTGAGATTCGCCAGCGCCCCCTGGTGGTTAAACATATCCACCTTAATCTCCGCGACGAACTCCTGATCGGTCACTTTATCCCACTCTACTGCCATAAACTTCTCGGGCTCTTTCTGGTAGCCACGGATATTACGACAGGATTCATGGTGCACGACCAGGCCCTTGCCGGGACTGACGTGCGCGACAATCGGGTCGCCGGGGATAGGACGGCAGCACTTGGCAAAGGTGATCAGTACGCCATCGGCGCCTTTGATCGGCAGTTTTTTGCTGCGCTTGCTGCTTTGCGCCGCATCTGCAGCGGACTGCAGCAGGTTTTTCGCCACAACCACGCTCATGGCGTTGCCCAGACCAATTTCAGCCAGCAGATCGTCCATGCTGGCGAGCTTCATACGCTCCAGCTCCAGCTGCACGTTTTCTGCCGGTATTTCAGCCAGCTTTTTACTGCCGCCCAGCGCATGGCTCAGCAGACGACGCCCGAGGTTAACGGAATCTTCGCGTTTGAGGTTTTTCAGCAGCTGGCGGATCTTGGCGCGCGCTTTTGAGCTGACCACAAAGTTGAGCCAGGCGGCGTTCGGGCGTGCGCCGGGCGCGGTGATAATCTCGATGGTCTGTCC
This sequence comes from Pantoea sp. SIMBA_079, assembly GCF_046940275.1. Lineage (NCBI taxonomy): Bacteria > Pseudomonadati > Pseudomonadota > Gammaproteobacteria > Enterobacterales > Erwiniaceae > Pantoea > Pantoea sp. SIMBA_079. The sequence continues at coordinate 87,082 of NZ_JAWRYR010000013.1, read as the reverse complement.
GCTGGTGAGCGGCTGTGACAGCGGATAGGGCTGGCGATCGACGCGCGCGCCGACACAGGCGTGGCCAATGTCGGTATGTACCGCATAGGCGAAATCCACCGGCGTCGCACCGGCTGGCAGCTCAACGATGCGGCCTTCAGGCGTAAACACGTAGATCTCATCCGGGAAGAGATCGGATTTAACGCTTTCAATAAATTCAAATGAGCTGCCGGCGCTTTGCTGCAGCTCCAGCAGGCTCTGCAGCCAGCGCTGAGCGCGGATCTGTGCGGTCGTGCCGCTTTCGCCCGCTTCTTTATAGGCCCAGTGGGCGGCCACTCCCATCTCTGCCATCTGATCCATATCTTCAGTACGGATCTGCACCTCAACCGGCACGCCGTGCGGTCCAATCATTGAGGTATGCAGAGATTGATAGCCGTTAGCTTTGGGGATGGCGATATAATCTTTCACGCGTCCGGGACGCGGTTTATACAGGCTGTGCATCTGACCCAGCACGCGATAGCAGGTATCGAGATCTTTCACTACCACGCGGAACGCGTAGATATCCATAATTGAGTGAAAACGCTGCTCTTTCAGATGCATTTTGCGGTAGATGGAGTAAAGATGCTTTTCACGACCGCTGACGCGGCAGGGAATACCCGCCTCCAGCAGACGTCCGTCAATTTCCGACAGGATCTTCTGAATCATCTCTTTACGGTTACCGCGCGCCGCTTTTACCACCTCTTTAATCACGCGAAAACGGTTAGGATAGAGCGCTTCAAATCCCAGCTCTTCCAGTTCTGTTTTCAGATGATGAATACCAAGACGGTGCGCCAGCGGGCTGTAAATTTCCAGCGTCTCCAGCGCAATGCGCCGTTTTTTATCCGGACGGAGCGCGCCCAGCGTGCGCATGTTGTGCGTGCGGTCAGCCAGCTTGATCAGAATGACGCGGATATCCTGCACCATCGCCATGATCATTTTACGGAAGTTTTCTGCCTGCGCTTCTTTCTTGTCGCGGAACTTCAGCTTGTCGAGCTTGGATACGCCTTCCACCAGTTCAGCCACGCTCTTGCCAAACAGCTGTTCCATATCCTGGTAGGTGGCAGGGGTATCTTCGATCACATCATGCAGCAGCGCGGCCATCAGTGTTTCATGATCGAGCTTCATCTCAGCCAGAATGCAGGCCACGGCAACAGGATGGGTGATGTAAGGCTCACCGCTGGAACGAGTCTGTCCCTCGTGAGCATCACGTGCGACAAGGTAGGCTTGCTTGAGGCGCTTGATTTGCTCCTCAGGCAAGTATTTTTCAATCAGCTGATTGAGGCTTTCAAACAGATACAAGGTTGACCTGCAGAGTGCGGTTAACGACGACCTTCAGCGATAGCGGTAACGGCTTGCAACTCAGCGGCTTCCTGCTCTTGCTGTTCCTGACGATCACGCACATCCAGAATCTGGTTGGTGATCAGGCCTTCTTCGATTTCGCGCAGGGCGATAACGGTGGCTTTATCGTTCTCTTCCGGAACCAGCGGGTCTTTGCCGCCTACCTGCATCTGACGTGCACGACGTGCAGCGACCAACACCAGGTCAAAACGGTTACCAATTTTCTCTACTGCGTCCTGAACGGTTACGCGTGCCATAGGTGTGCTACTCCACAGATGATGAAGAAATGACTGGGCATAATACTGAAACTGAATTCAGACTGCCAATAGTTTGCTGATTAAAGCATCATGACGCGCTTTCTGGCGTCCCATACGCAGGCGTTCTGCGCGAATAATGGTTTTCAGATCGGACAGGGCCAGATCGAAATCATCATTAACAATCAGGTAATCGTATTCAGCATAGTGGCTCATTTCCGCCACGGCCTGCGCCATGCGGCGCGCGATAACCTCTTCGCTATCCTGCCCGCGGCCGCGCAGACGGCGATCCAGCTCTTCGGTCGACGGCGGCAGGACAAAAATGCTGCGTGCTGCGGGCATTCTGCTGCGGATCTGCTGCGCGCCCTGCCAGTCGATGTCCAGAAACACGTCCACGCCGGTGGCCAGTACCTGCTCAATCGCGGCGCGCGAGGTGCCGTAATAGTTGCCAAACACTTCGGCATGCTCGAGGAACGCATCCTCAGCGATCATGCTTTCAAATTCAGCTTTGGATACAAAAAAGTAGTGCTCACCATGCGCTTCGCCAGGCCGCATGTCGCGGGTGGTATGCGATACCGACACCTGTGTGTCGTAGAGCGGTTGTGTCTTTAACAGCGCCTGAATCAGGCTGGATTTACCCGCGCCGCTGGGGGCGGAAACAATATAAAGCGTGCCTTGAGCCATGGTTATCTTGAATTGAGTAAAGAGCGAAGTCGATTTCCTGCACAGTATACACGGGTCAGGGCCGCCACGCAGCGTTTGCCGCGCAGGTAAAGCAATTCTTTTCTGCGAACGGGCGCAAACCACGCAGTAACAGACAGTAAAACGCCGGATTTGTGCGCGAGCGCTGTTCCACGCATTGCGCAGGCTACTGGCAATCACCACTGCCGCGCGCTCCAATCAGCAAAAAGGAGAGCGGTAATGAAACGATGGCTGTGGTTAGGTCTCTGCCTGCTGAATACAGAAAGCCGGGGAGAAGCGCTGTGTCCTGTCTGGTCACCCATGCGGGCACAACAGGAGATAACGCGTCTGCAGCAACAGCTGCGTCACTGGGATAACGCTTACTACCAGCAGGGGGCGTCGCCGGTGAGCGATGATGACTATGACAGTCTGCTCTCCCGGTTACAGCAGTGGCAACGCTGCTTTATACCCGGTGCGCCGTTACATGAAACCGCACTTCCGGCCAGCCGTGGCACACCGCACCCGGTTGCCCATACCGGAGTACGCAAGCTGCGCGACAGGCTGGCGGTTGCTTACTGGATGCAGCATAAATCCGCGCTCTGGGTCCAGCCCAAAGTGGATGGCGTGGCCGTCACGCTGGTCTATCGTCACGGCAGGCTGACGTCGCTTATCAGCCGCGGCGACGGGCTGCGTGGCGAAGAGTGGCGGGAAAAAGCGGCGCACATTCCGGCTATTCCCCAGCGGATTGAGACCACGCTGGCAGAAGTCATACTGCAGGGAGAGCTGTTCCTGCAGATGACCGATCATCAGCAGGCGCGCGATGGCGGCGCCAATGCCCGTGCGCAGGTGGCCGGAGCCATGATGCGGCGCGAAACCAGTCCGCTGCTGAAACACACCGGGCTGTTTATCTGGGCGTGGCCAGACGGGCCTCCAGATATGGCGGAAAAACTCGCGCAGCTGTCGCGCTGGGGCTTCGATCTTACCCGGCAGTGGAGCCAGCCGGTCAGCGATGAAGAACAGGTTGCCGCGTGGCGCGCGCGCTGGTTCCGCGCTGCGCTGCCGTTTGCCACTGATGGCGTAGTGATCCATGCTACGCCTTCTGCTGCCGGTCGCGACTGGCAGCCAGGGCAGGGAAGCTGGTCCGCCGCGTGGAAATACCAGCCTGCCGAAGTCAGCAGCGAAGTGCGTGCCGTCACGTTTTCCGTTGGACGCACCGGAAAAATTGCAGTGGTGCTGCATCTGCAGCCGGTTCAGGCAGAGGATAAAACCGTGCGGCGTATCAGCATTGGCTCCGTCGCACGCTGGCGCGCGCTGGACGTCATCGCCGGCGATCAGGTCACGCTGACGCTGGCCGGGCTGGGGATCCCGCGTCTGGAGCGGGTGATCTGGCGTATAGCAGAACGACACTATCCGCAGCCGCCTGCCAGTGAGGCTTTTCACGCCACCAGCTGTCTGCACATCACGCCAGACTGTCGCGCACAGTTTCTTTCCCGCCTGAGCGGGCTGAGCCAGAAAAGGGTGCTGGATATTGCCGGTATGCAGCGCAGCAGCTGGCAGCGTCTGCTACAGCAGGGTGCGCTGACGCACCTTTTTTCATGGCTGACGCTGACGCCAGAGCAGATTGCCGCGGCAGAGGGAATATCGCCGGCACGGGCGCAGCGTATCTGGCTCAGCTTTATGCTGACGCGTCAGCAGCCGCTGCGTCGCTGGATCGCTGCGCTGGGTCTGCCGCTGCCGCGCCGGGCGCTTGCGTCCCTGCCGGATACGCAATGGGATGAGCTGCTGGCGCGCACCAAAGCTGACTGGCAGCAGCTGCCAGGGATAGGCGACGTACTGGCACAGCGCCTGGTCACCCTGCTGCAGACGCCTCAGCTGCGTGAGCTTATTGCGTTTCTGCAGCAGCAGGGTATTCCGGAAGCCACCTCACTGCTCGGGATGGGGATAGTTGAAGACCGGCAGGCCGAGGCGAAAACGCAGGGCGAGCAGGCGGGCGATAAAACCAAACAGCAGGGTAATAATCACCACCGCTTCATGCGCCAGCGAGGTTTTCAGCAGCAGGATGTAGATCCAGCCGGACGCGAAGGCGATACCGGCATACAACTCTTTCTGAAACACCAGTGGAATACGGTTGCAGAACATATCGCGCAGCACGCCACCAAATACGCCGGTGATAACCGCAGCAATTGCGGCAATGATCGCGGCATGGCCGGAATCCAGCGCGACCTGAGCACCAATAATAGAGAACACCACCAGTCCCAGCGCATCAAGTACCAGAAACACTTTGCGCAAATGGTTCATCAGCGGGGCAACAAAGGTAGTGACCACCGCCGCCGCTGCAACGATCATGATGTATTCCGGATGCTTTACCCAGCCGAGCGGGTAGTGACCCAGCAGAATATCGCGCACCGAACCGCCGCCGATTGCAGTGACAGAAGCGATGATAATGACGCCAAACAGATCCATTTTGCGCCGGCCTGCGGCCAGCGCTCCGGTCATCGCTTCAGCAGTGATGCCGATAAGGTAGAGAACAGTTAATAGCATGAGGTACTCCAGCAGTCTGGCCGGCAAGGCTATAGCCTGGATAGCGCAGAGACTACTGAGTTTTTTTCAACTGAACGCTATCGGATTAGAATAGTTAATGTGAGGACTCAATAAAGGCAGGTGCAGGAGGGAAGAAACAGAGTGCATCATTTTTAGTGATAAAAAAATATGATGTGACAGCACGTTTTTCAGAAAAGAAATGATGGGATTGCCTGCAGCGCAGAAAAGAAAAAAGCGTGCTGTTAACCAGCACGCGAATGCATCGGACAGATGCCCAGAGCCCACCATACAGACTTGTTGTTATTATCCGTTTCTTGCTCGCACGCTGGCGAATTCTTTCAGGCTAAAACGGTACGCAGGCTGAAACCAGGCGCGACCGTAGTAGCAACAGAGCAGCATTCTGACGGAGACCAGTGCAAGGTATCCCCAGACCGCGCAGAGCGCCGACGGCATCAGCCACACCGTAAAGAGTGTTGCCGCCAGGCCCGCTGCTACCGACGTGATCTCAGTAAAAGCGATACGCGTAAACTGCTTTTCCCGCTGCAGGATAGCCCGGTAGTGCTGCCCCTGCGGGATAATAATAAATATTACCGACATCATCTCCAGCATAACCGCAAGCTGCGGCTGCTGCGCTACAGCGCTATAAATATCACTGCCAATAAACAATGCTGCAAAAATAAATAAGCCGGTAAAAATACTTCCCCAGTAAAGAACGGACAGTTCGCTATTATTAAAGCTTATTTTGCGAATAATTTTATTATTAAAGCCGCGATCGGCAAGTGTATCGATAACCAGCAGAGTCAATATGGCTATAACCAGCAGGTTTAATTCATTCGCCTGCAGAGTTTGCGCCAGCAGCGTCAATTGTAAGACGCCAATGCCAATAATTTTTGCTGAAGAGAGAAGCGACCATTTGGCGCTGGACAGTTCTCTTTCACGTATCGCCACAGTATGCTCATTATGGTACATGTACCATTACAGTTAAGAAATTGTACAGAGCAGAAGGGGTATGCCCTGCACCTTAGTGCAGCACATCCTGACGCAGCCCTGAAATACCTTTCAGGGTTTGCCATTTATGAATGCACTGCAGCAAATGGTGTTCTGAAAATAGTGTAATACTGCAGGCATCTATTATTTCTTTTGTCCGCACGGTATCTCCTCCAATACGGAGGAAATCCGTGAGATCGTTATAAAATCCTTTTGTATTATTATAATCCCCGGCCAGCATCCGTCTGGCAATCTCAACAAATTCTTTTTCTGATAACAAAGGATAAGTTGAGCGATCCATGTTTTTCCCTGTTTTTATTGTTAAGTCTTGCTGTGTGTGAATACGTTATACAGTTTTTTATTTAATTTAACACCATGAGAAAATTCTTATAAACAGACTTCAGGAATTAATGGTTTCAGACTATGCATTAAAATAGTTAAGCAGTGATGTTTCTGACTAATTAATCTTTTCAGGAAATTGTCTTATCGGCCGCGGTTACTGAATGTGAAATGATATAAATATTGTTTTATATCAACACTTTTCTTTGATCGCACTGCACCGTCAACCAGGAATTTTCCCGTTAACGACGCTTTAGCTATCCTGGGGATGCAGCGCTGAAATGTTATAAACAACCATGAAACAGTTAAGGAGTATTGCGCAAAAAAAATGCAATTTTTTTTGCCATTGCGTCCAGCTGTGGCTGGGAAATCAGGCGTTATGTAAGCAATTGATTCTAGTGAGTTAAAAGATAAAGTAATCTTTCCAGGTCAGCGCGCAGGGCCGCCACTTCCTGCCCGAAGTGTGCATCAGAAGTAAAAGGCTGACGGTAGAGCACGGCAATAAGTTCAGCCCCCTGGCCGTTGGCAATGACGCGCATTGGCATATAGCGCTCTTTACCGCTGCCGTTATCTGCCCAGTAGTCCATAACGCCAAACGGATTATGTGGCGTAAAACGCAGTTTCAGCGAGTGCTCTCCGCGCCTTGCCCGCCAGTATTGCCCTTCCTGCACCAGCGTTGCGCCGTTCAGGTCGCTTGCCCATTTTGCAAAACAGGCGGGTTGCCAGATAGTTTCATACAGATCCAGCCAGTTACGCGGCACGGTAAGCGTGAGAGTCTGTGAGGGCAGCATGGTGCCTCCTGAGGCAGCCTGATTCAGAGTGATCTCACCCTATCGGAAGCTGACCGGGCTGCCTATGGCGCAACAGGAAAAGTGTGGGGCAGCAGAGGTTTTTTACTGTGTTACCGGGCCTTAAGCCGGGCCGGGCAGCCACACGCGCTGGTAACAGAATGGCTGTTTCATACACGTGTTAACCAGGAGAAACAGAATGCTGCCGCTTATATCGGCTTCATGCTGCAGGTGATACGGCTGACCGGCAGCATAATGTGTGTGAAGGGGACGGTTAATCAGCCCGCAGCGGATGCTGTCAGGCCGATCGGCTTTATGACCGGAGTAAGGGTCCGCACGACAGGGGAAACGACGGCGGACGGTTATCCGTGCAGATCAGACGTAAAGAGAGGCTTCACCTGGCGGACGCGTTTTGAAACGACGATGCAGCCACAGGTACTGCTCCGGCGCGCGCAGGATCTCTTTTTCAATCACCTTATTCATATAGGCTGCTGCCGCTGCTTCATCTTCATGCGGATAGCCTTCCAGTTCCGGCTGAATAATGAGCTGGTAACCGGTTTTATCCGGATTACGAATCAGGACAATCGTCAGCATTGCAGGCCGCGCAAGACGAGACAGAACAAAGGTGCCGTTCGTGGTCGCGGCTTTCTCTACCGCAAACAGAGGGGCAAATACGCTGCCTTTCGGACCGTAGTCCTGATCGGGGGCAAACCAGACGGCTTCACCCTGCTTCAGCGCCTGCACCATGCCGCGCAGATCGCGTCGGTCAATCATCGCTTTATTCGAGCGCATACGGCCTTTGGTCTGCGCCCATTCCATCGCCTGATTATTATGCGGACGATACATGGCCATCATTGGCTGACAGAGACCGGTAATACGACCGCCCAGCTCCAGTGACATAAAGTGCACGCCGATAACCATAACGCCGCGCTGCTGATTCTGCGCATTCTGCAGGTTAGCGATACCGCTGACGTTAAACAGACGACGGACCCGCGCATCTGACCAGAACCATGCAATACCGGTTTCTGCCAGCGCCATGCCGAGCGACTCAAAGTTGCCGGCAATCATGACCTCTTTCTCTTCTTCATTAATATGCGGGAAGCAGAGTTCAATGTTGCGGCGGGTGATGCGTTCACGCCGCTTGAGGAAATGGCGGGAGAGTTTACCCGCGGTTGCCCCGAGACGGATCAGAACGGGATAGGGAAGCTGCACCAGCAGCCAGAGCACGGCCAGACCGAACCAGGTAAACCAGTAGCGGGGATGCAGCAGTGTGGAGCGAAACTGTCCGGTTTTCTTCATAGCACCTTCATAGGTAGAGTAAATGTAACGCGCTAAGAAGTCGGTCCATGGTTCCTGGTGCGGTACAACTGTAGTAATTACGACCGGCACTTTAACAAATAGTGCCTTAAGAATTCTGCTAACTTTAGTATCTTTAGGATTGATGGAATTTATGGAACCGGGACATTACCGGCCGCAGGAAGGATGATTTTTCTTTTAAGTCAGTAAAATCAATCAAATAAAATGGCAGCATTCATGCTGAAGATACCACAGATATGTCAGGACAGGTCAGCAGCAGACACAGCTGTACATCATTGCACGCACAATGCTTACATTGCAAAAGATAAAAAATGGTCTACAGAAGTGAGGCTGCATAAACCCGCTGCTGCGGGCTTATGCAAAGATGCCTTTAATAATGGCAGGCAAACCTTACTCAATGTTCTGAATCTGCTCGCGCATCTGCTCAATCAGCACTTTCAGCTCAATCGCTGAAGCGGTGATATCCGCATTAATCGATTTAGAGGCCAGGGTGTTCGACTCGCGGTTAAACTCCTGCATCATAAAGTCGAGGCGACGGCCGACTGCTTCTTTCTTCTTCAGGATGTTATAGGTCTCTTTAACATGCGCCTCAAGGCGATCCAGCTCTTCAGCCACGTCAACGCGCTGGGCCATCATAACCAGCTCCTGCTCCAGACGATTATTCTCCAGCTGAACGTCCGCCTCTTCCAGCCGGGTCACCAGACGCTCGCGCTGCCATTTCAGTACGTCCGGCATCTGCGCCCGCACTTTGCTGACTTCCTGCGACACGCCGGCGAGACGCTGCTCAATCATCCCCTTCAGCGCATTACCTTCACTTTCGCGCGCTTCGATAAAGTCATCCAGCGCGCCATCAAGCGCCGTCAGCAGCTCAGCATTAATCGCATCCAGATCCTGCTCCGGTGCTGACATCACGCCTGGCCAGCGCAGAATATCCAGCGGATTGATGGCGCCCTCATCGCTCTGCATTTTTACCCAGTTAGCGGCCTGCACCAGCTGTTTTGCCAGCGCTTCATTCAATTGCAGCTCGCCCTGCGCGCCCGGGTCGGCATCAAAACGCAGATGGCACTCAATTTTACCTCGCGTCAGGCGGGCGCGGATACGCTCGCGGATCACCGGCTCCAGGCCGCGGAACTGCTCCGGCAGGCGAATGTAGGTTTCCAGATAGCGCTGGTTTACCGAGCGCAGTTCCCAGGTCGCGCTGCCCCAGCTGCCTTTGGCTTCGCGACGGGCGTAAGCGGTCATACTGCGGATCATAAGCTTGTACTCTTTCAGGGAATGTTCTGCGCATTATAGCGGCGTGCGGTGCAGCGGGATAGGGATAGCAAAACGCTGCTATGGTTAGAACAGGTCTATTCACTCTGAGCAAGCATATTACCTGGCGACTATGATGTCCGATCTGTTTCGTAATCTGTATAAATTCTGGTGCAGCCTGATAGTGCTGTTACTGCTGACCGGTTGTCAGACCACGCCGGCGCGCCTGCAGTCGATCCCGCAGCACAACGCACCGGTGGCGCTGTGTGGCACCGGAGAGATGATGATGCAGACCACGTTGTGGCTGAGTGCAGTACCGGAGCAGGAATGGCAGCTTTTTCTGCGCGATGAGCTGATGCCGCGCTTTGGCGATACGCTGACAAGCTATGACGCCGCAGGAAAGGGAGAGGCGCGCCGGGTAGTGGTACTGCTCTATCCACCGGATGTGGACTTTTCTGCCGTGATTGAGCGCGCGCGCGACCGGTATCGTGCGCGCTTTAACGCCAGAACCACTACCCGCATTGATACGCTGGTTTGCGCGGCTGTCCGCTGAGCACAAAGAGAATCGTCGATCTGTCCCACGCACGCGGGACAGTGGCGGCTGAAGTCCGTATAATGCGCAGCCAAACTCAAGCAAGCCGGAGAGAACCTATGCGTCCTGCAGGCCGTAGCACTTCTGAAGTGCGTCCCGTTACCCTTACCCGTCACTACACCAGACACGCCGAAGGCTCGGTGCTGGTTGAATTTGGTGAAACTAAAGTGCTCTGCACCGCGACCGTCGAGGAAGGCGTGCCGCGTTTTCTCAAGGGTAAAGGTCAGGGCTGGGTGACCGCAGAATATGGCATGCTGCCGCGTTCAACCCACAGCCGTATGGCGCGCGAAGCGGCCAAAGGCAAGCAGGGTGGCCGTACGCTGGAGATCCAGCGTCTGATTGCCCGCTCGCTGCGTGCTGCGGTCGATCTCACTGCGCTGGGTGAGTACACCATCACGCTGGATTGCGATGTTATTCAGGCGGATGGCGGCACGCGTACCGCGTCAATCACCGGCGCCTGCGTGGCGCTGGCGGATGCGCTGAACGCGCTGGTTGCCGCGGGTAAGCTGAAGAGCAGCCCGCTGAAAGGTATGGTGGCCGCTATCTCTGTTGGCATCGTGGGCAGTGAGGCGCTGTGCGATCTGGAGTATGTTGAAGACTCCGCAGCGGAAACGGATATGAACGTGGTAATGATGGAAGATGGCCGGATGATTGAGGTGCAGGGCACCGCAGAAGGCGAGCCGTTCAGCCATGAGGAGCTGTTAACACTGCTGGCGCTGGCGCGAGGCGGGATTGAACAGTTGATTCAGGCGCAGAAGGCTGCGCTATCCAGTTGATGTACTAAGGCGACCTCCGGGTCGCCTTTTCTTTATTTGAGGAGTGAGAGATGAAAGCCTGGCAGCGTCAGTTTATTGAATTTGCCCTGAATAAAGGGGTGCTGAAATTTGGTGAGTTTACCCTGAAGTCCGGACGAAAAAGCCCCTATTTTTTTAACGCCGGCCTGTTTAACAGCGGGCGCGACCTGGCCCTGCTGGGGCGTTTCTATGCGCAGGCACTGGTTGACGGCGGCGTCAGCTTTGACCTGCTGTTTGGCCCGGCTTATAAAGGTATTCCCATTGCCACTACCACTGCCGTGGCGCTGGCCGATCATCACGATCGCGATGTGCCCTACTGTTTTAACCGTAAAGAAGCCAAAGATCACGGTGAAGGCGGTTTGCTGGTAGGCAGTCCGCTGGAAGGCAAAGTGATGCTGGTTGATGATGTGATCACCGCCGGTACGGCGATCCGCGAATCGATGGACATTATCAGCGCGCATCACGCCACGCTGGCTGGCGTCCTGATTTCACTCGATCGCCAGGAGCGCGGGCGCGGGGAGATATCAGCGATTCAGGAAGTGGAGCGCGACTATCACTGTACGGTCACCGCCATTATTACCCTGAGCGATCTGATTGATTATCTGGCTGAGAAGCCGGAGATGGCAGACCATCTGGCGAAAGTGCGCACTTACCGTAACGAATACGGTATTTAAAACCGCGCTGCGGCCGCCATCAGTGACGGCCGCAGCATGCGCGCTGATGCACGCCAGGCCCGGCAGGTAAGCGGTTAAATCAGCTGCGCGGCTATCAGCGGCCAGCGGCTGTCAAACTCCGCGGTCGGACTGTAACGAAACTCAGAACGGACAAAGCGCGACAGCAGGCCTTCACAAAACGCCAGCAGCTGGCTGGCCAGCAGGGCTTCATCTGTCCGGAATCCCTCTCCGTCGCGGATTTTCTTTTCGCGCATCACCTGACGCATCTGCGTTTCAATGCGCTCAAACAGCTGGTTGATACGTCCCTGCAGGCGATCCTGTTCAAACATCAGCGCGTGACCGGTCAGGATACGCGTCAGCCCCGGATTACGCTCACCAAATCCTAGGATCAGCTGCATAATCAGACGCAATCGTGTCGTGGTCTCTTTTTCGTCATTCAGGATCAGATTGATGCGGGTAATCAGACTCTCTTCGATAAACTCAATCAGACTGTCAAACATCCGTGTTTTACTGGGGAAGTGGCGGTAGAGGGCCGCCTCGGAGACGCCTACGTTAGCGGCCAGCCTGGCGGTGGTAATTCGCTGGGTGCCATCCCCTGACTCCAGCATCTGCGCCAGCGTCTGCAAAATCTCTTCGCGACGGTTCCTTTTCGCGACTTTTTTCTCTGCCATGACCTTCAACACCCCTGAAATTCATTAAATACAGGCAATACCGGCCTGTCTGCCGCAGGTAATTACCTGCAGCGACATGCGTTAACAAGATGGCTAAATGAAGAGTGGTAACTTACTGACGGCCAGAGTGGCCAAAACCGCCTGCACCGCGATCGCTGGCGTCAAAATCCTCGACCAGATTAAATTCCGCCTGTACCACCGGCACAAACACCAGTTGCGCCAGACGATCGCCCGGCTGCAGGGTAAAGCTCTCCTGACCACGGTTCCAGACTGAAACCATAAGCTGTCCCTGGTAGTCAGAATCGATCAGGCCGACCAGATTACCGAGCACGATACCGTGCTTGTGGCCGAGGCCGGAGCGCGGCAGGATCACCGCGGCCAGCGTCGGGTCAGCGATGTGAATTGCCAGGCCGGTGGGTACCAGCGTGGTCATGCCTGGCGTAATCTCCAGCGCCTCATCAAGACAGGCGCGTAAGTCGAGACCTGCAGAACCAGAGGTGGCGTAAGCGGGCAGCGGAAAGTCGCTGCCTACGCGCGCATCAAGAATTTTAACGTCTATTTTTTTCATCATAACGGCTGACTATCTCGTCTATTAACTGTTGGCCAAGGAGCGACTTATCGCTGAGCGGTAAGCGCTTTTCGCCCTCCTGCCAGAAAAGGTGAAGCGCATTGGTGTCGCTGTTAAATCCCTGACCCGCCTGCGCGACATCGTTAGCGCAAATCAGATCCAGATTTTTCCGTACGCGTTTTTGCCGCGCGTATTCTTCCACATTCCGGGTTTCGGCGGCAAATCCCACCACATAAGGGCGATTTTCCTGCAGTGCCGCCACGCCGGCAACAATGTCCGGGTTCTTCACCAGCTGCAGCGTGACATTATCGTCGTCGCCCTGTTTTTTCATTTTTTCTGCTGCCACGGTTGCCGCGCGATAGTCCGCCACGGCGGCACTGGCGATGAAGATATGCTGCTGACTAATATGCGCCATCACTGCCGCCTGCATCTCCAGCGCGGTCGTGACGTCGATACGCTGCACGCCGGCGGGCACCGGCAGCGTTACCGGACCGGAAACCAGCGTGACGCGGGCACCGCGTCGGGCCGCAGCCGCGGCGATGGCATAGCCCATTTTGCCTGAGCTGTGGTTGCTGATATAGCGCACCGGATCCAGCGCTTCGCGCGTCGGACCTGCGGTAACCATAATACTGAGATGCTGCAGATCGCTGACCGGTTCGGCCCACTCCAGCGCATGCGCCACAATCGCCAGCGGATCGAGCATACGGCCCGGCCCGGTGTCGCCGCACGCCTGGCTGCCGCTATCCGGCCCCCAGATCATGACGCCGCGCTGCTGCAGACGCTGCAGATTCTCCTGCGTAATGGCGGCACGGTACATCTGCTGATTCATGGCGGGTACCAGCGCCAGCGGCGCGTCGCTGGCGAGACAGGCAGTGGTCACCAGATCGTTAGCCATACCGGCAGTTATGCGGGCGATTAAATCAGCCGAGGCGGGAGCCAGTACAATCAGGTCCGCCCATTTAGCCAGCTCGATATGGCCCATCGCGGCTTCAGCAGCGGGATCGAGCAGGTCATCAAACACCGGATAGCCGGAGACCGCCTGCAGGCTGAGCGGAGTAATAAAGGCGCGGGCTGCGGAGGTCATCATGACACGCACCTCGGTACCGCGATCGCGCAGACGTCGCACCAGCTCCGGCGCTTTATATGCAGCGATACCGCCGCTGACGCCCAGCAGAATTTTTTTTCCGGCTAATCCAGTCATGTTGTTTGCCTCAACTTAACGCATGATGCCGCACCCGGCGCAGCAGACAGGGCAACTTTATCATAAAACCGTCCGGCCGCCTGTTCACCGGCCGTGCCCTTTGCGAAGCGTCTCTGAAAAGACGAATGCAGGACTGGCATTGCTGACCGCTGGCGCGCATCCTGACGATCAGCCACAGGGAGCAGTGCAATGAATAAACTGGCACCACGGGAAAAACTGATACAGGCGGGCGCAGAAGCGCTAAGTGATGCTGAACTGCTGGCCATCTTTCTGCGTACCGGTACGCGCGGCGTCAGCGTTATGGCGCTGGCCCGGCAGATGCTCAATGAGTTTGGCTCACTTTACCGCATCATGACCGCCAGCGAGCGCGAACTGAGCCTGATTAAAGGCGTTGGCAGAGCAAAGCTGACCCAGCTGCACGCGATAGCAGAGCTGGGACGGCGTTTTTTTGCCAGCCAGCTGGCGCGGGAAAATGTGATGGAGAATCCGCAGGTCACGCGTCACTATCTGCAAAGCGTGCTCGCGCATGAGAAGCGGGAAATTTTTATGGTGCTGTTTCTTGATAACCAGCATCGTGTACTGCAGGCGCAGAAGATGTTTGCTGGCTCAATCAGCAGCGTAGAGGTGCATCCGCGTGAAATTGTGCGGGAGGCGCTGAAACTCAACGCTGCGGCGGTGATTCTGGCGCACAATCATCCTTCGGGACAGGCTGATCCCAGCCGTGCCGATCGCGAGATCACCACAAAAATTGCTCAGGCCTGTGCGCTGCTGAGTATCCGCCTGCTGGACCATCTGGTGATCGGTCACGGCGAGTTTACCTCATTCGCCGAGCGCGGCTGGCTATAGTTTTGCGCCTCAACCGGGCAAAAATGCGGCGTTTTTGCACGATCCAGAGGGATCTTTATCTGTTCGGGACTTGAGCACTTGAGCTGAGCGGCGTATACTACGCCACCTTTGAGAATCTCGGGTTTGGCGTTTGGGCCAGCTTAGCGGGTTCACATGGAACTCGCCTGGCGGGCTAAGGCCTGACGAGGCGGCCAAAACCTATGTTTTTAAAGCTCGAGCTGATTTGATTTTTGGAGAATAGAAATGTCACGAGTCTGCCAGGTAACTGGAAAGCGTCCGGTGACCGGTAACAACCGTTCCCACGCAATGAACGCGACGAAACGCCGTTTCCTGCCGAACCTGCACTCTCACCGTTTCTGGGTTGAGAGCGAGAAGCGCTTCGTTACTCTGCGTGTATCTGCTAAAGGTATGCGTGTTATTGATAAAAAGGGCATCGATACGGTTCTGGCCGAAATCCGCGCCCGTGGTGAGAAGTACTAAGGAACTGAATCATGGCTAAAGGTATTCGTGAGAAGATCAAGCTGGTTTCCTCTGCTGGTACAGGTCACTTCTATACCACCACGAAGAACAAGCGTACTAAACCTGAGAAACTGGAACTGAAAAAGTTCGATCCGGTTGTACGTCAGCACGTGATCTACAAAGAAGCCAAAATTAAGTAATTTTGGTGTTCTTGCGAAAAACCCGGCTCCGGCCGGGTTTTTTGTTTGTGCGCTATGTCAACACGTTGAGGAGATGCGATGCCTGAATTACCTGAGGTAGAAACCAGCCGACGCGGTATTGAGCCTCACCTGGTGGGGGAAACCATTCTGCACGCTATTGTGCGCAATGCGCGCCTGCGCTGGCCGGTTTCCAGTGAAATCCACGCTCTGAGCGATCAGCCGGTGCTGAGCGTGCAGCGGCGGGCAAAGTATCTGCTGCTGGAGCTGCCGCATGGCTGGATCATCATTCATCTCGGCATGTCCGGCAGCCTGCGCATTCTGCCCGGTGAACAGCCGGCTGAAAAGCATGACCATGTCGATCTGGTCATGAGTAACGGCAAAGTGCTGCGCTATACCGATCCCCGACGTTTTGGTGCGTGGCTCTGGAGCGCCGATCCGGCAGGCAGCAGCGTGCTGTCTCATCTCGGACCGGAGCCGCTGAGTGACGCCTTCAACGGTGACTATCTGTTTACCCGATCGCGCGGCAAGCGCACCGCCATCAAGCAGTGGCTGATGGACAACAAGATTGTGGTCGGGGTAGGCAATATTTACGCCAGTGAGTCGCTGTTTACCGCCGGTATACTGCCGGATCGGGCGGCGGGAAGCCTGAGTGAAGCGGAAACCACGCTGCTGGCGGACACAATAAAAGCGGTGCTGCTGCGCTCCATTGAGCAGGGAGGCACCACGCTGCGCGACTTTTTACAGACTGACGGTAAGCCAGGCTATTTTGCCCAGCAGCTGCAGGTCTATGGCCGCGCCGGCGAGCCCTGCCGCGCCTGCGGCACGCCGATCCTCAGCGGCCGGCATGGACAGCGCAGCACCTTCTGGTGTCCGCACTGCCAGCACTGATCACGGCTGCTGCAGTCTGGTCAGCAGCGCCTGATGAATGACGGCAGGCAGGAATGCCTGCACGTCGCCGCCGTGACGCGCCACCTCTTTTACCAGCGATGATGACACAAACGAGAAGCCCTGCGACGGCAGCAGAAACACCGTCTCCAGCGCGGGCAGCAGGTGGCGGTTCATCTGTGCCAGCTGCGATTCATACTCAAAATCAGCCACCGCCCGTACGCCGCGTACCAGCACGTTCGCCTGCTGCGCCCGGGCAAAATCAGCCATCAGCTCGTTAAAGCCCACCACCTCAACGTTAGTCAGGTGCGCGGTGGCCTGACGCGCTAAATCGACGCGTTCATCCAGCGTAAACAGCGGTTTCTTACCGGGGCTGGCGGCAATCGCCACCACCAGCCGATCAAACATGCGGGCCGCGCGCGTGACGATATCAAGGTGTCCGAGCGTCATCGGGTCAAACGTGCCGGGATATATCGCTTTCGTACTCATACGCGACCTTGTGCAGAAGTATGGTGCAGCGCCCAGAGCGCGGCATATTTATTGAACGTATACTGCGCGTTAACCACTGCCAGGATCCAGCCCTGTTTACCATCAAGAAAGCCGGCACGCAGCAGCAGCGTTTTGGCAAAAGCCCCCAGCGTATGAGAGAAAATGGCGAACAGACCGCAGCGCTTGCCGCGCTGAAAACGCTCCTGCGCCCAGGCTTCGGCATAGTTCATCTGTTTACGCTGAAACGTTATCAGATCGCGGCAGGTAAGGTGTGCCAGATCGCCGGGCAGCGTCACTACAGGCGCACCCTGCGTTTCCAGCGACTCATGCACCAGATTGTCGTTATAGCTGAGATGGCGCGGATAGAGGCGCATCACGCGATCCGGATACCAGCCGCTGTGACGCATGAAACGGCCGAGGAAAAAATTGCTTCGGCTGAGGCTATAGACCGTGGCAGAAGGCGGCTGGCACAGCACCTGTTCAATGGCGTGGCGCAGTGCCGGGGTCACGCGCTCGTCAGCATCCAGCATCAGGATCATCTCTCCGGTGGCGAAGGCCTGCGCGCGCTGGCGCTGTTTGCCATAGCCTGCCCACGGCGGGGCTTCATAGACCTGCGCACCCTGCGCCCGGGCAATCTCTGCCGTGGCGTCACTGCTGCCTGAATCAAGCAGGATAATTTCATCGGCCCAGGCAACGGATGCCAGCGCATCAGGCAGAAGTTCAGCTTCATTCCGGGCGATCATCACGACCGAAAGACGTTGGCGTTGTGACATAAATTAGTGTGCTCGCGATGGCAGATGAGGCTCCAGCAGCTGCAGCAGGCGCTGCAGCGCGCCCTGATTCTGATGTAAAACCTCAACGGCGTGACGGCCATAATAGCGACGATAGTCATCATCCTGCAGCAGGTTGGCGACCTCTTTTTCCAGTGCAGCGGCATCGCTGACTGTGATCAGCCCTTCAGCCTGCTGTAATTTGGCGCAGATATCTTTGAAGTTCCAGGTGTGCGGTCCCATCAGCACCGGGATGGCATGCGCGGCAGGCTCCAGCGGGTTATGACCGCCGCGTTCAACCAGGCTGCCACCGACAAAGGCGAGATCGGCGATGCCATACAGCAGCATCAGCTCACCCATAGTATCGCCAATCACCACTTCTGTATCGGCAGAAGGAACCGCACCGCTGCTGCGCAGAGTAAAAGTAAAACCGCGCTTTTGCGTCAGATGGCACGCATCTTTAAAACGTTCGGGGTGACGCGGGACCAGAATCAGCAGCAGATCGGGAAACTGCTGCAGCAGCTGGCGATGCGCATCCAGCACAATGGCTTCTTCACCTTCGTGCGTGCTGGTCGCAATCCAGACCGGACGGCGCGATGCCCACTGACGCCGCAGCGTAACGGCTCTGGCCGCCAGCTCTGGCGTCACGGAGATATCAAATTTCAGGCTGCCGGTGACCGCCAGATGCGATCGTTTCAGGCCCAGGCTGAGAAAGCGATCGCCATCTTCGCTATTCTGCGCCGCAATAAGGGTGATGCTCTGCAGCAGATCGCGCATAAAACCGCCCAGATTTTTATAGCCGCGGGCGGAACGCTCGGAGAGACGGGCGTTAGCGATAACCAGCGGAATGTCGCGCTGGTGCAGGATGCGAATGATATTTGGCCACAGCTCGGTTTCCATGATGATCACCAGGCGCGGATCGACCGTATCCAGAAAACGGTTAATGGCACCGGGCAGATCGTAAGGCAGGTAAACATGGTGCACATCTTTACCAAACGCGGACTGTGCACGCTCTGAGCCGGTGGGCGTCATGGTGGTCACGGTGATAGGCAGGGACGGATAGCGATGGCGCAGCGCCCGCACCAGCGGTACTGCAGCCAGCGTTTCACCTACCGATACTGAATGCAGCACGATACCGTGCGGCTCAACCTTGCCGGTGCAGTAGCCATACCGCTCTGCCCAGCGTTTACGATAGGCCGGCGCTTTACGACCGCGCAGCCACAGGCGCAGCCAGATAAATGGCTGAATCAGATAGAGCAGGGCGGTATACAGAGTCGTCATAGTTATCGTTACGACATATTCGCGTCAAAAAACCGGAGAAAGGCGGCATACTATCAGAAATTCACCGCCTGCTCACATCACTTCGTCAGCGCTGGCTCAGCACATGCTGATAGAGTGAGGTCAGCGCAGCTGCCAGCCGCTCAGGCCCGTAAGGTTCCACCCGGCGGCGGGCGGCCGCGCCCATGCGGTTGTCGACTGACAGCGCAGGCACCGCCAGCACCGCCTCTTTCAACGCGCGGATATCCAGCGCATCGCAGACAAAGCCCTCTTCACCGTTGCGGATAAACTCTGCCCCGCCGCAGCCGGTGCTGGTGATCACCGCCAGTCCGCAGGCCATTGCTTCCAGCACTACATTAGGAAACGGGTCGTACAGCGTTGGCAGCAGCAGCGCATCGGCGGCGTGATAGAACGGCTGCACATCCTGCTGGACACCGGCAAAGCGCAGACGGTCGAGACAGTTAAGCTGGTTTGCCAGCTGCTGATAGCGCGACAGCTGCTTATCCTGGCCTACCACAATCAGGTA
Organism: Pantoea sp. SIMBA_079; assembly: GCF_046940275.1. NCBI lineage: Bacteria > Pseudomonadati > Pseudomonadota > Gammaproteobacteria > Enterobacterales > Erwiniaceae > Pantoea > Pantoea sp. SIMBA_079. Next base: position 67,615 of record NZ_JAWRYR010000013.1, on the reverse strand, counting down.
GCGATCGGTTTGTGCGACAGCTTCGATCGCCGCTTTCAGCCCCTTGCGCTCAAAACCGGAGCCGACGTAGATCATCACATGAGCGTCCTGCGGCAGCCGCAGCTGCTGGCGTGCCGCATGGCGCAGGCTGGGTGTCGCGGGCTGAAAGCGTTTGCTGTCAATGGCATTGTGGATCACATGAATGTTGCCGGCATCCAGCGTGAAATGGCGCAGGATATCCCGCTTCACCATCTCTGAATTACAGATCACCGCTTTGAGCGACGGAGCATTAAACATCTCCGCTTCAGCCTGCAGCACATAGCGATGATAAGGGCTGAGTGTGGCGCTCAGACGCTGCCACGGGGAGACAATGCGCGAGCGCTGCTCTAACCAGACCCGATGTACGCCGTCACCGGCACGAAAAATATCGCACCCGGCGATGCGCTCGTGGCTCTGAACAAGGTCAAATTGCTCCCGCTCCCAGCAGGCGCGTGCTGCACGTGCGAAGCCGCGCTCGCGGGAAATACGGCCAAACTTTACCGGATTGCAGATGTGCAGATGCCAGGCGGGATTGGGCGTGCCCTGCCAGCTGCGGGTAATGATATTGAGATCCAGCTGCTCGCTATCCAGCGCCTCCAGCGCGCGTGAAATAAAGCGTTCGGCCCCGCCGTCCGGGCGATATTTCTGCCGGACGATAGCCAGACGTATTTTATTCATGCAAATAGCTCCTTGCAGCGGTCAGCACATCGGCGACCGGAATCGCGGAAAGATAGCGCTGCTCCGTGCGGGTATCGATCGAGTCGGGCGACGGCAGCGGTGCATAATCACCCGCCCAGATCACCCGGTTAGTATTGCCCCACGGGCGCCAGTGCTGCAGCTTCGTCGGCCCAAACAGCGCCAGGCAGGGCGTATCCAGAGCCGCTGCCATATGCATCGGCGCAGAGTCGACACCAATAAACAGTTGCGCCGCGTCGATCAGCGCAGCCAGCTGCGGCAGTGACAGCTGGCCTGCAAGTGACACCACGCGTGAGGTGGAACAGAGCGACTGGATATGCGCTATCATCGCCAGCTCTTTTTTATCCGGTGCAGCCGTCAGTACCAGGGTATGCCCTTCATCAGAGAGCGCCGCGATCAGCTGCGCCATCTTTTCATCGTCCCAGCATTTAAATACCCAGCGCGACGTAGGCTGCAGCACAATAAACGGGCCGGCGATCTGCTGCTGCGCCAGCAAAGCAGCTACTTTCTGTCGATCCGCCTCGCTGAAATGCATTGACGCAACTGCGTCCGTTACGTCGATACCGAGCGGCGCCAGCGCGCTCATATTTTGCTCGACCGTATGCAGCTGATGATGCTGCGTTGTGGGTACCCGCTGATTGTGGCACCAGCGCCATAAGGCGTTATCACGTTTGCGGTAGGCAAAGCCGATACGCACTGCGGCACCCGACAGGCCGGTAATAATGGCACTGCGCCACTGATCGGCCAGGTTGACCACCAGATCGTAGCGGCAGGCGCGCACGGCGGAGAGTAGCGCCAGTTCATGGCGCAGTTTCTGTAAGCTGCCCTCTTTTTTCCAGCTGCGATCGATAATATGCAGCTGCCGAATTGCCGGATGCGCTTCCAGCATCGGCCGGGTTTCTTTGTAGAGCAGAACATCGATATGCGCATCAGGATAACGCGCGCGCAGCGCATTGATGACAGGTGTTGTCAGCAACATGTCACCATGATGACGCAGTTTGATCACTAAAATAGATTGTGGTGTGAACCGGGCTGGAATCGGGCTTGCCATACTTATTGATCTCAGGATTCAGTGAGCCGATTGTAGGGCAAACCCGAAAGGGGTTAAAGCGAGCAGTGGTGCTTATTTCTGGCGCCATCGGTAAATACGGCTCAGCCACAGCAGCAGCTGATACCACTGCTTCAGGCCGCGCGCGTTGCGCAGCATACGTTTATGCGTCCCTGTACTGAACAGATCGGCCAGCATCGCCTGTCGCGCATCTGCTTCAGGTTCGCGCCGGATAGCGTGACAGACGCTAAGCGCTTCATGCGTGATCTGGTAGTGAAAGACCGGATAGATGCGGATACGGCGGCGATAACGCTGGTTCAGCTCCTCCAGCATCCGGGCAATTTTCAGGTAGTGACGCTGATACTCTACGTTGCGCTGGCCGGTGCGTTTGCGGTTGCTGATGGAGGCATCATGCATGTAATAGCGATAAAGCACGCGATCGGTATAACGCACGCGCGTTGCGTTAAACATAAATTCAGTGGTCCAGGGAATGTCCTGATGATGCAGGCCGGGCTCAAACAGCAGATTGCAGCGCGTAATCAGCTCACGGCGATAGATGCCCAGCCAGACAACGTGCATGTAACGCCGCGTTTTAAGCGCGGTGTTAAGCCACTCAGGACCGCTCAGCACCGCGGTGCTGGTAAGGCGCTCAAGAGGAATAAGCGGTCTGGTACGCTGGCTCGCTTTGAAATACCACTCGGCATTGCATTGCGCCGCATCCAGCTCATCGCGCTCTGCCATCTCCACCAGCGTCTGATACATTGCCGCATCCATGGTGTCATCGGCATCGGGAAAGCTGACATACTTACCGCGTGCAATGGCCAGACCGGCATTTCTTGCCCGTGACACGCCGCCGTTGGCCTGATGGATCACGCGGATGTGCGGATAACGTGCGGCGTAAGCGTCCGCCTGCTCGCCGGAACCGTCGGTTGAGCCATCATCGACAATGATAATCTCAAGGCTGGTCAGCGTCTGCGCTAACAGCGCCTCAAGGCAGGCAGTAAATTCAGTGCCGGCATTGAACATCGGAATGATAAGACTGAGTAATGGTGCGGAATTTTCTGGCTGGGCTGTCATGAGGTCGTTTCATTGTTTCGGCGCGCCAGACGCTGCTGCTGTCGGGTGCGAATAAAATCGTGGATATCGCTCAGCTTACGCTGATCCAGGCTGAAAAGCTGTTCAACCGGATGCGCGAATTTATATTGCGCATCAAAGACAAAAGATGAGGGCGCGATATGGTCGGGACCAATCAGCAGCACATCGCCCAGCGGTCTCTGCTCCTCTACACAGCAGGGGCCATAAATCAGAATAACCGGTACCCGCTGCGCATCGGCAATGTACACATTGCCAGAATCGGAGGCGATATAGAAATCCATTTCGCTGATAACGGCCGGCAGGGCTTCCAGTGATACTTTCCCCACCAGACTGATCAGGTTATCGCGATGCCCCGCTATTTTGAATAACTCCTGAACGCGCGACTGTTCATTCGGTGCACCGAAAGCAAAAAAGGTGCAGTGAAGATCGCTCAGGTGGTCAAACAGGCGTTGCCAGATAGCAGGCGGAATGGTTTTTGCCTGATTACCGGCGGTTACGCTGATACCGATGCGTATTCCTGCACACGCTGTAATCTCTGCCGGCAGGGCATCAGGTTGCCATAGCGGCAGCGTCGCGTGTTTAGGGTAACTCTCTTTAGTGAAAGTGCGGTCGGCTAACTTCAGATAGTTTTCAAGGGTCAGCGTATTTTTCTCATGCTGCACCTCGCCGCTTGCAGTGTAATAGAAAAGATTCTGATACCCCTTACGGCGATAGCTGGAGAGAAACTGTTTATTACCCGCATTGCAGCAGGCGGCAATAAACAGATTCAGGTTAGTCGGGTGCAGCAGATATACATTGTCGTAGCGATTGAGCAAATGCCAGACTAATTTGAGCTTTTTAAGCAGGCCGGAACGATACTCTTCGATATACCAGATGTGTTCAAGGGTGGCGTCATGGCTGGCGAGCGGCGCAACACTCTTGCTCAGCAGCGCATCGCTTTTTCCCAGATGCGTTAGCAATGGAGTGATATTAATAAAATCGCCTATCTTGGCGGTCTGAATCACCAGGTTTTTTCCGCTACGCGACTGAAACAGCTTCATCACCCATTTAATCGGGCAAAAAATGATAAATATAATAATGTAGGTCAAGCAATTATCCCCATATTCTGGCCGCACCCCGGCGGGGATGTCTTAATTCGAAACATGGCGTGCCTTTGAAAATGATTTTTCTGTTACAGGATCCAGCTGCAGATATTGCTGACAAATGTTAGCCAGACTGTAAATGCTCAAATCGATATGTTGCAAATCAGGGGGATTGGTATACACATCGTGCATTTTTTCTGCCAGCGACGCGGCATTCATATCAGCCAGGCACCGGGACAGTGGTCCGGTCAGGATTTCAGCAGGGCCACCGGGACAGCGTGTACTGACCACCGCCGTGCCACAATGCAACGCTTCAACCAGCACATTACCAAACCCTTCGCTATCTGAGCTCACAATCAGCATATGAGCATGGCGGATCCACGGATAAGGATTTTGCTGAAAGCCTTCAAAACGGACGCGCTCTGAAATGCCTAAGTCCCGCGCCTGCTGGCGTAACGCATCCAGGATTTTCGCGCTGCCCTGTCCCAGCAAAATCAGAGGCGCCGTTATGCCGCTACGCGCATAGGCGTCGAGCAAACGGTCCTGACGTTTTGCCTCATGAATACGTCCTACGTGGACAAGATAATCCTGGCCCGCCAGCGGGCAGGGCTCAGCTGCCAGCCGGTCGAGCTGTTCAAAATCGAAAGGATTGAAAATAACGCGGGTCAGGCGCGGTTTGACGCCGACGTTCTCTACCAGATCATTAATAACATGCTGCGATACGCCCACCAGCTGTCGGCCCTGATAGACGTAACGTATTTTTATCTGTTTCAGCCAGCGGGAAAAACCTGTTTTCCGGCCCAGATAGGAGGCAGAAAAAACACCGTGCAGGCAGTACCAGGTTTTCGCTGAATCCAGCGAGCGGGCCCGTCTGACAATACGATCGGTCTTATGTAAATGCGAAAATATTAAATCAAATTTGCCGTTCAGCGCTTCACTCTGGCGTACCGCATCGTCAAGTAACCGCGCACGGCGTACGGTTTCTGTCATTCTTCGCCACGGACGGGAGCTGTGATCGCATACCACCTGATAATCCACGCCTGCAGGAATAGGGTAATCGCAGATTTTTCGCAGAGAGAAGATCGAGACCCGGTGTCCCAGCGAAACGAAACCCTCAGCCAGCGTTAAGACGACTTTTTCGGCGCCGCCACCGGGCAAACCATCGATCACCATTAAAATGCGTTTCGACAAATTATATACCTCTGCCTGCCTGTCAGCTTGCTAATGAAACTGCGCTGCTATCTTTCCGATACGATCAATTTATCGTAAAACACATGGATTATATAAAAATCCAGCCATAACAGCGTGCTGCTGGCCGCTACAGATAAATTCAGCCTGCTTTTTATCCGGACTGGTCTGGTTTAACCAGCACCGGAGTGCTCTTCCCTGGCTCAGACAGCTGCGCTGGAAAAGTTTGCGCCTGCCACGGACGGTGCGTAACATAGTGACGATAATAGTGAAATATACCGGACAAGTTATGGAAAAGCCTGCCTTTTTGATTACCCTGGATACTGAAGGTGATAACCTGTGGCGCAACCGCAGCGGAAAGGTAACAACGCATAACGTCAGTTTCCTGCCCCGCTTTCAGATGCTATGCGAAAAGTACGGCTTCAGGCCTACCTGGCTGACCAATTACGAAATGGCGAGCGACCCTGCCTATGTGGAGTTCGGGCGGGATTTGCTGGCCCGCGGACAGGGGGAGATTGGTATGCATCTGCACGCCTGGTATAGTCCACCGGAATATAAACTGACGCAGGACGACTGGCGTTATCAACCCTATCTGATTGAGTATCCCGAGGCCGTTTTACGCGATAAAGTCGCCTTTATGACGGCGTTGCTGGAGGAGGCATTTCAGCAAAAAATGACCAGTCATCGCGCTGGCCGCTGGGCCTTTAACGAAGTGTATGCTCAGGCTTTAATCGATAACGGGTATCTGGTGGACTGCTCCGTCACCCCGCGGGTTAGCTGGCGTCATTCATCCGGCGCACCGCAGGGGAACGGAGGCACTGACTACAGTCGCTTCCCCGATCGCGCTTACTATATAGACACCAGCGATATCTCAAAGCCCGGTGACAGTCCGCTGCTTGAATTGCCCATGAGCATTCAGTATCGCTATGGTCCAATGACCAATCGGTTCAAAAAGGCGTGGAATCAGCTGCGTGGTAAGCCGCGCGGACCTTCTGTCAACTGGCTGCGCCCGACCGGTGGCAACCTGAATGAAATGAAAAAGGTTGCCGCACAGACGCTCGATCAGGGCAGTGATTATATCGAGTTTATGCTTCACTCTTCTGAGTTCATGCCAGACGGCAGCCCTACGTTTAAAACTGAGGCGGACATCGACAGGCTGTACAGCGATCTGGAGCAGCTGTTTATCTGGCTCCAGCCACGTGTACAGGGCATGACGCTGACCGAGTATGCCTTACATAAAAAAGGTCAGGCACGCTGATGCGTGTCAGAGCGGCGCTTTCTGAACAGGCCGTTCAGGTATGAGAAAAAGGTATCAACCTGAGGAAAGCGCAACTGCAGATATTTTTTTGTCCTGCAGTTGCCCTGGCAAATCACTGCCGCTGAGCGGAAAAGCGCGAGAGTAGAGTGCTCGTAATAGTAATAGCCGTAGACAATTTTCGACATGCTCTTTATTTCATTAAAGCAGTCCAGCACCATAAATGACGCCAGACGCTGATGAGCTTTATCTTTCTTTTCTGCCCAGATGAGCATTTTCTGCATGGCAAAGGTAAGATCGGCGATATCACTTTTTCTGACATTGCGTGTTATACCGCTTTTATTATCGCGATAGAAATAAAGCGTATTATCCAGATGCGCAATGTTGTCTGTTTTGAAATAGATAAAAGGTGTAAAAATCACATCTTCGTAGCGCCTGCCCGATGCAAAACGTTCATCACTCAGCAGAGCGCGACGGTAAACCCGGTTCCACAAATGCCACATCGATTTTTTAAACAGAGGCTCAAGGCAGTTCACGCCCGAGGACTGAAAGTCATAGGCGATACGTTTCACATCGAGGGTTTCCATCTCCTCAGGTGGCTGTCGTTCAAAACGCGCATAGTTGAAATCGATTAAATCATCATTATCAGTCAGCAACAGCGGCCTGATAACAGCAATATAGTGCCTGCTGATCATATCGTCTGCATCGATAAATGTGACAAACGTTCCCCTGGCGTGCTGCAGACCGATATTACGCGTATCAGCAATGCCGCAGTTTTTCTGCTGCAGAAACAGCACTGCTTCATGCTGTTGGGTCTGCAAAAAAGCGCCAATTATGCCCGCTGAGTTATCCTCTGAACCATCATCGATAATGATGACTTCAACATCAGGTTCAAGCTGCGTAAACAGCGACTGCAGGCAGGGAAGAATAAACTCCCCTGCATTAAAGCAGGGGATAATGATGCTCAGAACGGGCGGGCTCGATTTTGTCATTGATGTTTTTCCTGATGATGCGAACCTTTCATCATGAAGAAAACAAATATAATTGTCAGACAGTAGATGAGGGTACATTCTGTACTAAAGAAAATCACATCACTTAGCCCATAACCCATCAGCGCCAGCGTCAGGGTCAGTAAAAGCGCATTTCCGCCACGTCTGAAGGCATAAACCAGCAGCATAATGTAGAAGTTCACCAGTGCCAGCGCGCCTGCTATCCCTTTTATCGAAAAGGTTTCCAGTACTTCATTATGCATATGAACAGTCAGGTAAGGTAATGCGCCATACAGCTGCGGCTGTTGCTGAATAATCTGTTTTGCCAGCAAAGCCCGATGTTCTGCTGACTGGCCCGCAGGCGAATGTATGCCGGTTTTCAGCGCGATAATCTGCATGCTTAAGCGGGAGACAACTGAATTTTCTCCGCGGTTTTTATGCATATCCGCAATATTTTGCTGAAACTCATCGATGCGATTAGCTATCTTGTCTTTAAATATCAGCGAACCTGCGATAAAAAGTACGGGAATAATGACAAAAAGCGCGACTTTATAGCTTCTGCTGATAACATTTTTTGAAAATAAGATGAGTATCAGGGCCAGTACAGGAAAAACAAGCATTGCCGCGCGCGTACCGGTCAGAATAATAGCAAGATAACTAAACAAAAAAGCCGCAGGAAAAAGGAAAAGCTTCACTTTATTTTTCTGCAATAAAATTGCCTTGAGGAAAACTAAATTGACAGCGCTGATGATATAGGCGGCCATAGTCGCCCGGTCAAAGTTGAGCTCTACGCGACGCAGATGCAGCCAGGCGCCCTGATAGATAGCATAGGCATTAACCGCCAGGCCAGTCAGAATTGCGGCAAGAATAGCCTTGCTGCGTAGGTCACTTTTATCATTTAAGACAAAAAAGAGAATAAGTGCGGCCGATATCTGTAAGCGGCCCGTTGACTGATACTGGCGATAGAGACTGATAAAATCGCCTGGCTGCTTATAAACCACAGTCCAGATGATACTGGCGATGCCTACCAGCAACATGGCCGCAGGTAACGCGATATTTATTCGCAATTTAGCGTAATACAAGGCATGGGTAGCTATGACAATGAAAGCAATATAACTGGTTATATAAAATACATTGCGGCCAAAGCTGCCGCCAAAGGGCGCGGTGAACAGTGCCGTTGCGCATCCAAAAAATATCAGGGTACTTATTGCAGCGTGGGGGGCTTCGCGCCTTGCCAGGTAATTACTGATGTGCATTTTTTATATTCGCAATTTCGTTTAAGGAACTTTCTATTTCATCTCTGAAATACGCATAATCAAAGTGAGTCATTGTCCAGTTTTTAGCGTTTTCACTGTATGCCTGATAGTTCTCTTTTTGTATCAGAAATTCAAACGCATCGGCACAATCGATATGAGAAAGCAGCATCGGTTCAGTCATGGCATCTTTTATCGGATCGTACACCTGATAAGGAAAGTCAACGTCAATCCCCGTAAGCTGCTGGTGTTCACTTAAAGAAACCCGGGGTGATAAGCCAATGCCACAAATTTTGTCGGCAATCACTTCAGGCTGCCCGTCGACAAAAGGGAAAATCACAGGTACGCCAAAATAAAGGGCTTCCATACAGGACAGACCAAAAGGCTCGGTCACTGGCGTACTCATATAAATATCAACGCGATTGAAAAAGTCGGCAATATTATGCTGAAAACCGCTAAATCTGACATGCTCTGATATGCCAAGCCGCTGCGCTAAATCTTCAAATGCTTCACGATCGGGGCCTTTTCCGGCAACTTCAAGCGTGACATTATGCCCGCGCGTTAGCAGCTCTTTCGTCATCAAAAGCGAAACAGAGATCCCCTTCAGGCCAACCTGACGCGATGCGGTTCCGATTCTGATCGGCTGGCGGAGTTGCCGCACTGCAGGATCGATTCCCTGAGGCGTGACCAGACGGTTAATCACAACTTTATGCAGGCAGGGCAGATTGAAACGGTGCTGCATTACTCTGGACGACGCTCCGGAGGCTGAAATAACCCCATCCAGCATGGCCATAAACGCAAGCGTTTTACCGTTCTTTGGATAACGCCATGAACAGCCGTGATCGTAATAAACCAGTTTCGCCTTGCGGGGTTTAGCGGTAAGCCGGGGAACCAGATCCCACACAATAATCATATCGGCATTACTGGCATTTACGCGTTTTTGCAGCAGATGCTTGCGCAGGAACTGCGGGCTTTTTAAAGGAAAGTGCGGAAACAGCCGGTTAGCAAAGGTAACGTGCTGCCGGGGCATCTGCTGCAAAATATCCGGGTCGATCTGATTACTGATGCAGATAACGTCATCGTTTCCGTCAGAAACATCATTGATGTACTGAAGAAACAGCCGTTCAACGCCGCCCATTTTGCCTAAATTGATAATGTGCAATTTCTTCATGCTACCACCTGCTTTAACGTCTCCAGCACCGTGTCAGGTTGGATATCTGCCATCCTGTCACCCTGAACCGGGCGCAGCGCGTGCTGGTTTCTGCCGTAGCCGCCAATCAGCCCCGGATCGGTCGGACCAAACAGCGTAATATTGGGTCTGTCCAGTGCTGCGGTCAGATGGCTGAGCCCGGTGTCCACAGAGACTACCGCGCGCGCGCCGGCCAGCTGCTGAGCCACCTGTTCCAGCGTCAGTTTTGGCAAGACTTCCACATGGGAAAAGCCTTCCGCCAGCCGCTGCGCACGCTGTTGTTCATGTATTGCGCCCCACGGCAGCCTGATCTGCAGGCCGGTCGGCTGCAGCAGCGTAATCAGCTCACGCCAGTGTGCTTCCGGCCAGTGTTTGTTGTCGCGGGTTGTGGCGTGTAAAAACACCAGCCAGGGCTGTGCTGTTGCGGGCCGGGGAGTCAGAAAATGTGCCGCAATGGCGTAATCACCCTGAGTGGCGGGTTTTTCATAGCCGAGACTTTTCGCAAACAGCTCGCGCGTGCGCTCAACGGCGTGCTGTTGCTTGCTGATCTCATGGCGCCTGTCGTACCACCAGCTGGCAAAAGGCTCGCGCGCGCTGCGGCTGTCCAGGCCATGTTTTGTGCCGGTTGCCAGACGCGTCACCAGTGCGGCGCTTTTAATTAAGCCCTGTGCATCAATGACCACATCATACTGGCGCGACTGCAAATTGCGCTTAAACGCGACGCGCTCTTCGCGCTGCTGGCTGCCAAACCAGTGTTTGCGCCAGCGCCGGATCGCGACCGGCAGCACCTTATCTACAGCAGGATGCCAGCCGGGGATCTGAGCAAAATTTTCTTCGACGACCCAGTCAAAGCGTATGCCTGGCAGTGCCTGCATCGCATCGGTAAGCGCGGGCAGCGTATGAAGGACATCCCCCATCGAAGAGGTTTTAACGATTAAAACGTGCATGTCTGCTCCTGCGCCGGCTGCAGCAGCGCGCTCAGGGTCTGATGCACGCGCGCAGGCGTGATGTCGATCAGACTCTGATGATACCCTTCAGCGGCATCGCCTTTACGCACCTTGTGATAGCCGCTGATCAACCGGATAACGCGTGCCTGGCGGGAAAGTGGCGGCGTGAAGTCCGGGCTGCTCGGGCCATACAGCGCGACCAGCGGCCGGTTGAGCGCAGCTGCAATGTGCATCAGACCGGAATCGTTGCTGACCACGGCACGACAATGGGCGAGCAGGATCACCGCCTGCTCCAGCTGCGTCTCGCCCGCCAGATTTTTACCGTGTGCGCGTAACGGATCAGGCAGCGCCTGCAGAATGGACTCACCGGTATCGCGATCTTTGGCTGAGCCAAACAGCACGACCTGGTAGCCCTCTGCGATCAGCTGTTCTGCCAGGGCGGCATAGTGATAATGCGGCCAGCGTTTCGCCGGCCCGAACTCTGCGCCCGGACAAAAGCCGATAACCGGACGATCGGCGGAGAGGCCAAACTGCGCGGCTGTCATGCGCTTTTCATCGTCCTCTACGCGCAGCTGCGGCCAGAGCAGAGGCTGCGGCAGTTGCTCAGCCGAGGTAACCGGCGTGTCATACGCCAGAGCAACATAGCGCTCTACCATCAGCGGAAACGCCGCTTTGTCCAGTACCCGCACATCATTGAGCACGCCGTAGCGCATTTCACCGCGCCAGCCGGTGCGTCGCGGAATGCCAGCGAAAAACGGCACCAGCGCCGACTTAAATGAATTCGGCAAGACGTAAGCGCGGTCGTAACCGCTGGCTTGCAGGGTTTTGCCAAGACGACGGCGCTCGCCCAGCGCCAGCGCGCCGTGTCCCAGCGGCATCGCCAGCGCCTGATTCACTTCCGGCATGCGTGACAGCAGCGGGCGGCACCAGGCGGGTGCCATAACATCAATGACCGCATCAGGATGCGCCACCTTGAGAGTGCGATAGAGACTTTGCGACATCATCATATCGCCGACCCAGGAAGGGCCAATAACCAGAATTTTCATCGCTGATGCGGGTGTCCTTATGCGTTGCGATTCAGCCAGGCCATATACTCGCCTACGCCCTGTGCGACGGTTTTGAAGGGCTTGTCATAGCCCGCTTTACGCAGTTTTGTAAGATCGGCCTGGGTAAATGCCTGATAACGCCCTTTGAGCTTATCCGGGAAAGGAATGTACTCAATCTGGCCTTTCTGATGGAATTTAAGCACGGCATCAGCCACTTCCTGGAACGACTCTGCGCGTCCGGTGCCGCAGTTATAGATACCGGATACGCCGTTCTCCCAGCACCACAGGTTCACCGCAACAACATCATCTACATGAATAAAATCACGACGGAAGCTGTCGCTGCCTTCAAACAGCTTAGGGTTTTCGCCGTTGCTGATTTGCGTATTCAGATGAAATGCCACGCTGGCCATACTGCCTTTGTGCCCTTCGCGCGGACCATACACATTGAAATAGCGGAAACCACATACCGGCGAATCTGCTTCAGGCAGAATCTGACGCACGTAGTGATCGAACAGCATTTTTGAATAGCCATAGACGTTCAGCGGCTCTTCATACTGGCGCTCTTCGATAAAGTTCTCATTGCGGCCGCCATACGTCGCGGCAGAAGAGGCGTAGAGAAACGGGATCTCACGCTCAAGGCAGAAATGCAGCAGATCTTTGGAGTACTGGTAGTTGTTATCCATCATGTACTTGCCATCCCACTCGGTGGTGGCTGAACAGGCGCCTTCATGGAAGACCGCTTCAATGGGTCCCAGATCTTCGCCTGACATGATGTAAGAGAGAAACTCTTCTTTATCCATATAATCGGCGATATTCAGATCCGCCAGATTCACAAATTTGGTGCCATCTTTCAGGTTATCCACGACCAGAATGTCGCTATGACCGCGATCGTTAAGCGCTTTAACGATGTTGCTGCCAATCATGCCAGCGCCGCCGGTAACGATAATCATATGCTTAGCCTTTAATCAGTTAGGGTGAAACAGAAGGTTTCACGCACGAATACCTATCATCATAACATTTCAGCCCTGTCCGGACAGCCAGATGCGTGAGGCGTATCGCACAAACGCTGGTCGTGGCGTGAACTATGCTGCAAAACGAACATTTAGCTGGCTGAAATATCGTCTGCACACCATTTGCTCAGTAAGATGCCCCGGTAATTGGCGATCTAAGGAGCAGAATCATGTCCGGTCAGTTTTATTCGCAAATCCGTCAGCAGCTTGAGACAACGCGTCAGGACGGATTGTTCAAACAGGAACGCCGCATTACGTCGGCCCAGCAGGCAGAGATCAGCGTCGACCACGGCGCCTCGGTCATTAACTTTTGTGCTAACAACTATCTCGGTCTGGCTAACCATCCGGCGCTGATTCAGGCGGCCAAAGAGGGTATGGATTCTCACGGCTTTGGTATGGCATCGGTGCGCTTTATCTGTGGTACGCAGGATACGCATCAGCAGCTGGAGCGTAAGCTGGCTGACTTTCTTGGTATGGAAGAGGCGATTCTGTTCTCCTCCTGTTTTGACGCTAACGGCGGCCTGTTTGAGGCGCTGCTGGGGCCGGAGGATGCCATTGTTTCCGATGCGCTGAATCACGCGTCCATCATCGATGGCATACGCCTGTGCAAGGCACAGCGTTATCGCTATGCCAATAACGATATGCAGGCGCTGCGTGTCTGTCTGCAGGAGGCGCGTGATAAGGGTGCCCGTCATATAATGATTGCCACCGATGGCGTGTTCTCCATGGATGGCGTGATTGCTAACCTGCAGGGAATTTGCGACCTGGCGGAGGAGTTTGATGCGCTGGTCATGGTGGATGATTCTCACGCGGTGGGCGTCGTCGGCGCAGCCGGACGCGGTACGCATGAATACTGCGGCGTGATGGATCGCGTCGATATTCTCACCGGGACATTAGGTAAAGCGCTGGGCGGCGCATCCGGCGGCTACGTGGCTGCGAAAAAAGAGGTGGTGGAGTGGCTGCGTCAGCGTGCACGCCCCTATCTGTTTTCTAACTCGCTGGCGCCGGCCATTGTCTCTGCCTCACTGCGGGTGCTGGATTTGCTGAGTGAGGGCGACGGCCTGCGCCAGCGGCTCTGGGATAATGCACGCTTTTTCCGCGAAAAAATGCGCGCTGCCGGCTTTACGCTGGCCGGGGCTGACCACGCCATTATTCCGGTGATGCTGGGTGAAGCAAACGTGGCGCAGCAGTTTGCCACGCTGCTGCAGCAGGAAGGCATTTACGTCACCGGCTTTTTCTATCCGGTGGTGCCGCAGGGTGAAGCGCGCATCCGCACGCAGATGTCTGCTGCTCATACGCAGGCGCAGCTGGAACAGGCCATCGCCGCGTTTATCCGCGTGGGCCAGCAGCTGGGCGTGATTGCTGCAGGGGCAGAACAATGAAAGCACTCGCCAAACTGAAAGCTGAAGAGGGGATCTGGATGGTGCGGGATGCGCCGGTGCCGGAACCCGGGCATAACGATTTGCTGATTAAGATCCGCAAAACCGCTATTTGCGGCACGGATATTCACATCTACAACTGGGATGAGTGGTCACGCAAAACCATTCCGGTACCGATGATCACCGGACATGAGTATGTCGGTGAAGTGGTTGGCATGGGGCAGGAGGTCAAAGGTTTTGCCATCGGCGATCGCGTTTCCGGAGAGGGCCATATTACCTGCGGTCACTGCCGTAACTGCCGGGCCGGGCGAACGCACCTGTGCCGCAATACGGTGGGCGTGGGGGTAAACCGGCAGGGCTGCTTCGCGGAGTATCTGGTTATCCCGGCGTACAATGCGTTTAAAATCCCCGATAACATTTCTGACGAGCTGGCCGCCATCTTTGATCCGTTCGGCAACGCCGTACATACTGCGCTGTCATTTGATCTGCCAGGTGAAGATGTCCTGATCTGCGGCGCCGGGCCGATTGGTATTATGGCCGCCGCCGTCTGCAGGCATGTGGGTGCCCGTCACGTGGTGATCACCGACGTGAATGACTACCGTCTGAGTCTGGCGCGCGGGATGGGTGTGACCCGGGCCGTTAACGTGGCGCAGGAGAATCTGCGCGACGTGATGCAGGAGCTCGGTATGACCGAAGGGTTTGATGTCGGACTGGAGATGTCAGGCGCACCGGCAGCTTTCCGCACGATGCTGGAAACCATGAATCACGGCGGGCGCATTGCGCTGCTGGGCATTCCACCCGGTGATATGGCGATCGACTGGAATCTGGTCATCTTCAAAGGCCTGTTTATCAAAGGCATTTATGGCCGTGAGATGTTTGAGACCTGGTACAAAATGGCGGCACTGATCCAGTCCGGGCTGGATCTCACGCCAGTGATTACCCATCGCTATCATATCGACGAATTTCAGCAGGGTTTCGATGAAATGCGCTCCGGGCGCTCAGGGAAAGTCGTGCTGAGCTGGGATTGACCGGACTCCGGCCCGCGGGCCGGAGTCATATCAGCTGCGTTTTTTCTCTTCATCAGTCAGGTAGCGTACTTTGCGCGTGTAGTCCTGACCTTTAAACTGCAGCGGCTGTGCCGGGTCCTGCAGGTACTTCTGCCATTCACTTAACGGAAAACCGCCGTGGGCGCCAATGACCTCAGGCGGGATCACCGCTGCGGTCCCGCCGATGCGCTTGGAGACCGGCCAGTTTGCCCATTCGCCCAGGTTGACCGTGACCAGATCGAGCATATCCAGCAGCGCAGAGAGCGGCAGCTGATCGGTGGGTGGCTGATTGTCATTCATCAGCTCCCAGGTATCCTGAAACAGCGTCAGCCACAGCGGACAGATACGCTTCCAGGTCTGACGCGTAGCGGCCAGATAAGCGCCATTGACATGGTCAACCAGATAGGGCCGGATGGCGGGTTTATAGTAAGCCGGGATCTGCTCTTCAGCTGCATTCTCCAGTTTGGCAATCATTCTGCCTTCTCTGAAGCTGGAGTAAAGATGACCTTCCCGCAGGCTGAGGGCAGGGTCTTTAAGCAGGTTAAGGTCAGAGTCGATCATCAGAACGGCGTCACCGCTGGCCTGTAAAGGCGCCTGCAGTTTGATCAGCCGGCTGCGGTAAATCTGTTTATAACGGTAGCTCTCTTCGCGATGCGGGATGGTCAGCGTCGCAACACGGGTCTTTGCCGGCAGTTCACCAAATTTTGTTGCGGGCTGGTCGCTGACGATAACAATTTCCGTGATGCTGGTGGCAAAACGGCTGGCAAAGCAGGCGCTGAGCAGCGCTTCTTCAATATAGTCCTCACCGGCACACGGGATCACCACGGAGGTAACCGGAATTGTGCCCTGCACGCGACTCTCGCTGTATGGAATATTGTGACGCGCGCGAATATGGCGGAAACGTTTATTAAAAAAATTAAGCATGACTCTTTTCCTGAATAACATTAGCCAGAACCGTTTCTACGCCCTGAATATAGTTATCAATAGCGTAATGTTCGCGTACCTTTCCGGCAGCAGTGTCAGTTAATTTCTGACGTAATTCTTTGTTTTCCCACAGGGCAATCAGCTGCTGTGTCAGCTGCGCAATATCACCATATTCAAACAGCAGGCCGGTCTGGTTGTGTTCAATCAGTTCAGCTGTGCCGGTCACCCGCGATCCGATAACAGCGGTATTAACCAGCATTGCTTCAAGCACTACGCGGGGTAAACCTTCACTTTGCGAGGCCAGTATAAACGCGTCAAACGCTGCCAGAAAATCGAGCGCATTGTTTTTAAAACCGGTAAAAACGATGCGGTCAGCAATCTGCTCTTTTTCTGCCAGTTGTGCGAGATTAGCCTGTTCCGGACCGGCACCTACAATCAGCATTTTCCAGTCAGCGTGAGGGTAGAGGCGATGAAACCGGCCCAGCGCGCTCAGCGTGTGGTGGTTGGCTTTACGCGCTATCAGTGAACCAATCGAGCCAAATACAAACGTTTCAGGTGCTATCTGCAGGGCCTGCCGAACAGCAGTGCGATCGGGCAACGGCTGGTGAATATCGATGGCGTTACTGACGGTATGGCAGAGGTGATGATGAACGCCATGACGCTGCAGGGTATGACTGACGCCGTGCGAAACGCAGATAATTGCCTTACAGTCCCGGTTCAGCATCGTGACCAGCTGACGATTCAGCATCGGGTCGATACGGCAGTGCTGCACCACCGGGATCTCAAGCGGGCGGGCTGCCAGATAGCCTTCAGTATTGGTACTGGGCTGATTATTCATATAAAGCAGGTCAAACTGGCCTGCCTGCAGAAGCTCGCCAATCTTGTGTGCATTCGGAATAATGCGCCACCGGCGATCCACGACATGAACCGCTTTTTTTCTGCGCTCTTTGCTGAAAAAAAGCAGCGTGCGGACTATTTCTTTGCTGATTTTTGCCCAGAGAGGCTGTCTGCGCTGCGGAATAAACGTCACCGGGATGGCTAACGATCCAAGAGTCTGTTCAATGGTTTCGTCATTGCCGCGCGAATAATTATGATAAAAGCAGCAGGTGATATCGAACTGGTTACGATCGATCCGCTTTAGCAATTCCAGCATGCTATTGGTGCCGCCGCCCCACTCGCGACCATTATCAAGCAGTAGAATTTTTTGTTTATGCGGCGTCATTCCTGCTGATGTCCTTGTTCTGTGCAGTGCGTTTTCGGGCAAGAGTATAAACTTTCTGGCTGCAATGTGAATGTCAGCGGTGCGGTCGCCCGCACCACTGATTTAAAACAGCGCTTTCAGTTTGAGCATGAATGGATTCTGCATGAGACCTTCGCCGATGATTTCCACTGCCCGCTGCTGCGGTACCGGCGTGGCGCTGACTTTACAGAGGGCAGGCGCACGGAAATGCGCGCTTGCGGGTTTAGCCGGAGCGGCTGCGGCAGGTTTTGTGGTGTGACGCAGCGGCTCATTCAGCAGCTGTCCTGGCGTAACCAGCGTGACATCAGCCGGAAGCGAAGGCAGCATCTGCTGCAGGACGCGTACGGTTGTCGGATGCGGATGGCCGATAGCGATAGCAGACCCGTCCCGCTGTGCCAGCTTAACCGCCCGGGTAAACTGCTGCCGTACCATCGCTTCATTTTGATTATCATCAAGAAACACGCGACGTTTTACGACTTTGACCTGCGTCCCCTGTGCTGCCGCAACGGCCTGACTATTGCCGATGGTCATGCTGTCGAGAAAATAGTAGTTATAGTGATTCAGCACCTGCATCACTTTCTGCATTCCGGCCAGGCTGGAAGTCATTTTACTGCCCATGTGATTATTCAGGCCAACCGCGTAGGGAACTTTACCGCTGGCTTCACGGATAATGCGGGCAATTTCGTCGCTGCTCATCTCCGGGGTCAGGGTATCTTTTTCCAGCGGCTGTTTGCTGAGCGGGGCCATTGGCAGGTGAATCAACACTTCATGGCCGCGCTGATGGGCTTTAGTGGCCATCTCGCGCGCATGCGGGGCATTGGGCAGTACGGCAACGGAAATGGCCGCTGGCATCGCCAGCACTTTGTTCTCTTCAGCAGGACGGTAGCCAAAATCATCAATGACAATCGCTAATTTTGCCGCGTGTGCGCTGAAGCTCAGAAGAGAGCCGCACAGCAGAGCGGGTAACGTTCGGGATAAAAACAGCACTTATCTTCCTAACCACGGTAGTGGGTTAACAGCTTTGCCCTGACGGCGGATCTCAAAATAGAGCGACGGCGTACCGCGGCCACCGCTGGTGCCTACCAGCGCCACCGGCTGACCGGCTTTCACCTGTGCACCAACGCTTACCAGGGCGCTCTGGTTATAGCCGTACAGGCTCATGTCGCCTTTACCGTGCTCCAGCACCACAACCAGCCCGTATCCCTGCAGCCAGTCGGCCATCAGTACCCGTCCATCCGCAATCGCTTTTACTTCGGTTCCTTCCGGTGCGTCAATCACCAGTCCTTTCCAGCGGAGTTCACCCTGCATCGATTCACCGAAGCGGTGTTCAATTCTGCCGCGGACTGGCCAGAAAGCCTGACCGCTCGCGCGCCCCAGCCCGCCGGTACGCGCCATCAGCTCACGCTCGCTCTGCGTTGGGGCGTAGCTGGAACCTTTCGCTTTGGCCTGCGCCTGACGCTGACGAACCTTCTCTGCTTCACGCGCCTCACGCTCAGCCCGCTGACGCGCTTCGCGCTCTGCTCTGGCAATTTTATCCTGCAGACGGCTTTCGTTCTGGCGCATTTCAACCAGATCTGCCTGATCTTTTTCCAGCGCGTTTTCCAGCGCGGAGAGGGTTTTTTTGCGGGCAGCGCTGGCGTTTTCCAGCTTGCTTTGCTGCGCCTGCTGCTGAACGAGAAGATTTTTTTGCTGCTGCTGTTTGCTCTGCATGGTCAGGCGCTGTTCAGCCAGCTGCTGCCGGGTCTGGCGCAGTTCATCAATATTTTTTTGGCGCGCGGCGTTGAGGTAACCAAAATAGGCCAGGATACGTTCGCTGCGCTGCGCTTCTGCGCCGCCCAGCAACAGCTGTACACCATTATGCTGTCCCTGACGGAAAGCGGCGTCGAGCTGTTGTGACAGCAGACTTTCCTGCTGCGTCTGCTGCTGTTCAAGGCGGGAGATAGAGGCAGTAAGCTGAGCCACTTCTTTGTCGAGCGTGCTTAAGCTATTGCGCGTCTCACGCAGCTGACGGCTCGCCTGCGCGATGATTTTCTCCTGACTCCGGAGCTGATCGAGCAGTTTACTGCGCTCAGTTTTCTGCGCTTTAACGCGCTTCTCTTTTTCCGCGATACTTTGCTGAATGGTTTTTAACTGCGCTTTGTTGTCGTCAGCGCTGTAACCCGTAACGGGCAGCAAAAACATACCCGCACACAGCAGGCTGAGGGAGAGGGCGGACCAGCGGAATACCAGCTGAGAAGCCGGGCCGTTGTGAGGGGTCCTTGTGGGTGTAATGCGCGCTTTTCCCTTCATAGTTAATAATTATTCCACGATGAACAGCCGCTTACCAGTTATCCCGGCCAGCTTTTAGATTACGAAACATGTCGCTTTAAAGCTTAGCGCGATAAACATTGTCTGAATTTTGCGATTAGAACATTTTTTTTGGAAAATGACGCACAAATCGTATCTCTGCCCGCATCGCGACTGTACATGCGAAGTGGCGCAGGTATACTCAGAACCCTTGTTTTAGCTTATAAGCCCGGTCTGGAGTCGTTACCTCTCATGCAAGAAATCATGCAGTTTGCAAGCAATCACCCCATCCTTAGTCTGGCATGGGTCGTTTTACTTATTCTGGTGATTGTGACCACCGTTAAAGGGATGTTCTCTAAGGTAAAAACCATCAGCCGTGGTGAAGCAACCCACCTGATTAATAAAGAGAACGCGGTGGTAGTAGACGTGCGTTCACGCGACGATTATCGCAAGGGGCATATTTCCGGAGCGGTTAACGTGGCAGCAGCAGATATTAAAAAAGGCAGCTTCGGCGAGCTGGAAAAGCACAAGTCGCAGCCCATAATTGTGGTATGTGCCACCGGTCAAAGCGCGGGTGATTCAGCAGCAACGCTGAGCGCCGCAGGCTTTGAACATGTCGCTGTCCTGAAAGATGGCATCAGCGGCTGGAGTGGCGAAAACCTGCCGCTGGTTCGCGGTAAATAATCATCTGAGGTATCCCGCATGGCGAATGTTGAGATTTACACCAAAGTAACCTGCCCGTATTGCCATCGTGCAAAGGCGCTACTGGATCAGAAAGGCGTTTCTTATCAGGAGATCCCTATTGATGGGGACGCAATGAAACGTGAAGAGATGATCAGACGCAGCGGTCGCACCACGGTGCCGCAGGTTTTCATCGACGCTCAGCACATCGGTGGCTGTGACGATCTCTATGCGCTGGACGGGCGTCAGGGACTCGATCCTCTGCTTCAGGCTTAACTCTTCTGCACTGATAATCATCACTTAAGGACTTAGTAACATGTCAGAACAAAGCACCAACGAAATGCAGTTCCAGATCCAGCGCGTTTATACCAAAGATGTCTCTTTTGAAGCGCCAAACGCGCCTCAGGTTTTTCAGAAAGAGTGGGAGCCGGAAGTTAAACTGGATCTGGATACCGCCTCTTCTCAGCTGGCTGATGAAGTGTATGAAGTGGTGCTGCGCGTGACGGTAACCGCAACCGTAGGCGAAGAGACCGCTTTCCTGTGCGAAGTCCAGCAGGCGGGTATCTTCACCATCAGCGGTATTGATGGCACGCAGATGGCACACTGCCTTGGCGCATACTGCCCGAACATTCTGTTCCCTTACGCACGTGAGTGTGTGACCAGTCTGGTTTCGCGCGGTACGTTCCCGCAGCTGAATCTGGCACCGGTTAACTTTGATGCGCTGTTCATGAACTATCTGCAGCAGCAAGGTGAAGGCGAAGCGCCACGTCAGGATGCCTGATGACAACACATAACGCGTCTATCAGCGTACTCGGTGCCGGCTCGTACGGCACCGCTCTCGCTATCACGTTAGCTCGCAACGGGCATCCGGTTCTGCTCTGGGGCCATAATCCGCAAAGCGTTGCCCGCTTACAGGCTGACCGCTGTAATACCGCTTTCCTGCCCGATGTTCCTTTTCCTGATAATCTGATTGCTGAAGCCGATCTTGCACAGGTCGTTCGCGCGAGCCGCGATCTGCTGGTGGTGGTGCCGAGCCATGTTTTTGGCGACGTGCTGCAGCAGATTAAACCTTACCTGCGTACAGATTCCCGCCTTGTCTGGGCCACCAAAGGCCTGGAAAAAGAGACCGGCCGTCTGCTGCAGGAGGTTGCGCGGGAGATCCTGGGCGATGCTATTCCGCTGGCGGTGATTTCCGGCCCGACCTTTGCTAAAGAGCTGGCTGCCGGTTTACCCACCGCTATCGCACTGGCGGCCACCAATGCAGAGTTTGCCGACGATCTGCAGCAGAAGCTGCACTGCGGCAAAAGCTTCCGCGTGTATAACAATCCTGATTTTACCGGTGTTCAGCTGGGCGGGGCCGTTAAAAACGTTATCGCTATCGGCGCCGGCATCTCAGACGGTATTGGCTTTGGTGCTAACGCGCGTACCGCACTGATTACCCGCGGCCTGGCCGAGATGAGCCGTCTGGGCGCGGCACTGGGTGCCGATCCGGTAACGTTTATGGGCATGGCAGGACTGGGCGATCTGGTACTGACCTGCACAGATAACCAGTCGCGCAACCGTCGTTTTGGCATGATGCTGGGTCAGGGCGAGAGCGTTGAAGAGGCGCAACGCATTATCGGACAAGTTGTAGAAGGCTACAGAAATACCAAAGAAGTCAAAGCGTTGGCGGCAAGAATGGGCGTCGAAATGCCGATAACCGAGCAGATTTATCAGGTACTGTATTGCGAAAAAACGGCGCGAGAGGCAGCATTGAGCTTACTGGGTCGTACAAGGAAGGACGAAAACAGCCCAGGCTAGAGCAGGATGCTCAGCACATCAACCTGTAGCGCCTCTGCGGCGCTTTTTTATCGGGAGTAAACAGCAATGTCGTCTGAAGAGTTAGAACTGGTCTGGAACCATATCAAAGCAGAAGCCAGAGCGCTGGCGGATTGCGAACCGATGCTGGCCAGCTTTTATCACGCGACGTTGCTGAAGCATGAAAATCTCGGCAGTGCGCTCAGCTACATGCTGGCAAATAAGCTGGCGAACCCTATTATGCCCGCCATCGCCGTGCGTGAAATTGTCGAAGAAGCCTATCGTCAGGATCCGGAAATGATTGTTTCAGCGGCCTATGACATTCAGGCTGTACGCCAGCGCGATCCGGCAGTAGACAAATACTCCACGCCGCTGCTCTACCTGAAAGGTTTCCATGCGCTACAGGCCTATCGCATTGGCCACTGGCTGTGGAAAGAGGGCCGCCGTGCGCTGGCCGTCTATCTGCAAAACGAAATCTCCGTATCATTCGCCGTTGATATTCACCCGGCGGCCCATATCGGACGCGGGATCATGCTGGATCACGCCACGGGTATTGTGATCGGCGAAACCGCGGTAGTGGAAAATGACGTCTCTATCCTGCAATCCGTGACGCTGGGCGGGACCGGCAAAACCAGTGGCGATCGTCATCCTAAAATTCGCGAAGGCGTCATGATTGGTGCCGGCGCCAAAATTCTCGGCAACATAGACGTAGGCCGCGGCGCAAAAATCGGCGCCGGCTCTGTTGTACTGCAGCCTGTTCCTCCGCACACCACCGCTGCCGGCGTACCGGCGCGGATTGTGGGCAAGCCCGCCAGCGACAAACCCTCAATGGATATGGATCAGCACTTCACCGGCGCCGGTTTTGAATATGGCGACGGGATTTAATCTTTGATCAGCGCGCCGGCGAAATCGAGCTGGCGCCACGCTTCATACACCACTACCGATACGGCATTCGACAGATTCATGCTGCGGCTTTCGGCGCGCATCGGGATACGTATTTTCTGTCCGGCGGGCAGGGCGTCCAGGATCTCAGCGGGCAGACCCCGGCTTTCCGGGCCAAACAGCAGGTAGTCTCCGGCCTGATAGCTGACCGCACTGTGTGCCGGTGTACCTTTCGTGGTCAGCGCAAACAGGCGTTGCGGCGTTTCAGATGCGAGGAAAGCGCTGTAGCTGGCGTGTTTTTTCAGCGCGGTATATTCGTGGTAATCAAGCCCGGCGCGGCGCAGTCGTTTATCATCCCACGCAAAGCCAAGCGGCTCGATCAGATGCAGCTGAAAGCCGGTGTTGGCGCACAGGCGGATAATGTTACCGGTGTTGGGTGGTATTTCAGGTTCGAATAAAACAATGTTCAGCATAAGGCCCCCGCAATCAGGGGCCGAAGCATAACAAATTACTGCCGGGCAGAGTATAGCGGGAGCCAGAGCGTCAGACGCAGGCCGCCCAGAGGGCTGTTATCTGCTTTGACCCAGCCGCGATGCTGCTGTACGGCCGTCTCCACAATCGCCAGCCCAAGCCCGGTGCCGCCAGACTCGCGATCGCGCGCTTCATCCGTACGATAGAACGGGCGGAAAATCTGCTCGCGATCTTCTTCGCTCACGCCCGGACCGTCATCATCCACGTGAACGGTAATGCCCTGAATATCCACCGAGAAGCTTACGCTGATGTGCGAATCAGAATAGCGCAGCGCATTGCGTACGATATTTTCCAGGGCGCTCTCCAGCGCATGCGGGTTGCCGTACAGCGGCCACGGGCCAGGCGGATAGGGCACTTCCATGGTTTTACCCATCTGTTCTGCTTCAAAGCGCGCATCCTCCAGCACGCCGTTCCACAGCTGATTTGCTTTCATCGCCTCGCTGACCAGGGCATTTTTATGCTGGGTGCGTGACAGCACCAGCAGATCGTTGATCATGCCATCCAGCCGCTGCGCTTCTGTCTCAATGCGCTGCAGCTCTTTGCCTTCACCATGGCGACGACGCAGCAGAGCGGTAGCCAGCTGCAGTCGCGTCAGTGGGGTGCGCAGTTCATGGCTGATGTCAGATAGCAGGCGCTGCTGCGCGGTCATCATGCGTTCTAGCGCGCTGACCATCTGGTTAAAACTGGAACCGGCCGCCAGAAACTCCTGCGGACCCGACTCCAGTTCAGGATGCTGGCGCAGATTGCCGCTGGCCACTTCATCCGCCGCGTATTTCAGCTTGCGCGCCGGTCGTGCCAGGCTCCATGCCAGCCAGAGCAGCAGCGGAGAGCTAATCAGCATCGTGACAATCAGCAGCAGTAGCGGCCGGTCAAATAACAGGTTGATAAAATCGAGCTGGGAGCTGGTGGCCGGTCGGATCAGATAGAGCTGATAGTTATCTTCACCGTCGCGCACGGCAAAGGGGCCCACCATCTCAACGCGGCCATATTTTTTCTTCTGCGGGTGATCGGCGTTATCTGACTGGCCGATAAAGTTACGGATCACCTGCATTTCGTTGTGCTGTGCGCCAATCACCCGGCCCTCACTGGTTACCAGCAGCAGGCGCTGGCCCGGTGGTGCCCATTTGTCGATAGCGCGAAACAGCCGGCGCCACCACATCAGGTCATTAGGGGGATCCTGAGAGAGTTCCGCTTCAACATGCTGTTCAATCATGGTGCCCTGCCGTTGTTCGCTTTCCATCAGGGCGGTCATCTGACGCGAATCGAGCTTGGGCACCATCAGGACCAGCATCAACACCAGCGCCAGCGTAAGCCAGAAGATGGCGAAGATGCGGGTCGTCAGACTGCCTATCATGATGCAGAAACCATCAGATAGCCGCGTCCGCGCAGCGTTTTGAACCATGGATGGCCATCACGACGCTCAGGAAGTTTGCGGCGCAGGTTGGAGATATGCATATCGATGGCACGGTCAAAGGGCGTCAGGCGTTTACCAAGCACCTCCTGACTGAGATGTTCCCGCGATACCACCTGGCCGAGATGCTGCGCCAGCAGGTAAAGCAACGTGAACTCAGTGCCGGTGAGATCGAGCGTTTCGTTATCAAAGCTCGCCTCCTGGCGGCCTGGGTTCAGGCGCAGGCAGTCAACTTCAAGCGTCGGCGAACTGGTATCGTGCTGCTGTTGCTGCTGCTCGCTCCAGTTTGAACGACGCAGGATCGCACGAATACGCGCCACCAGCTCGCGGTCATTGAAAGGTTTAGGCAGGTAATCATCCGCCCCCAATTCCAGTCCCAGAACGCGATCCAGTTCGCTGCCACGAGCCGTCAGCATGATGACCGGCGTCTGATGCTGCTGACGCAGCTCTTTTAACGTATCGATACCGTTTTTCTTCGGCATCATGACATCCAGCAGCAACAGGTCAACGGAGCTGTCCAGCAGGGTAAGAGCCTGCTCTCCATCGCTGGCTACAATGACGTCAAACCCTTCCATTTCGAGTAATTCTTTAAGCAGCGAAGTTAATTCGCGGTCGTCATCTACCAACAGGATTTTATTCATTTTTTATTGCCCTCCGCAGGCAAAATACCGTGTTCCCACACTGGCAATCCAACGCTTTACGTAGTTTTACACCCCCTGACGGTTGTTTGCAGCTGCCGCCGTAAACTGGGTCTCGTTGAATCGCAAAACAGAGCAAACCGGGAGTAAACGATGCGCAACTTAACCGTCATCGTCATTGCTTCAGCGATGGTTCTTAGTCACGCCAGCGCAGTTGCAGCAGAGACGACAGCGATTGAAGAGATGCATCAAAACGGCGGCTTGACGACAGGCAGTATGACGCAAAATCCGCAAAGTCACATGTTCGATGGAATTGAGCTTACCGAACAGCAACGGCAGCAAATGCGGGACCTGATGCAGCAAGCACGCCATGAGCGCCCGGTGTTAAGCGTTCAGGATATTGAAACTATGCATGACCTTGTCACTGCAGACAAATTTAATGAATCGGCGATCCGCCAGCTGGCTGAAAAACAGGCCCGCGCGCAGGTTGACCTGCAGGTTGAGATGGCCCGGGTTCGTAATCAGATGTATCACCTGCTGACGCCTGTGCAGCAGGCGGCATTAAAAAAGAATCATGAACGGCGGCTGAATGATGTTCGTCGGTTCTCAGGATTGCAGCCATCGTCATCGCTGCAAGCAGTGAGCAGCACCCGTAGTAACCAGTAACATAGTATCCCTGTTTTCCTTGCCATAGACACCATCCCTGTCTTCCCCCGCCATGATGGCGGGGTTTTTTTTGCCCGCGGTATGGCGTGCCGGGAAATGCCGCATCGCAGACGCAGCCTGGCCGGACTGATGATAAACTTGTTTTCAGTTACGACTGGAACACGCATCTGTCTGATAGGGCGAAACATGGATTCTGAGTACGCAACACTGGTCCGGCGTGCTGCGCTGGCCGCGACCTCACTGGCGCTCCTGCTGCTGCTGGTCAAGATTTTCGCCTGGTGGTACACCGGCTCAGTCAGCGTGCTGGCGGCGCTGGTGGATTCGCTGGTAGACATTGCCGCCTCGCTGACTAATCTGCTGGTGGTGCGTTATGCACTGCAGCCTGCTGACGATGATCATACATTCGGGCATGGCAAAGCGGAGTCACT
The DNA here is from genome assembly GCF_046940275.1 of Pantoea sp. SIMBA_079. Lineage (NCBI taxonomy): Bacteria > Pseudomonadati > Pseudomonadota > Gammaproteobacteria > Enterobacterales > Erwiniaceae > Pantoea > Pantoea sp. SIMBA_079. Next base: position 40,890 of record NZ_JAWRYR010000013.1, on the reverse strand, counting down.
GGCGGCGCTGGCGCAGAGCATGTTTATCTCCGGCTCCGCACTCTTTCTGTTTCTGACCGGTATCCAGCATCTGGCAAAGCCGGAAACGCTGCGCGCGCCGCTGGTCGGCGGCGTCGTAACCCTTGTTGCCCTTTTTTCCACGCTGGCGCTGGTGGCGTTTCAGCGCTGGGTTGTCCGGCGCACCCGCAGTCAGGCGATTCGCGCCGATATGCTGCACTATCAGTCCGATATCGTTATGAACGGCGCAATCCTGATCGCGCTCGGTCTGAGCAGCTACGGTTTTGCGCGTGCTGATGCGTTATTTGCGCTGGGGATCGGCGTCTATATCCTCTATAACGCGCTGCGTATGGGATATGAAGCCGTGCAGTCGTTGCTGGATCGCGCGCTGCCCGAGCAGGAAAAGCAGCAAATTATTGCGCTGGTGACAGAGTGGCCTGGCGTGCACGGTGCGCATGCATTGCGTACAAGGCAGTCAGGGCCGACGCGGTTTATTCAGCTGCATCTGGAAATGGAAGATGCGCTGCCGCTGGTTCAGGCGCATCACGTTGCTGATGAGATTGAACAGGCGCTGCGCCGGAAATTTCCGGGTTCCGACATCATTATTCACCAGGATCCCTGCTCGGTCGTCCCGGAACATCAGCAGGGCTTCTTCCGATTTTAGTTTTTTAGTTCAGGCGCTTATATGTTAAAAATGACAAAGCGCTAACAACTCTTTAAAAAATTAGCGAAAACTTGTCTGACCTGAATCAATTCAGCATTGAGCCTTTGATATACTATCTGCAACTATTAAGCCCCACGTTCGGGAGCAGGCATGACCCGGTCGATCGGCGGGAATAATCCTTAGTTTTGAACAATCCAGAGGTTGTCATGATCAAAAAAATCGGAGTACTGACCAGCGGCGGCGACGCCCCGGGCATGAACGCAGCCATTCGCGGAGTTGTCCGTTCCGCCCTGAGTGAAGGCCTGGAAGTTTTTGGTATCTATGACGGCTATCTGGGTCTGTATGAAGATCGCATGATTAATCTCGACCGCTACAGTGTTTCTGACATGATTAACCGCGGCGGCACTTTTCTCGGCTCTGCGCGTTTTCCGGAGTTCCGCAATGAAGAGGTGCGCCAGGCAGCGATCGAAAACATGAAAAAGCGGGGTATCGATGCGCTGGTGGTCATTGGCGGTGATGGCTCCTATATGGGTGCCAAACGACTGACTGAGATGGGTTTCCCCTGCATCGGTCTGCCAGGGACCATCGACAACGACGTCGCCGGCACTGACTACACCATCGGCTATTTCACCGCGCTGGAAACCGTTGTGGAAGCGATTGACCGTCTGCGCGACACCTCCTCGTCGCATCAGCGTATCTCAATTGTGGAAGTGATGGGCCGCTACTGTGGCGATCTGACGCTGGCAGCGGCCATTGCCGGCGGCTGTGAGTTTATTGTGCTGCCGGAAATTCCCTATACCCGTGAAGAGCTGGTTGAAGAGATCAAAGCGGGCATTGCAAAAGGGAAAAAACACGCCATCGTGGCGATTACCGAGCACATCTGCGATATCGACGATCTGGCCCGTTTCATTGAAGAAGAGACAAAGCGTGAAACCCGCGCCACCGTTCTGGGACATATTCAGCGTGGCGGCGCGCCCTGCGCCTACGACCGCATTCTGGCGTCACGCATGGGGGCTTACTCAATTGAGCTGCTGCTGCAGGGCTATGGCGGCCGCTGCGTCGGTATTCAGAATGAGAAGATGGTGCACCACGATATTATCGATGCCATTGAGAACATGAAGCGTCCGTTCAAGCGTGACTGGCTCGATACAGCGAAAAAGCTCTACTAACCTGTGCACAGGCGCGACCCCGTTCGCGCCTTTTCGCTGCTTCTATATTCTCGCAAGTTATAACTGCTTATTTTTAATTCTTTAATCCACTGTTCGCTTTGTGTCACTCTTGCGGCATAACCTACGCGGGAGAGCAGGCAATGAATAAGTGGAGTATTGGCATCACCTTGTTACTGGCATCGTCTGGTGCGCTGGCAAAGGATTATCAGCTGTTAAACGTCTCATACGATCCTACCCGCGAACTGTACGAACAATATAACAAAGCCTTCAGCGCCCACTATAAGCAGGAGACCGGCGACAACGTGGTGATCCGTCAGTCGCACGGCGGCTCAGGCAAGCAGGCGACATCCGTCATCAACGGTATTCGTGCCGATGTGGTTACGCTGGCGCTGCAGTCTGATGTGGATGCGATTGCTGAGCGCGGCCGTATCGACAAAAACTGGATCAAACGCCTGCCGGAAAACTCTGCGCCCTATACCTCCACCATTGTGTTTCTGGTACGCAAAGGCAATCCCAAAAATATTCACGACTGGTCAGATCTGACTAAGCCTGGCGTATCGGTGATCACGCCAAACCCGAAAACTTCCGGTGGCGCGCGCTGGAACTATCTGGCGGCATGGGGCTGGGCGCTGGATCAGAATCAGGGCGATCAGGCTAAAGCACTCGCCTATGTAAAAGCGTTGTTTAAAAACGTTGAGGTGCAGGATTCCGGCGCGCGTGGCGCAACCAATACGTTCGTTGAACGCGGAATTGGTGACGTGCTGATTGCCTGGGAAAACGAAGCGTATCTGGCAGTCGAAAAACTGGGTAAAGATAAGTTTGAAATCGTGACGCCAGCCGAATCCATTCTCGCAGAGCCTACGGTTTCCGTAGTGGATAAAGTGGTCGACGCGCAGGGTACACGCAGCGTGGCAGAAGCCTATCTGAAATATCTCTACTCTCCGGAAGGCCAGACTATCGCGGCGCAGAACTTCTATCGTCCGCGTGATGCAGAGGTCGCGAAGAAATTTGCCAGCACCTTTGCACCGGTAAAACTCTTCACCGTGGATGAGAAGTTTGGCGGCTGGAGTAAAGCGCAGAAAGATCACTTTGCCGACGGTGGCAGCTACGATCAGGTCATGAAACCGTAAACGCAGTATTATTGCGCCAACACGGTCAGCCATGTGCTGGCCGTTTTACATTATGGTGTCGGGAAAAGCCGTGACAACGCACATTGTTCACGGCAGGATGCGCGGAAATGCATGGCTGAGACAATAATGATGCGGGGACGAAACCGGCTACTGAAGTGGCTTACGCTATGCCTGATGCTGTTGATTGCCGGATTGCTGGTAACAGCATACCGGCTGCATAAAAACGCCGATGCGCTCTGGCAGATTGTCAGTGAACAGTGCGTGCCGGGTATGCGTCACCAGGGCAATCCGGCACCCTGTCAGCAGGTTAATCTGACCCAGGGCTATGTCACGCTCAAAGATATTCACGGTCCGCTGCAATATCTGCTGATCCCGACAGCCAAGATTGCCGGTATGGAAAGCCCCGCTCTTCTGCAGCCCGCCACGCCCGATTTTTTTGCTGCCGCCTGGCAGCAGCGCAGCCTGCTGGCGCAGCGATGGGGCAGACCTGTAAACGATCGGGCACTGTCGCTGGCGGTCAATGCACAGTATGGCCGTACGCAGAATCAGCTGCATATTCATATTTCGTGCCTGCGACCCGACGTGCGTCAGCAGCTTGACGATGAGGCTCTGCGCCTCAGTGAGCGCTGGCAGCACATCACGCTGCGCCAGCATCACTATCTGGTCCGTACGCTCTCTGCCGCACAGCTGGCGCAGCAGAGCACGTTTATGCGTCTGGCCAGCGAGGTGCCGGGGGCGCGCGGCGAAATGGGTCGCTACGGTATGGCGCTGGCTGCGCTGCCGGACGGAAGGCTGGTGCTGCTGGCGCTGCAGCGTAACTGGCTGCGTCTGAATCCGGGGGCGGCAGAGATGCTGCAGGATCACACCTGCCGGCTGCTCTCTCCCTGAGTCAGCGGCGATAAAAAAGGCGACCCGCGGGTCGCCTTATACAAAACAGACAGACTTATGCCTGTTTTGCCTGTGCCGCCGCTTTCACGATTACGGCGAAGGCGTCTGCTTTCAGCGACGCGCCGCCAACCAGCGCTCCGTCAATATCGGGCTGGGTAAAGAGTTCAGCAGCATTTTTGTCGTTTACTGAGCCGCCATACTGAATAATGACCTGCTCTGCGACAGCGGCATCTTTCTTCGCAATATGGTCACGAATAAATTTGTGCACCGCCTGTGCCTGCGCTGGTGTGGCAGACTTGCCGGTACCGATAGCCCAGACCGGCTCATAGGCGATGACTGCGCCTTCAAACGCCGCTGCGCCCTGAGTTTCCAGCACGGCATCCAGCTGACGTGCGCACACTTCTTCTGTTTTGCCTGCTTCATTTTCCGCTTCGGTTTCACCAATGCAGAGTACCGGCACCAGGCCTGCCTCTTTCAGCACCGCAAACTTCTTCGCAATAAATTCGTCGCTCTCTTTGTGGTAAGTGCGACGTTCAGAGTGACCGATAATGATGTACTTCGCGCCAATATCTTTCAGCATCTCTGCGGAGGTTTCACCGGTGAATGCACCTGAAAGGTTAACATCGACGTTCTGCGCACCCAGCGCAATGTGGCTACCGGAGATCGCATGTTTTGCCTGATCCAGATAAATTGCCGGTGGGGCAATCGCTACACCACAGCCATCCACGCCCGAGAGCGCGGTACGCAGACCTTCAATCAGCTCGCCAGTCATCTGCTTGCTGCCATTCAGTTTCCAGTTACCCATAACCAGTGGATGTCGCATTCGTTCCTCCGCATTACGCGATTCATGAAATAGCGCTGCCGTCATGGCAGCGATGTCTGCCAGACAGTATAGAGATCAAAAAGGGCGCTGGCTTTGCTTTTCGTCATTTCCGCCTGTGATATCAGGGAGCAGGCAGCGTGAGCTTAATCGGCTCCACGGCAAACGTCAGGCCTTTGTCGCCATTGTCAGCCACCACAAAGCGCAGCGCGCCCTCCGTGCGGCTAAAATAGCGTGCGCCTTTACCGGCGCTCAGTAATGCGTCCAGCTTCTGGCGTCCCTCTTCGGGTGAGAGGCCCGGCACGAAATAGCGCAGCAGTGCGCGCATATAATTCATCGCCTGCTGCTGAGCCAGCTTCATTTCCGGACCCGGCACCGGCAGCCAGGTGATCTGCAGCGTTTTAATCTTTCCGGTACCCTGTTCCAGCGCGGTGGAAGAGTAGAGGGTTTCGCTGATTTTGCTGGCTGCGCGCGTCAGGTGACTTTTATCGTCGCGATTATCTATTGCACGGTATTCCGGCAGCGGCAGTGCGGGATTAGCCACGTTATAGCTTTCACGAAACTGCGCGATCGTCATATCAAACGCAGGCGCGCCTGTCAGCAGATAAGGTGCCACCGGCAGATGCGCACTGCGATCGGGTGGCGTCTCGTCTGCCCAGGCAGGAGATGACAGCGCGCAGCTAAGCAGCAGCGCGGCTGGCAGTGTCTTCATTGCATCGGCCCTGAATCATTCACTTAGGGCACGATTAAAACGGTTTTTACCGCTGAAAGTCAAAACCCGCGCGGTGAAAAGCGTGGCGGGATGTTACGGAAACCTTACCAGTAGTGTTCGCTGGTCATGTGGCCCGGTTTGCGTTTGAAATGTTTGCGCATGCCGCGACTCTCTTTCAGCAGCTGCTGGGTATCGCGTACCATCTGCGGATTACCACACAGCATAACGTGGCTGCTCTCTGCGTCGAGCGGCAGCCCCACGGCACGCTCCAGCTCACCGCTTTCAATCAGCTGCGGCACCCGGCCCTGTAGTGAGCCCGGGCTGCTTTCACGGCTGACCACGGTCTGAATATGCAGCTTATCTGCATAACGCTGCTGCAGCGACTGCATCAGCGGCAAAAAGCTGAGATCGCTGGCATAGCGCGCAGCGTGAACCAGTACAATATGGTCAAAACGCGCCAGGTCTTCACCCTGCTGTAAAATCGACAGGTAAGGCCCGATGGCGGTGCCGGTCGCCAGCATCCACAGGGTACGACAGTCAGGGATCTCATCCAGGGTAAAAAAGCCGGACGCCTCTTTGGTCAGCATCACTTGCTCGCCCGGCTGCAGCGCCTGCAGACGCGGGCTGAGTTTACCTTCCGGTACAGTGACCAGATAAAACTCCAGCAGCGGATCGTCGGGGGCGTTGACGTAGGAGTAAGCGCGCTGCACGCGCTCGCCCTCAATTTCCAGCGCCAGTTTGGCAAACTGCCCGGCGGTAAACCGATCGATAGGGGCAGTAACGCGCAGGCTGAACAGCGCGTCGGTCCAGTTTTTTACCTCTTTTACTTCTGCATTAATCCACTCGGCCATAGGTGCTCCTGTTGAATTCTCCCGGTTATCGCTATCTTTACCAGCCTGCTCCGTGCTTGTCAGCCCGGCTGCGGCGAAAGCGCTCTTTGCGACAAAACCGCCGCACAGATCACTACCTGTAGCAGCCTGTTTACAGTCTGGTACAGGAGGTTGACGGCTGGCAACCCGCCTTCCTGCGGCTCTGCTCTCGATTTGCCCGGTAATCCTGATATTTTTGCCGCCATTACTGCCGGCAAACCCTGTGTGCTGCCGGCGCACTCTTTTTTCAGGCTGATACCGTGTTCCATGCAGATCGATAAAACTCAAAACCGTTTTCTGTTATTCATGCTGATTGTGCTGGTGGCCGTAGGTCAGATGGCACAAACCATTTATGTGCCTGCTATGGCCGTGATGGCGGAAGCGCTGAACGTGCGCAGCGGCGCAATGCAGCAGGTCATGGCTGCTTATCTGATTACCTATGGCGGATCGCAGCTGATCTATGGCCCGCTCTCTGACAGCGTAGGACGTCGCCCGGTGATCCTCACCGGTATGACGATCTTTGCCTGCGGCGCGCTGATCGCGCTGTTTGCCTCATCGCTGCAGATGCTGGTGCTGGGCAGCGCTATCCAGGGACTCGGCACCGGCGTTGCCGGCGTTATGGCGCGCACGATGCCGCGCGATCTGTATGCCGGAACCGCGCTGCGGCGGGCTAACAGCCTGCTGAACATGGGCATTCTGGTGAGTCCGCTGCTGGCACCGGTGATAGGAGCGCTGCTGACCCGGCTGATTGGCTGGCACGCCTGCTTCGCCTTTTTGCTGCTGCTGTGCCTGGGCGTCACGGCATCCATGGCCCGCTGGCTGCCGGAAACCCGGCCGAATGATGCCCCGGCTACGCCTTTTCTGCGCCGCTACGCCACGCTGCTCAGCGACGGCAATTTTATCCGCTATTTGCTGCTGCTGGTGGGTGCACTGGCGGGCATTGCCGTCTTTGAAGCGAGCTGCGGTGTGCTGATGGGGGGCGTACTGGGACTGGATGGCCTGACCGTCAGCATTCTGTTTATTCTGCCCATTCCGGCCGCCTTTTTTGGTGCCTGGTTTGCCGGCCGGGAAGAGACATCCTGGCATACGCTGATGTGGTATGGCGTCAACAGCTGCCTGCTGGCTGGCCTGCTGATGTGGATCCCGTCGTGGTTTGGTGTAATGAATATCTGGACGCTGCTGGTGCCCGCAGCGCTGTTTTTCTTCGGGGCTGGCATGCTGTTCCCGCTGGCGACATCGGGTGCCATGGAGCCTTACGCGTGGCTGGCGGGCAGTGCAGGGGCGCTGATTGGCGGCCTGCAGAACCTGGGCTCGGGCGTGGTTGCGTGGCTCTCTGCGCTGCTGCCACAGCACGATCAGTCCAGTCTGGGCCTGCTGATGTTTGTCACGTCGCTGGTGATGCTGCTGTGCTGGTGGCCGCTCTCACGTCATCCCGAGAGCGGCAAGCAGACGGTTACAGGATAAACGGGTGCAGCGCCGTATCCTTGCGGTCCAGATAGTGGATCGACTGGATGCGGCGAATGGTACGCGACTTGCCGCGTACCAGCAGCGTCTCGCTGGTGGCGATATTGCCGTTACAGGTAATGCCCTTCAGCAGATCGCCGCTGGTGATGCCGGTGGCGGCGAAAATCACGTTGTCGTTTCGTGCCATCTCATTCAGCGTTAACACACAGCCTGCAGCAATCCCCATTTCTGCGCAGCGCCGCAGCTCCTGTTCACCCAGCCGGCGATTCTCTTCGCTCTCGCCTTTAACCTCATGACGCGCCAGCAGACGTGCCTGCATGTCACCATCCATTGCGCGGATCACGGCTGCTGAGACCACGCCTTCAGGCGCACCGCCGATGCCATACAGCACATCCACTTCACTGTCAGGCATACAGGTCAGGATCGACGCCGCTACATCGCCATCGGGAAAAGCAAACACGCGCACGCCCAGCGTCTGCAGCTGCGCAATAACGGTGTCATGCCGCGGCTTCGCCAGGATCGATACCGTTAGCTGAGTAAGCGGCTTACCGAGCGCAATAGCGATGTTTTTAAGGTTGGTCTCCAGCGGCAGGTTAAGGTCGATAGCGCCACGCGCCCCTGGCCCGACAATCAGTTTTTCCATGTACATATCAGGTGCGTGCAGAAAGCTGCCTTTGTCGCCAACTGCCAGCACCGCCAGCGCGTTGGCCTGACCCAGAGCGGTCATGCGTGTGCCTTCAATCGGATCAACCGCGATGTCCACGGCATCGCCCTGGCTGGTGCCGACCTGTTCACCGATATAGAGCATAGGCGCTTCATCAATTTCGCCTTCACCAATGACGATGCGGCCATCGATGTTGATGGTATTGAGCATAATGCGCATGGCATTAACGGCTGCGCCGTCGGCCGCATTTTTATCACCACGTCCTAACCAGCGATAGCCAGCCAGCGCTGCCGCCTCAGTGACGCGGGAAAATTCAATTGCGAGTTCTCGTTTCATGGTCTGCACCTGACAGAAAAACAGGCGGGCAGTGTAGCACAGCGGGAAAAGCGGGAGAGGGAGAAACCCGCGGCATGAACCGCGGGCAGGGGGCTATTTATGCTTCATCTTCCCAGGCTTTGGCACGCGCGACCGCTTTCTGCCAGCCCGCGTAACGCAGGTTGCGTTCAGTGGTTTCGATGCCAGGACGGAATTCGCGTTCCACAACGGCTTTGGCACGCACCTCGTCCAGATCGTTCCAGAAGCCGACCGCCAGGCCTGCCAGATAGGCCGCACCCAGCGCCGTGACTTCACGCACTTCCGGGCGTTCAACGCGCGTGCCGAGGATGTCGGACTGGAACTGCATCAGGAAGTTGTTCGCGACAGCGCCGCCATCCACGCGCAGCGACTGCAGGCGGGTACCGGCGTCGTTCTGCATCGCTTCCAGCACGTCACGCGTCTGATAGGCGATCGACTCCAGCGTAGCGCGGATAATGTGGTTGGCATTGGCACCGCGCGTCAGGCCGAAGATGGCACCACGGGCATACGGATCCCAGTATGGGGCGCCCAGCCCGGTAAACGCCGGCACCATATAGACACCGTTCGTGTCTTTAACTTTCAGCGCAAAATATTCTGAATCGGTAGAGTCGTTGATCAGCTTCATTTCGTCGCGCAGCCACTGAATCGAGGCGCCGCCGATAAATACGGCACCTTCCAGCGCATAGTTCACTTCGCCGCGCGGGCCACAGGCGATAGTGGTCAGCAGGCCGTGGGTAGAGGTGACCGCTTCAGTACCGGTATTCATCAGCATAAAGCAGCCGGTACCGTAGGTATTTTTCGCCATGCCCGGCTGTACGCAGAGCTGACCATAGAGGGCCGCCTGCTGGTCACCGGCAATGCCGGCAATCGGAATACGCGTGCCGCCTTTACCGCCGATATTGGTCTGACCGTAAATCTCAGAGGAGCCCTTAACTTCCGGCAGCATTTCGCGCGGAATGTCGAGGATCTCCAGCATGCGTGCATCCCACTCCAGCTTGTGGATGTTATACATCATGGTACGCGAGGCGTTGGTATGGTCAGTGACATGCACACGGCCCTGCGTCATCTTCCAGATAAGCCAGGTATCCACAGTGCCGAACAGCAGCTCGCCGCGTTTTGCACGCTCGCGTGCGCCTTCCACGTGATCGAGGATCCATTTTACTTTGGTGCCGGAGAAGTAAGGGTTAATGACCAGACCTGTGGTGTGCTGGATATACTCTTCCAGCCCCTCTTTCTTCAGCTTGTTACAGTAGTCAGCGGTACGTGGATCCTGCCAGACAATGGCATTGTAGATAGGTTTGCCGGTCTCTTTATCCCAGACAATAGCGGTTTCACGCTGGTTAGTGATACCGATAGCGGCGATCTGATCGGAGTTAATGTCAGCGTGTGCCAGCACTTCCACCAGCGTTGAGCTCTGTGAAGCCCAGATATCCATCGGGTCATGCTCAACCCAGCCCGCTTTCGGGTAGATCTGCGTAAACTCACGCTGTGAAACAGCAACGATGTTGGCGTCATGGTCGAGTACGACGGCACGGGAGCTGGTGGTACCCTGATCGAGCGCGACGATATATTTTTTATCTGGCGTAGTCATAATAATGTCCTGATGATTAAGAGTGAAACTTACGCTTTACGCTGTTCAGCGCGCGCTACAGGTTTTTCTGTTTTGCTGGTTTCTGCGATGTTTACCGGCAGGTGGCGACCAATCAGCGCACGATAGCTAAAGGCACCCAGACATGCACCCACCAGCGGACCAAACACAGGCACCAGGAAGTAAGGAATATCTTTGCCGCCGGTGAAGGCTACGTCACCCCAGCCAGCGATAAAGGCAAACAGTTTCGGTCCAAAGTCACGTGCCGGGTTGAGCGCAAAGCCGGTCAGGGGACCCATTGAACCACCGATAATAGCAACCAGCAGGCCAATCAGCAGCGGCGCCAGCGGGCCACGCGGTACGCCATTGCCATCGTCAGTCAGCGCCATGATAACCGCCATCAGTACGGCTGTGATCACCATCTCTACCAGAAACGCCTGACCGACCGTGATGTGCGGATTAGGATAAGTAGAGAAGATACCCGCCAGGTCGAGGCTCTGCACGCTGCCACGCACCATTTGATGGCTCGCTTCATAATCGAAAAACAGATTGTAATAAAGGCCGTATACCAGTGCAGCGGCACAGAAGGCGCCGGCAACCTGCGCCAGAATGTAAGGTAAAACTTTACGCCCTTCAAAATTAGCAAACAGGCAGAGCGCCACGGTGACCGCCGGATTGAGATGCGCGCCGGAAACGCCCGCACTCAGATACACCGCCATCGAAACGGCCAGACCCCAGATGATACAGATTTCCCACTGACCGAATGCCGCACCAGCAAGCTTGAGCGCAGCCACACAGCCTGCGCCAAAAAAGATAATCAAACCGGTGCCGAGAAACTCGGCGATACATTGACCTTTGAGTGTGTTCGTTGTCTGACTCATAATGGAATTCCTGAAGCGAGGTTAAATGTTATCAGTTTTTGTTCTCAATCCCTGAGTCGCCCAGCGCTAATGTAGGGTTGATGTGAATTTATCGTTAACGAACATAAACGAGAAATAGCGAAATTGAATTCTGTGTACTGCGTCATAAAAATGCGCGTTTTCGCGTCTTTTACCTTTCTTTAAGGCTAATTAACCCGTCAGTTAACGCGCTTAACCCAGCCAGGCAGACCGCGGGTCTATTTTTTAAGCATTACCTGAAAAGTGTTACAGACTGACCGCCAGGATCCCGTGCCGCTGGACTTGCCGGGTTTGGCTACATACAATCGGGTCAACATGGCTGCGTGCGTCTTTATTCAGGCAGCTTCATCAACGCCTTGCGAGTTTTAGGAGAGGTCAGAACGATGTCATTTGAAGTATTTGAGAAACTGGAAGCGAAAGTACAGCAGGCGATTGATACCATCACGCTGCTGCAAATGGAAATTGAAGAGCTGAAAGAGCAGAACAGTACGCTGAAAAACGAAGTAAGCCAGGCTTCCGGCAACCAGGACGCGCTGGCGCGTGAAAATCAGCATCTGAAAGAAGAGCAGCATGTCTGGCAGGAACGTCTGCGGGCACTGCTGGGAAAAATGGAAGAGGTTTAAGCACCTGCGCTTAAACCTGCGGGTGCTCAGGCACCCGTTTTTGTTTGCGGTTTACTCAATATCCAGCGCATCTTCTGACAGAATAATGCCCGTATTGTCCGCGTAGAGATGATCGCCGGAGAAAAAGGTTACGCCGCCGAAGTTGACGCGTACGTCACTTTCACCAATGCCTTCACCTGCAGCACCCGCGGGGATGGCGGCAATTGCCTGAATGCCAATTTCCAGCTCCTCCAGTTCATCAACCTGCCGTACCGAGCCGTAAATCACCAGGCCTTCCCACTCGTTTTGCGCCGCGAGCCGGGCCAGCTGAGCATCCACCAGTGCACGACGTACCGAACCGCCGCCATCGACCAGTAGCACCCGTCCGCGCCCGTTCTCTTCCAGCAGATCGTAAAGCAGGCCATTGTCTTCAAAACATTTGACTGTGGTTATCTGCCCACCAAATGAGGTGCGTCCACCGAAGTTGGAAAAAAGTGGTTCAACCACATTCACTTCTTCATGGTAGATGTCACAGAGTTCAGATGTATCGTATTTCATAAGGATGCCGTCTGTTTGCCACAGGAAAGGTAAGTATATCGCTATCTGAAGATTGTTGGCAAAATCATCACCGGGAAAAAGCAGCGCCGCATCAATATCCTGCGCAAAAAAATGCCCGGCGCAATGGCCGGGCAGCGGGGGATGGTCAGAATGGTGTTACAGGATGAAGCGGCTGAGATCTTCGTCTGCGACCAGCACATCCAGATGCTTGCCAACATACTCTGCGTCGATGGTAATCGATTCACCGTGGCGATCGCTGGCGTCATAGGAGATATCTTCCATCAGACGCTCCAGCACGGTATGCAGACGGCGTGCACCGATATTTTCAGTGGTTTCGTTAACCTGCCAGGCTGCTTCAGCAATCCGGCGGATACCGTCTTCGGTAAAGTCCACGTTAACGCCTTCGGTACCCATCAGCGCTTTATACTGCACGGTGACGGACGCGTTAGGTTCAGTAAGGATACGCTCGAAGTCGTTCACGGTCAGCGCCTGCAGTTCAACGCGAATCGGCAGACGACCCTGCAGCTCCGGGATCAGATCGGAAGGACTGGCCACCTGGAATGCGCCGGAAGCGATAAACAGGATATGGTCGGTTTTAACCATGCCGTGCTTGGTAGAGACGGTGCAGCCCTCTACCAGCGGCAGCAGATCGCGCTGTACACCTTCACGTGATACGTCCGGGCCAGAAGACTGACCGCCGCGCTTACAGATTTTATCGATCTCATCGATAAACACGATACCGTGCTGCTCTACCGCATCGATCGCATCCTGCTTCAGCTCTTCCGGATTAACCAGCTTTGCCGCTTCTTCTTCAATCAGCAGCTTCATGGCATCTTTGATTTTCAGCTTGCGCGGCTTCTGCTTCTGACCGCCCAGGTTCTGGAACATGGACTGCAGCTGGCTGGTCATCTCTTCCATGCCCGGCGGTGCCATGATCTCTACGCCAGCCGGTGCAGCAGCCAGATCGATCTCAATCTCTTTATCGTCCAGCTGGCCTTCACGCAGTTTTTTGCGGAAAGACTGGCGCGCGGCTGATGGCTCAGCATTCTGCTCTGGCTGACCCCAGTTGTTTTTAGCTGGCGGGATCAGTGCGTCAAGAATGCGCTCCTCTGCCATCTCTTCAGCGCGATACTTATTTTTTTCAATCGCCTGACTGCGCACCATTTTAATGGCGGAATCAGTCAGATCGCGGATGATGGAGTCCACTTCTTTACCGACATAGCCGACTTCAGTAAATTTTGTCGCTTCAACCTTGATAAACGGCGCGTTGGCCAGCTTCGCCAGGCGACGCGCAATTTCGGTTTTACCGACGCCGGTCGGGCCGATCATCAGAATATTTTTCGGGGTGACTTCATGACGCAGCTCTTCGTCAAGCTGCATGCGGCGCCAGCGATTACGCAGCGCAATGGCAACCGCTTTTTTAGCGCCGTCCTGGCCGATGATAAAGCGATTAAGCTCGCTGACAATCTCGCGTGGAGTCATCTCAGACATGGTTTTGGTCCTTACGCCTTAGACGGTAATTCTTCGTAGTTGATATTATGGTTGGTGTAGATACAGATATCGCCGGCGATGTTCAGCGCTTTCTCAACAATATCGTGTGCACCAATGTCGGTATTTTCCAGCAGCGCACGGGCCGCTGCCTGGGCGTAGGGGCCGCCGGAGCCAATAGCGATTAAATCGTTTTCCGGCTGAATAACATCGCCGTTACCGCTGATGATCAGCGAAGAGTTCTCATCCGCTACCGCCAGCAACGCTTCAAGACGGCGCAGCATGCGATCGGTGCGCCAGTCTTTTGCCAGCTCAACTGCGGCTTTAACCAGATGGCCCTGATGCATTTCCAGCTTACGCTCAAACAGTTCAAACAGGGTAAAGGCGTCGGCAGTGCCGCCCGCAAAGCCCGCAATCACTTTATCGTTGTAAAGACGACGCACTTTTTTGACGTTGCCTTTCATTACGGTGTTGCCGAGCGTTGCCTGGCCATCACCACCAATAACGACCCGGCCGTTGCGTCGTACACTTACTATTGTTGTCACGGGCAGACCCCTTGTTGCAGTTGAAAAAAGACACCACGCACCCGGCGCGGCGTATCATGCAAACAGATATGGGGTGGGTTAAGAAGGTTTCAACCCCTGAGGAAGATGGGGTTTATCTTAATTCGGCTGCGCCTGCTCCCGGTGACATCAGACGCCGGGAGCAGGGCTGGTACTATCAGGGCAGGGCTAGCGGAATGCAGCTGCCGTGACCGGCGCTGTGCAGCCGCTTCACGGTACTGTCAGCTTTACTGCGATCTTTAAACGGACCAATCACCACACGATTCCAGCCGCCGCCGGTGGTGATACGGCTTTCAAAACCTTCGAAAGCGAGACCGGCGCGCACCGACTCCGCCTGATCGCTGCCTTTAAAGGAGCCACACTGCACCATCCAGCGTTGTGAAGAGGCTTTCTCTTCCGGCTTCACTTTGGTGGCTTCTGGTTTTGCCTGCTGTACCGGTGCCGGTCGATCAGCCTGCTGCTGTTGCTGACGCTGCTGAGCCTGCAACTGCTGCTGACGCTGCTGCTGTAACTGTTGCTGACGTTGCTGTTGTTGCTGCTGCCGCTGCTGCTGTACCTGCTGCTGCTGTGCCTGCATCTGCTGCTGACGTTGCTGCTGCTGCACCTGCTGACGCTGTAATGTCTGCTGCCGCTGGGCTGGCGTCTGCTCGTTCCACGGCACCTCGTTCAGCTGAGTAGGCTGCTGACGCATATCCGCCTGCATCTGCTCCAGCAGCTGACGCTGTTCATCAGTCAGCTGCGTCTGCGACTGCACTTCACCGCCAGCAGAAGGCTCAGTCGGTGAGGGAACCGTGATCTGCCGGTTTTCCAGCTCCTTGATGTATTTCCAGCGCTCTTCCGGCTTGGGCGGCAGGCCGTTACCATTGACTTTGTGATTCGGAATAACCGGCGTCTCTTCTTTTTTATGGTGCGCGATGAACCATAAGCCACCAGCAAAAGCGACCAGTACTGCCGCAGCGAGTACCACCATCACTTTCGATATACCCGAGCCGCCTTTGCTTTTTTTGCTGCTGCGGCCGGCGGGTTTTTTGCGACGCGTCCCTGTTGAACGCCCGCGGCCTACATAATCTCTTTGTGCCACTTTCGTCCTGATACCTTCAAAATGCCTGCGGGCGTAGGCCCTGAACAGTGTGAGTTGCAACCAGCCTGGCTGCAGCTTGAAAAATGACGGGTGTAAATGAGGTGTAAACCGCCCGGCAATGAATGCGCCATGTTACTCAAGGGTGCGAACTTTGACCAGCAGACTCTGTCTTCAGAATCTGCTGAAAATGCGCAGTGCGGCACGCATCACCTAACGCTTTTTAGCCGGTGCCGTACTGCCGCGCACGCGCAGTTCTGCATCCAGCAGGCGCGAACCATTATTTACCCGCTTGCCCTGCAGCTCATCCAGCAGCAGCAGCATTGCTTCACGGCCAATGTCAAAGCGGGGCTGCGCCACGGTAGTCAGAGGGGGTTCGTAATAGCGCGCCAGCTCAATATCATCAAAGCCGACGACGGAGAGATCCTGCGGAATGCGCATACCCAGTTTGCGCGCCTGATTCATGGCGCCCAGCGCCATCAGATCGCTGTGGCAGAATATCGCTTCCGGTGGCTGCGGCAGACTCATCAGCTGCTTCAGGGCGCGTGCACCGGCTTCGAAAGAGAAATCGCCACGCACGATAAACGTGGGTTCAACGGGGAGGCTGCTGCGGCGCAGCGCCTGAATATAACCCTGCAGGCGATACTGGCTGAGCGGAACTGCTTCCGGCCCGGTAACACAGGCGATACGACGATGTCCGAGCTGAAGCAAATGGTTGACCGCTTCAAACGCAGCGGTCAGGTTGTCAATGTGCACGGTAGGCAGCGCCATCTCCGGCGCAAACTCATTGCCCATGACCATGGGTGGCAGGCTGCGCAGTGCCTCGGGATCGGCGTCAAACGGCAGCTGTGAGCCCAGCAGCACCATGCCATCAATCTGTCGCGTCAGCATCAGATTAAGAAAGGTTTTTTCCTGATGATCCTGATGCGCGCAGTCGCCAATCAGCACCAGATACCCCTGCTGCGCGGCAGTGACCTCTATGCCCCGGATAATTTCACTGAAAAAGGGATCGCAGATATCGGGCACAATCACCAGGATAGTCCGGGTTTCATTGCGTCTGGCATTGCGCGCCAGGCCATGCGCTGCGTAGCCTGTCGCAACGACTGCCTGCTCCACTTTTTGCCGGGTGGCAGCAGACACTTTCTCCGGATTCATCAGCGCCCGGGAAACGGTCGCCGTCGAGACGCCTGCGTGCTCAGCCACATCTTTCATCGTGGCAGCAGATGAAGTTTGCTTCGGGTCCAACGTATTACTCCTGGCATGATACAGCGTACAGTTTGCCTGCAAGGGCCGGTCCTGGCCGGATTGCTCTATTGATAACGCATTGGCGGACAGGGTTGTTACTTAATTTGCATAAAAACTGTGACTTGTTCGACTTTTTTCGATCTGGCTCGCAGATGCAGGCGCTGTCAACTCTCAACAGGATCGATATCCAGCGTCCATTTCACTTTGCGTGCAGCGGGTAATGTGCTCAGCAGCGGCAGCGAGCTGCCCAATAATTGCTGCAGCCGTTTGCGTGACGGATGCTGCAGCAGCAGCTGCCAGCGCCAGCGGCCGCTGCGCTTGGGTGCCAGCGCCGGTACCGGGCCCATCAGCCAGGTCGCTTCATCTTTCAGCGGGCTCGCTTCCAGCAGATTACGCAGCTGCACGAGAAAAGCGGCAGCCTGCTGATTATCCATATCTTCGGCACGAAACAGCGCGTGGCTGGTCCAGGGCGGCAGCTGCACTGACTGGCGTTCCAGCAGCGTCTGGTCAGCAAACGCAAAGTAGCCGCGATGCAGCAGCGTCTGCAGCAGCGGATGTTCCGGATGGTGCGTCTGCAGCAGCACTTCGCCCTGTTTACCGGCGCGTCCGGCACGACCCGCAACCTGGGTATAGAGCTGCGCGAAACGCTCTGCGGCACGAAAATCAGCAGAGAAGAGCGCGCCGTCAACGTCCAGCAGCGACACCAGGGTAACATCAGGGAAGTGATGGCCTTTTGCCAGCATCTGTGTGCCCACCAGTATTCGCGCACCGCCGCGATGCACATCCGCCAGATGCTGCTCCAGCGCACCTTTCCGGCTGGTGGTATCGCGATCGATGCGCGAGATCGGCACATCCGGAAACAGCGTGCCCAGCTGCTGCTCCAGCTGCTCTGTTCCTACGCCAACCGGCATCAGATGGGTTGATCCGCAGCCGGGGCACTGCAGCGGCAGCGGGCGCTGACTGTCGCAATGATGGCAGCGCAGCTGACGGTGATGCTGATGCAGCGTGTAGTAACTGTCACACCGCTGGCACTCCGCCAGCCAGCCGCAGTCGTGGCACATCAGCGCCGGTGAAAAGCCGCGCCGGTTGAGAAACAGCAGCACCTGATTGTCTGCCTGCAGATGCTGACGCATTTTACTGAGCAGCGCCGGTGCCAGACCGCCTTTAAGCGGTTGTCCTTTAAGATCGATCAACTGCTGCAACGCCGGTTTTGCATTACCGGCGCGTTGGGTGAGGTTGAGCTGCCGGTATTTGCCGACGCGCACGTTATGCAGCGTCTCCAGCGCGGGAGTGGCCGAACCCATCACAATCGGGATGTTCTCTTCATGCGCGCGAAACACCGCCAGATCGCGTGCCTGATAACGCCAGCCCTCCTGCTGTTTATAGGAGCTGTCGTGCTCTTCATCGATAATGATTACGCCGGGCCGCGCCAGCGGGGTGAACAGCGCGGAGCGTGTACCAATGATAATCGCACTTTCGCCGCGCCGGGCGCGCAGCCAGACCGCCAGCCTTTCGCTGTCATTCAGCGCAGAGTGCAGGACATCAATCGGGGCATCAAAGCGTTCACGGAAGCGTGCGATGGTTTGCGGCGTCAGGCCAATCTCCGGCACCAGCACCAGCGCCTGCATACCGCGCGACAGAATGTTTTCCAGAATAGTGAGATAAACCTCGGTCTTACCGGAGCCGGTGATCCCGGCCAGCAGCCACGGAACGTAGCGATCGTCTTCTGCACGGATCGCACCAACGGCCATGGCCTGATCGGTATTAAGCCGCAGACGCTCGCCTTTAATGGCAAAATGCGTCCGCCAGTCTGCAGTCGGTGGCGCATGTTCGCGCAGCTCGCATAGCCCTTTGGCTCTGAGCGCCTGCAGTGCGGCGTCATTAAAACTCTGTTCGCTCACCTGATGGCGATAGAGTGGTCGCTGACGCAGGGCGGCCAGCGCCTGCTGCTGCTTTGGCGCGCGCTTCAGACTTTCAGCAGCCACTTCACGCCCGGCCTCCGTTATCACCCACTGCCACAGCGGCGCTTCCTGCGCCGGTTTACCCTGGCGGAGCAGAACCGGCAGCGCATGACTCAGCACTTCCCCGACGGGTGAATGGTAGTAACCTGCCGCCCAGTTCAGAATGCGCCATAGCGCGGGCGAAAACAGGCTGCTGTCATCCAGCACCGCGTCTATCGGTTTCAGCTGCTTCAGCGGCAAATCGCTGCTTTCGGCCACGCCGGTCACAATGCCAGTCAGCTTACGATTGCCAAAGGGCACGCTGACGCGACTGCCGGTTGCCGGCTGCGAAGCGTCAGCAGGAAGCAGATAATCAAACAGGCGCGGTAGCGGGACGGGCAGGGCAACCTTTACGACGGACATCGCGATCTCTATCCAGTTCTGTAATCAGGGACGGTAGTGTACACGCTGGGGCCGCAGGCGTGTATGGCTGAGCAATGTTTGCCTTGGGCGGTTAAATTCTGTATACTATGCCGCCTTTGGTGAGATGGCTCGCCAGAGATACATATAATGTTCAACCGCGTGTGGTGCTGTGCAGGTTCGCCTGGCATGGAGAGCGACACGGCCTTTTATGAGGTTTTCCCATGAAACAAGGTATTCACCCGAAGTACGAAGCAGTGACCATCACTTGCTCTTGCGGTAACGTGATCAACACCCGTTCTACCATGAACCACGACCTGAACCTGGACGTGTGCGGCAAATGCCACCCGTTCTACACTGGTAAGCAGCGTGTTGTTGACACCGGCGGCCGCGTTGATCGCTTCAACAAGCGTTTCAGCATTCCGGGCAGCAAAAAATAAGATTTATTTGCCGCCGGGTTATCCCGGATGCAAAAGAAAACCCAGCTTCGGCTGGGTTTTTTTATATCAGCGTTTAATATTCCCAGCTATCCGGGTCGATGCCCATCTCACGCATAATCTGCTTCGCTTCTTCCGGGATCTCATCGCTGCGCTCTTTGCGCAGGTCAACGTCATCGGGCAGAGGCTGGCCGGTAAACGCGTGCAAAAAAGCTTCGCACAGCAGCTCACTGTTTGTGGCGTGACGCAGATTGTTAACCTGGCGACGTGTACGCTCGTCGGTTAAAATTTTAAGCACTTTCAGCGGGATAGAAACCGTTATTTTTTTAACCTGCTCGCTTTTTTTACCGTGCTCAGCGTACGGGCTGATATATTCGCCGTTCCATTCAGCCATGAGTTACCTTAATTAATAAAAGTGTTATAGGGGATAATCCGTGGATTATGCCCGATTTTTGTATGCCTGACCGCCTGCGCCGTGGATTTTGTGCTTCAGCGCGGCGTTAATAAAGCGCATGCGCTGCTCAGCAGGCAATAACGTATAATTTTAGCGGTTATTCGCGTTACGCTCAATCTATACGCAAAGACATTTAGATGTCCAGATGTATTGACGTCTGTTAGCGGAATGTTATCCTGTGGGCACTTTACCCCTCTTCAGGAACAGCAGAGCCCATGACGCGCAAACAGGCAACCATCGCAGTACGCAGCGGTTTGAATGATGACGAGCAGTATGGCTGCGTAGTCCCGCCCATTCACCTCTCCAGCACCTATAATTTTCTCGATTTTAATGAGCCGCGTGCCCATGACTATTCGCGTCGTGGTAATCCGACGCGTGATGTGGTGCAGCGCGCGCTGGCCGAGCTGGAGGGCGGCGCGGGTGCCGTACTGACGAATACCGGCATGTCTGCGATTCATCTGGTTACCACTGTGTTCCTGAAACCTGGCGATCTGCTGATTGCTCCTCACGACTGCTATGGTGGCAGTTATCGCCTGTTTGACAGTCTGAGCAAGCGCGGCGCTTATCGTGTGAAATTTGTCGACCAGGGCGACAGCGCGGCGCTGGCCGCAGCGCTGGCGGAAAAACCAAAGCTGGTACTGGTGGAAAGTCCGAGCAATCCTCTGCTGCGCGTGGTGGATATTGCGGCAATCTGTCAGGCCGCGCGCGCGGCGGGCGCCGTCAGCGTGGTGGATAACACCTTCCTGAGCCCGGCACTGCAAAATCCGCTCGCTCTGGGGGCTGACCTGGTGATCCACTCCTGCACCAAATACCTCAACGGCCACTCTGATGTGGTAGCCGGTACGGTGATTGCAAAAGATCCGGCCGTTGCCACTGAACTCGCCTGGTGGGCCAATAACATCGGCGTGACCGGCGCGGCGTTTGACAGCTATCTGCTGCTGCGCGGCCTGCGGACGCTGGCGCCCCGCATGGCGGCCGCCCAGCGTAACGCGCTGGCGATAGTGGACTACCTGAAGCAGCAGCCGCTGGTGAAAAAGCTGTATCATCCTTCTCTGCCGGAAAATGCCGGTCATGAATATGCGCGGCGTCAGCAGCGCGGCTTTGGTGCAATGTTAAGCTTTGAGCTGGATGCAGATGAAGCGCGTCTGCGCCGTTTTCTGAAAGCGTTACAGCTGTTTACGCTGGCGGAATCGCTGGGCGGGGTAGAGAGCCTGATTTCACATACGGCCACCATGACACATGCCGGCATGTCCGCGGAAGCGCGTGCGGCCGCCGGGATCTCTGAAACGCTGCTGCGGGTCTCCGTCGGCATTGAAGATCACGAAGATTTAATTGCCGATTTGGATAATGCCTTCCGAATCGCAGCCGGGGAGTAATCATGACCAGTACAGCTGGCGCGGGAACGCCGACGAAGCAGTTGCATAAATTTGGTGGCAGCAGCCTGGCGGATGCCAGCTGCTACCAGCGTGTAGCGGCCATTATGGCTGATTACAGTCAGCCAGGCGATCTGATGGTGGTCTCTGCCGCAGGCAGCACCACGAATCAGCTGATCAGCTGGCTGAAGCTGAGTCAGAGCGATCGCCTCTCTGCGCATCAGGTGCAACAGACGCTTCGCCGCTACCATAGCGATCTGATTGCTGCCCTGCTGCCGGCTGAAGCGGCCGACCGCCTGACCAGCCTCTTTATCCGCGATCTGGAGCGGCTGGCGGCGCTGCTGGATGGCGCGATAACCGAAGCGGTATATGCGGAAGTCGTCGGGCATGGCGAAATCTGGTCAGCGCGCCTGATGGCTGCAGTACTGAGTCAGCGCGATATTGACGCCACCTGGCTGGACGCGCGTGATTTCCTGCGGGCTGAACGCGCCGCTCAGCCACAGGTGGATGAGGGTAAATCCTGGCCGCTGCTGCAGGCGCTGCTGACACAGCATCCGCATAAACGTCTGGTGGTGACCGGGTTTATCAGTCGTAACGAGGCGGGTGAAACCGTGCTGCTGGGCCGCAATGGGTCTGACTATTCTGCCACCCAGATTGGTGCGCTCGCCGGGGCGGGACGCGTCACGATCTGGAGCGATGTGGCCGGCGTCTATAGCGCCGATCCGCGCAAAGTTTCTGATGCCTGCCTGCTGCCGCTGCTGCGACTGGATGAAGCCAGTGAGCTGGCGCGCCTGGCGGCACCGGTACTGCATACGCGTACGCTGCAGCCCGTCTCCAGCAGCGATATCGATTTACAGCTGCGCTGCAGCTATCAGCCTGAGCAGGGATCAACGCGTATTGAGCGTGTGCTTGCTTCCGGCACCGGCGCGCGGATTGTCACCAGTCACGACGATGTCTGTCTGGTGGAGATCCAGCTTTCTGAAGGTCACGACTTTGCCACGCAGCAAAAAGAGATCGATCAGCTGCTGAAGCGTGCCCAGCTGCGTCCGCTGGCAAGCGGCCTGCATCCCGATCGTCGTCTGCTGCAGCTCTGCTATACCGCTGAAGTGGTGAACAGCGCCTTTACGCTGTTACAGGATGCGGCCCTGCCGGGCCATCTGCAGCTGCGCGATGGCATGGCGCTGGTGGCACTGGTAGGCGCCGGCGTAACGCGTAACCCGCTGCACAGCCACCGTTTCTGGCAGCAGATCAAAGATCAGCCGGTTGAGTTTGTCTGGCAGTCAGAAGAGCATATCAGCCTGGTCGCGGTGCTGCGCACAGGGCCGAGCGCACATCTGATTCAGGGATTACATCAGTCGCTGTTTCGCGCAGAAAAGCGCATTGGCCTGATGCTGTTTGGAAAGGGCAATATCGGCGCGCGCTGGCTGGAGCTGTTTGCCCGCGAGCAGGAGACCCTCTCCGCCCGCACCGGCTTCGAGTTTGTGCTGGCCGGCGTGGCTGACAGCCGCCGCAGCCTGCTGAGTTACGAAGGGCTGGATGCCAGCCGCACGCTGGCCTTTTTCGATGATGAAGCGCAGACGCTGGATGAGGAGTCGCTGTTCCTGTGGATGTGCGCGCATCCGTTTGATGACCTGGTGGTGCTTGACGTGACCGCCAGTGCACCGCTGGCGCAGCAGTATCTCGATTTTGCCAGCCACGGTTTTCACGTGATCAGTGCGAATAAAGTGGCCGGCGCATCAGACAGCCAGAGCTGGCGTCAGATCCGCGATGCATTCGCCAAAACCGGGCGTCACTGGCTTTATAACGCAACGGTAGGTGCCGGTCTGCCGGTTAACCATACGGTACGCGATCTGCGTGAAAGCGGTGACACGATACTCTCTATTAGCGGCATATTCTCCGGCACGCTGTCATGGCTGTTTTTGCAGTTTGACGGCAGCGTTCCCTTTAGCGAGCTGGTGGATCAGGCGTGGCAGCAGGGGCTGACGGAACCCGATCCGCGCGTTGATCTCTCCGGACAGGATGTGAAGCGCAAGCTGGTGATCCTGGCGCGTGAGGCGGGCTATGATATCGAACCGGATCAGGTGCGGGTAGAGTCGCTGGTACCAGCCGACTGCGAAGCAGAATCGGTTGATCACTTTTTTGAAAACGCTGACGAGCTGAATAATCAGATGCTGCAGCGCTATGAAGCGGCGCAGGAGCTGGGCCTCGTGCTGCGCTATGTGGCGCGCTTCGATGCCAGCGGCAAAGCCCGCGTTGGCGTAGAAGCAGTGCGGGCGGAACATCCGCTGGCGGCGCTGCTGCCGTGCGATAACGTTTTTGCTATTGAAAGCCGCTGGTATCGTGATAATCCGCTGGTGATCCGTGGTCCCGGTGCAGGACGCGACGTGACCGCTGGCGCGCTGCAGTCGGATCTGAATCGCCTGGCCCAGCTGCTTTGATTCATCCCGCAGCAACGAGGATTAAAAAAGGAGCCTGAGGCTCCTTTTTTGTCCCGGCTAACCGGTGTTGCGCATACCGGCGGCCACGCCGGCGATGGTTACCATCAGCGCCTGCTCAACCCGTGCATCCGGTTCGTCACCGCGCGCTTCCTGTGCGCGGGCGCGCTGCAGCAGCTCTGCCTGCAACACGTTCAGGGGATCGGTATACACGTTGCGCAGCGCGATTGATTCGGCAATCCACGGCTGATCCGCCATCAGATGCGCATCATTTGCGATGGTCAGCACCGCTTTAATGTCAGCTTCCAGCTGATCGCGCAGCTGTTTACCCAGCGGCCAGAGTGCTTTGTCGACCAGGCGCTGATCGTAATATTCTGCCAGCCACAGGTCAGCTTTGGAGAAAACCATCTCCAGCATCCCCAGGCGGGTAGAGAAGAATGGCCAGTCGCGGCACATCGTTTCCAGCTGATCCTGGTGCCCTTCATCCATCGCTTTCTGCAGCGCTGCACCGGCACCGAGCCAGGCTGGCAGCATCAGACGATTTTGCGTCCAGGCGAAGATCCACGGAATGGCGCGCAGGGATTCAACGCCCCCGGTCGGACGACGTTTAGCCGGGCGCGAACCCAGCGGCAGTTTGCCCAGCTCCTGCTCCGGCGTGGCAGAACGGAAGTAGGGGACAAAGTCAGGATTTTCCCGTACATAGCCACGATACATGGCGCAGGAGTGTGCAGAAAGCCCGTTCATGATCTCCTGCCATTCCTGTGCAGGCTCCGGCGGCGGCATCAGGTTCGCTTCCAGAATGGCCCCGGTATAGAGCGACAGGCTGGCGATGGTGACTTCCGGTAAACCATATTTGAAGCGGATCATCTCGCCCTGTTCGGTCACGCGCAGGCCACCTTTAAGGCTACCCGGCGGCTGAGAAAGCAGGGCCGCGTGCGCAGGCGCGCCGCCGCGACCGATGGAGCCGCCGCGACCGTGGAACAGCGTCAGAGTAATACCCGCTTTTTCACAGGTCTTGATCAGCGCGTCCTGCGCCTGATATTGCGCCCAGCTGGCGGCCATTACGCCGGCGTCTTTTGCCGAGTCGGAATAGCCAATCATCACCATCTGTTTGCCGTTGATAAAGCCGCGATACCAGTCGATGTTCAGCAGCTGTGTCATCACATCGTTAGCGTTGTTCAGGTCATCCAGCGTTTCAAACAGCGGTGCGACCGGCATGGCATAGGGGATACCCGCCTCTTTCAGCAGCAGATGCACTGCCAGCACATCAGAAGGGGTCTTAGCCATAGAGATCACGTAGGCCGCGATTGAACCCTGCGGCGCCTCGGCGGCAACTTTACAGGTTTCCAGCACTTCACGCGTGTTGTCGCCGGGCTCCCACTGGCGCGGCAGCAGCGGGCGTTTGGAATTCAGTTCGCGGATCAGAAACGCCTGTTTGTCCGCTTCTGACCAGCTTTCATAATCGCCAAGACCCAGATAGCGCGTGACTTCAGCCAGCGCTTCGGTATGACGGGTACTCTCCTGGCGGAGATCAATACGCACCAGCGGCACGCCAAAGCACTTCACCCGGCGCAGCGTGTCCAGCAGCTGACCATTGGCGATAATGCTCATGCCGCACTGCTGCAGCGACTGATAAATAGCAAACAGCGGCTGCCAGAGCTGCTCATTGGAGACCAGCAGATCGGCAGGCCGCGGCAGGCGTTCGCCTTTCAGACGCTGCTCCAGATACGCCTGCGTGTTCATCAGCTGGCTGCGCATGCGTTTCAGGATCATACGGTAAGGTTCAATTGCCTCCGGATCGCCGCACAGCACGCGTACCTCGTCGCTGCACTCCGACATCGACAGCTCAGAGATCAGCACACCCACGTCGCGCAGGAAGAGATCGGCTGCTTTCCAGCGGCTCAGCTGCATAACGTGGCGGGTGATGGGGGCCGTCACGTTGGGGTTGCCGTCGCGATCGCCACCCATCCAGGAGGTGAATTTAATCGGCACAAAATCTACCGGCAGCTGAATGCCAAACGTCTCTTCGACCTGTTCATTCAGTTCACGCAGAAACGCGGGGACCCCTTCCCACAGGCTGTTTTCTACGACGGCGAAGCCCCATTTCGCTTCATCAACCGGGGTCGGACGGTATTTGCGGATCTCATCCGTATGCCATGCCTGCGCCACCAGCTGTCGCAGGCGACGCATCACCTGATTACGCTCATAGTCGGTGATATCGGCATGATCGAGCTGCTCAAGGCAGCTGTTGACTTCACCGAGCTTGTGGATCAGGGTGCGGCGGGTAATTTCAGTGGGATGGGCGGTCAGCACCAGCTCCAGCGACAGCTCTTCAATCGCCTGACGAATAGCCATTTCGCTGAGATCGCCCTGCTGCTTCAGACGTTCAAACGTTTTTTTCAGCAGCTCCGGATGGTTAGCGCCATCGCCGCTGCGTGAAATGGTCTGATACTGTTCAGCCACGTTGGTAAGGTTAAGAAACTGACTAAAGGCGCGGGCCACCGGCAATAGCTCATCATTAGAAAGGTTCTGCAGCGTTGACAGCAGCTCCCTGCGATGAGAGTCATTTCCTGCACGGGATGACTTAGAGAGTTTGCGGATGGTTTCCACCCGATCGAGAATGTTCTCTCCCAGTGCATCCTTTATCGTATCCCCGAGCAGTTTGCCGAGCATACTGACATTACTTCGCATTGCGGAATATTGTTCGTTCATTTGACCCTGACACCCTTATCGTCTTTTAACCCCCCTGGACCCAACCAGCGGGTATAACATCATCTTTTATCTAGCCACGATTTGTGAACTCCGTCAATTAGCCTGAACTGGCGAAAACAGGCGGCTAACGTGCGGAAAGTGATAAGTTTTATCGGGTAAGAAGAGAGATAAGTTATTCTTATCAGCAAACGCCAGATAATGACGGGGCATTTTGCTGATTAAACAGTGAAATGCCCCGCAGATTATCTATCAGTGACAAAAATGCTGCACAACCTGCGTGATCAGCGCATGAGTGGGCTTAATAAATGCGGTATCGATAAATTCATCTGGCTGATGCGCCTGTTCAATTGAACCCGGCCCCAGCACCAGCGTCGGACAGAGCTGCTGAATAAACGGCGCTTCGGTACAGTAGTTAACCACTTCCGTCGGCACACCCAGCAGTTTTTCCACCACCGTGACCAGCTCATGGTCAGCCGGACATTCATAGCCCGGGATAGGCGGATGCAGTTCGCTTACGGTCAGACGGCCGGGCCAGCGGGCGCTCACCGGGGCCAGCGCTTCATTCAGTAAGCCATCCAGATCGTTCAGGCTCAGACCCGGCAGCGGCCGGATATCCATATGCAGTTCGCAGCAGGCGCAGATGCGGTTAGCCGCGTCACCGCCATGAATATGACCAAAGTTCATGGTCGGATAAGGAATGGCAAAGCCATCGTGGTGATAGCGCTCTTTCAGGGTATGACGCAGCTTCATCAATTCTGTAATGGATGCATGCATCAGCTCAATCGCATTCACGCCGCGCGCCGGATCGCTGGAGTGGCCTGACTGACCCTCAATGCGGATAGCGTGTGATAGATGGCCTTTGTGGGCGCGCACGGGTTTGAGCGAGGTCGGCTCACCGATAATGGCGCAGTCGGGGCGCAGCTGTGCAGACTCAGCGAAATATTTTGCACCCGCCATGGTGGTCTCTTCATCGGCGGTCGCCAGCACATAGAGCGGTTTTTTGAGCGTAGTGACGTCAACATCGCGCAGCGCATCGAGAATAAAGGCGAAGAAGCCTTTCATGTCTGCCGTGCCCAGTCCGTAAAGTTTATTGTCATGTTCAGTCAGCACAAAGGGGTCGCGCGTCCAGCGCCCGTCATCAAAGGGCACGGTGTCAGTATGGCCCGCCAGCAGCAGTCCGCCTGCGCCTTCACCGCTGCGTGCCAGCAGGTTGAACTTATGGCGCGTACCCGGTACCGGCTGAACTTCAACGCTGAAGCCCAGATCGCGGAACCAGCCCGCCAGCAAATTGATTAAACTTTCGTTGCTCTGGTCAAGCGCGCTGTCGGTTGCGCTGATTGATGGTGAGGCGATCAACTGGCGGTAGAGTTCGATAAAAGGTGGAATTTTTGACTTCACTGTTGACGGTCCTTAGGTTAGGATGTATCAATATTCATGCACTAATAGTGAATAAAAATACATTAACGTCGTCTGCATGTGAACTGAAAAAGTGCAAACGGCATCGTGGGCAACGGGGCACGGCCGCGACCCGATACGTTGACTGTAAAAAGGTATACAGCCTGATGTTGAATACGCTGATCGTTGGTGCCAGTGGTTATGCTGGCGTAGAGCTTGCCACTTACCTGAATCGCCATCCGCATATGAACATAACCGCTTTAGCGGTTTCAGCGCAAAGCCCGGATGCCGGAAAATTGCTCTCCGATCTTCATCCGCAGCTGAAAGGCATCGTTGATTTGCCGCTGCAGCCGCTGAGCGATCCGGCGGCGTGGGCAGAGAAAGTCGATGTGGTGTTCCTTGCGACGGCGCATGAAGTCAGCCACGATCTGGCGCCTGAATTTCTGAAAGCAGGCTGTGTGGTCTTCGATCTGTCAGGCGCATTCCGGGTCAATGATGAGGCGTTTTACACCCGTTACTACGGCTTCAGTCATCAGCATCAGGCGTGGCTGGATAACGCAGTATATGGTCTGGCTGAGTGGAATCACGAGCGCATTAAAGAAGCGCAGCTGGTGGCAGTGCCTGGATGTTATCCCACGGCGGCACAGCTGGCGCTGAAACCGCTGCTTAAAGCGGATCTGCTGAATGACGCACAGTGGCCGGTTATCAACGCCACCAGCGGCGTCAGCGGAGCCGGGCGTAAAGCCAGCGTCGCGACCAGCTTTTGCGAAGTGAGCCTGCAGCCCTATGGCCTGTTTAACCATCGTCATCATCCGGAAATTGTTGCCCATCTTGGCGCGCCGGTTATTTTTACGCCGCATCTGGGTAATTTTCCCCGCGGTATTCTGGCAACCATTACCTGCCGTCTGAAAGCGGGCATTACGCAGCAGGATGTGACCGACGCCTTTTATGCGGCCTATCACGACAAGCCGCTGGTGCGTCTCTATGACAACGGTGTCCCGGCGCTGAAAGCGGTAGTGGGTCTGCCATTCTGCGATATCGGTTTTGCCGTGCAGGACGAACATCTGATTGTGGTCGCGGCAGAAGATAACCTGTTAAAAGGCGCGTCATCACAGGCGATTCAGTGTCTCAATATTCGTTTCGGTTTCCCTGAAACGCTCTCTCTGATTTAACGGACGGATAACGTAACCATGAGCAATCCACTGATCATTAAACTGGGTGGCGTACTGCTGGATAGCGAAGAAGCACTGGCCCGGCTGTTTGATGCGTTGCTGGCGTACCGTAATGAACATCAGCGTCCGCTGGTGATTGTGCACGGCGGCGGCTGTCTGGTTGACGAGCTGATGAAAAAGCTCGCGCTGCCGGTGCAAAAGAAAGATGGCCTGCGCGTGACGCCTGCCGATCAGATTGACATCATTACCGGCGCGCTGGCGGGTACAGCGAACAAAACGCTGCTGGCGTGGGCGACCCGTTACGGTATTAACGCCGTCGGGCTGTGCCTGGGCGATGCCGGACTGGTCAACGTCGCGCAGTTTGACGAAGCGCTGGGGCATGTCGGACAGGCCACGCCGGGCAACCCTGCGCTGCTGAACACGCTGCTGAATGCAGGCTATATGCCGGTTATCAGTTCGATTGGCATCACCGCCGGCGGGGCGCTGATGAATGTGAATGCCGATCAGGCAGCCACCGCGCTGGCAGCGACCATCGGCGCCGATCTGGTGCTGCTCTCCGATGTCAGCGGCATTCTCGACGGTAAAGGCCAGCGCATTGCTGAAATGACCGCAGCAAAAGCGGAACAGCTGATTGCGCAGGGCATTATTACCGACGGCATGATTGTTAAAGTCAACGCCGCACTGGATGCCGCACGCACGCTGGGCCGTCCGGTCGATATCGCCAGCTGGCGTCATGCTGAGCAGCTGCCAACCCTTTTCAACGGCGTGTCGATTGGCACCCGGATTCTCGCATAATCAAGGATTAAGACATGAGCACGCAAAACATTAAAAAAATCGTTCTGGCCTACTCAGGCGGCCTCGATACGTCAGCCATCATTCCATGGCTGAAAGAGAACTACGGCGGCTGTGAAGTGGTGGCGTTTGTTGCCAATATTGGTCAGGATCCGGCCGATCTGGAAGGCGTTGAGAAAAAAGCGCTGCAGTCGGGCGCATCTGAATGTCACGTAGTGGATCTGCGTGAAGAGTTCATCAGCGATTACGTCTATCCGGTGCTGCAGACCGGTGCTCTGTATGAAGGCACCTACCTGCTGGGCACGTCCATGGCGCGTCCTATCATTGCTAAAGCGCAGGTTGAACTGGCGCTGAAAGTGGGTGCTGACGCGCTGTGCCACGGCGCAACCGGCAAAGGCAACGACCAGGTGCGTTTCGAAACTACCTATACCGCGCTGGCACCGCAGCTTAAAGTTGTTGCGCCATGGCGCGAGTGGGATCTGCGTTCGCGTGAGGCGCTGCTCGACTATCTGAAAGAGCGCAATATCCCGACGACCGCGTCGCTGGAGAAGATCTACAGCCGTGATGAGAACGCATGGCACATCTCCACCGAAGGTGGCGTGCTGGAAAGCCCGTGGAACGCACCCAATAAAGATTGCTGGGTATGGACCGTGGATCCGCTTGATGCGCCAGACCAGCCGGAAAATGTCACCGTGACCGTTGAAAAAGGCTGTGTGGTTGCCGTGAACGGCGAGCAGCTGAGCCCGTTCCAGTGCCTGGAAAAACTGAATGTACTGGGTGCAAAACATGGCGTTGGCCGGATCGATATCGTGGAAAACCGTCTGGTCGGCATTAAATCACGCGGCTGCTATGAAACCCCCGGCGGTACTATCATGGTGAACGCACTGCGTGCGGTTGAGCAGCTGGTGCTGGATCGCGACAGCTTCAAATGGCGTGAGCAGCTGGGTCAGGAGATGTCTTACGTGGTTTATGATGGTCGCTGGTTCGCACCGCTGCGCCAGTCTATTCAGGCAGCGGCAGCCTCGCTGGCGGAAGAGGTTAACGGCGAAGTGGTTCTGCAGCTCTACAAAGGTCAGGCAACGGCGATTCAGAAAAAATCTGCTAACAGCCTCTACTCAGAAGAGTTCGCTACCTTTGGTGAAGATGAAGTGTATGACCATCGTCACGCGGGCGGCTTTATTCGCCTGTTCTCCCTCTCTTCACGCATTCGTGCGCTGAACGAGCAGAAGAAGTAAGCACGCAGCAGCAGTTATGCAAGGGCGGCTCAGGCCGCCTTTTTCAACACGATTTCAGGAGCAAGCAGATGGCACTTTGGGGCGGACGGTTTTCGCAGGCAGCAGATCAGCGGTTTAAACAGTTTAATGATTCACTGCGTTTTGATTATCGCCTGGCGGAGCAGGACATCACCGGCTCTGTGGCGTGGTCAAAAGCGCTGGTAACCGTAAACGTTTTAACCCAGGCGGAACAGCAGCAGCTTGAAGCAGCGCTGAACGAACTGCTGGCGGACGTACGTGCTAATCCGTCGCAGATCCTTGAAAGCGATGCAGAAGATATTCACAGCTGGGTCGAGGGCAAACTGATCGATAAGGTCGGCGCGCTGGGTAAAAAGCTGCATACCGGACGCAGCCGTAACGACCAGGTTGCCACCGATCTGAAGCTCTGGTGTAAAGAGCAGGTTGCACTGCTGCTGGATGCCACGCGTCAGCTGCAGCGTGCGCTGGTGACAACGGCAGAAGCGAATCAGGATGCCGTCATGCCGGGCTATACGCATCTGCAGCGCGCGCAGCCGGTGACGTTTGCCCACTGGTGTCTGGCGTATACCGAAATGCTGGCGCGTGACGAGAGCCGCCTGCAGGATACGCTGAAGCGGCTGGATGTCAGCCCGCTGGGCTGCGGAGCGCTGGCTGGTACCGCTTATGAGATTGACCGCGAACAGCTGGCGGGCTGGCTCGGTTTTGCGTCGGCAACGCGTAATAGCCTGGATACCGTATCCGATCGCGATCACGTGCTGGAACTGCTCTCTGACGCGTCAATCGGCATGGTGCACCTGTCGCGCTTTGCGGAAGACCTGATTTTCTTTAATACGGGCGAGGCGGGTTTCGTCGAGCTGTCCGATAAAGTGACGTCAGGCTCCTCGCTGATGCCGCAAAAGAAAAACCCTGATGCGCTGGAGCTGATCCGCGGTAAATGCGGCCGTGTACAGGGCGCACTGACCGGCATGATGATGACGCTAAAAGGCCTGCCGCTGGCCTACAACAAAGATATGCAGGAAGATAAAGAGGGGCTGTTTGACGCGCTGGATACCTGGCTCGACTGTCTGCATATGTCAGTGCTGGTTCTGGACGGCATTCAGGTTAAACGTCCGCGTTGTCAGGAAGCCGCTGAGCAGGGCTACGCCAATGCCACCGAGCTGGCAGACTATCTGGTTGCGAAAGGCGTGCCGTTCCGCGAGGCGCACCATATTGTGGGAGAGGCGGTGGTCGCGGCTATCCAGCATGGCGTGGCGCTGGAGGCACTGAGCCTGGCACAGCTAAAACAGTTCAGTGACGTCATTGAAGAGGATGTTTATCCGGTGCTTTCGCTGCAGTCCTGCCTCGACAAGCGTAACGCGCGCGGCGGTGTTGCACCGCAGCAGGTCGCCCTGGCAATCCGTGAAGCACAGGCGCGCCTGCAATAGCTAATTCCGGCCGCTGCCGCTGGTTTGATGCGCCATAAAAAAAGCGGGCTTTATAAAAAAGCCCGCCAACCTCTGGCTTCGGAATTGCATATTTTTATAGGCACATCATCAGCGTACCGGCACTCCCCGCCAGCACAGTGATTGGGTTCAGCAAAACAGATTTGCTGCATAAAAAGCGTTTTTTATAAAAGCGTTCAGGCCCGGTACACGTTCAGCAAATAAATAAATTTCTCTACAAATGCATGGGCTTAAATCAGAGAGCGCTATTATTCCCGTGCATGTCTTGATAGGGCCAATCGTTCGTTGCTATTCTATCTATCGCCACGGGCTATCGTGGTTTGGAGGATATTAATGAACATTCGCGATCTCGAGTATCTGGTTTCACTTGCGGAACACCGCCATTTTCGCCGCGCCGCTGATGCCTGTCATGTCAGTCAGCCGACCCTGAGCGGGCAGATCCGTAAGCTGGAAGATGAACTGGGCGTCATGCTGCTGGAACGTACCAGCCGTAAAGTATTGTTCACCCAGGCAGGATTGCTGCTGGTTGATCAGGCGCGAACCGTACTGCGTGAGGTTAAGGTCCTGAAAGAGATGGCCAGCCAGCAGGGTGAAGCGATGTCCGGACCGCTGCATATCGGGCTGATCCCCACGACCGGCCCCTATCTGCTGCCCAATATTATTCCTATGCTGCATCAGACTTTCCCGAAGCTGGAGATGTATCTGCATGAGGCACAGACTCAGCAACTGCTGGCACAGCTCGACAGCGGGAAACTCGACTGCGCTATTCTGGCGCTGGTTAAAGAGAGTGAAGCCTTTATTGAAGTGCCGCTGTTTGATGAGTCCATGAAGCTGGCAGTCTACCAGGATCACCCGTGGCACGATCGCGATCGCGTCCCGATGTCCGATCTGGCGGGTGAAAAACTGCTGATGCTGGAAGATGGTCACTGCCTGCGCGATCAGGCGATGGGCTTCTGCTTTGAGGCGGGCGCTGATGAAGATACCCATTTCCGCGCCACCAGTCTGGAAACGCTGCGTAATATGGTGGCGGCCGGCAGCGGCATTACGCTACTGCCTTCGCTGGCGGTGCCTAAAGAGCGCGTGCGCGACGGCGTCTGCTATCTGCCCTGTTATAAACCGGTACCGCAGCGCACTATCGCACTGGTTTACCGGCCGGGTTCGCCTCTGCGCAGCCGCTATGAGCAGCTGGCAGAAGCAATCAAAACCCATATGCAGGGCCATTTTGACGCCGCGTTAAAACAGGCGGTTTAATCCGTTCAGCGCGGCTACACGATAGGCTTCAGCCATGGTGGGGTAGTTAAAGGTGGTATTCACGAAGTACTCAATCGTGTTACCGCCGTTTTTCTGCTCCATAATGGCCTGGCCGATGTGAATAATCTCCGCCGCGCGCTCACCAAAGCAGTGGATCCCCAGAATCTCTTTTGTCTCGCGGTGAAACAGGATTTTCAGGCTGCCGACGTGCATGCCAACAATCTGCGCGCGTGCCAGATGCTTAAACTGCGCACGGCCTACTTCATAAGGCACTTTCATCGCGGTCAGCTGCTGCTCTGTTTTTCCGACTGAACTGATTTCAGGGATGGTATAGATACCGGTCGGGATATCTTCGATCAGATGCGCACTCGCTTCACCTTTGATGATCGCCTGAGCGGCAATGCGTCCCTGATCGTAAGCGGCGGAAGCCAGACTCGGATAGCCAATCACATCGCCCACGGCATAAATGTGCGGCTGCGCGGTCTGATACATGCTGTTAACTTTCAGCAGGCCGCGTCCATCCGCTTCCAGACCCACGTTCTCCAGCGAAAGCGAGTCGGTATTCCCGGTCCGGCCATTGGCATACAGCAGACAATCCGCTTTCACTTTTTTGCCTGACTTCAGATGCATAATCACGCCATCACTGACGCCTTCGATCTTCTCAAATTCCTCGTTGTGACGGATCACCACGCCGCTGTTCCAGAAGTGGTAAGAGAGAGAGTCGGACATCTCCTGATCGAGAAACGCCAGCAGACGATCGCGGGTGTTAATGAGATCGACCTTGACGTTAAGACCCCGGAAGATAGAGGCGTATTCACAACCAATGACGCCGGCACCATAGATAATCACATGACCCGGTTCATGATGCAGGTTCAGAATGGAGTCGGAATCGTAAATGCGCGGATGCGTAAAGTCGACGTCGGCCGGATGGTAGGGACGTGAGCCGCAGGCAATGACAAATTTTTCTGCCGTCAGCTGCTCGCGGGTGCCATCAGGCTGCTCCACCTCTATCGTGTTGGCATCCACAAAGTGCGCGTCGCCCTGATAGAGTTCGCAGCGGTTGCGCTCATAAAAACCCTGACGCATGGCAGTCTGCTGGCTGATAACGTTCTCGGTGTGATTGAGTATGTCAGCGAACGAAGAGCGGAGAAGACGGGTGTGATCGCTGTAGAGCGGGTTCTGATTAAATTCAATGATGCGGCTGACAGCATGACGCAGCGCTTTGGAGGGAATGGTTCCCCAGTGTGTACAACCGCCGCCAATGTTGTGGTAGCGTTCGATCACTGCGATGCGCGCTCCCTGCTTGACCAGCCCCATCGCCGCACCTTCGCCGCCCGGACCGGAGCCAATCACAATGGCATCGTAATCGTAAGACTTTTGCATACCAGTACGTCCTATTCTTCTATACATTTTTACAACGAGATTCTAACATCTCGCCGCGCACATCTGAATTCTAACAGTGAAAAATGCAGAAGTTTGACAATCAGTGAGGTTAACAGGCGGTGACAAAGTTTGCCCGGCTGTACGCTGAAAAGTTTGTTATAGTGAGCGCCTGATTACTCACAAGGCCGCAAAAATGGGCGTTCGGGCGCAACAAAAAGAACGTACAAGACGTTCGCTGATTGAAGCTGCATTCAGTCAGCTTAGTGCAGAAAGGAGTTTTGCCAGCCTGAGTTTACGCGAAGTGGCACGTGAAGCCGGCATTGCCCCTACCTCATTCTATCGTCACTTCCGTGATGTGGATGAGCTTGGACTGACCATGGTTGATGAGAGCGGGCTGATGCTGCGCCAGCTGATGCGCCAGGCGCGTCAGCGTATCGCGAAAGGTGGCAGCATCATTAAAACGTCGGTGGCAACCTTTATGGAGTTCATCGGCAACAACCCGAATGCGTTTCGGCTTCTGCTGCGTGAACGCTCCGGCACGTCTGCCGCCTTCCGCGCCGCTGTTGCCCGTGAGATTCAGCATTTTATCGCAGAACTGGCTGACTATCTGGAGCTGGAAAGCCGCATGCCGCGCAGCTTTACCGAAGCGCAGGCTGAAGCAATGGTGACCATTGTTTTTAGCGCCGGTGCTGAAGCGCTGGATGTCGACTCTGACCAGCGGCGTAAGCTGGAAGAGCGGCTGGTACTGCAGCTGCGTATGATCGCCAAAGGCGCCTACTACTGGTATCGCCGGGAACAAGAACGGCTGGCGGTAACCCTGGAAATCCCTGAAAAGTAACGTGATAAGGATAATGAAATGATTGAGCAGCATCCTCGTGATAAAGGAACGTTATTACTGGCTTTTATCACTGGTTTAGCAATCAATGGCTCCTTTTCGGCGCTGTTCAGTACCTTTGTGCCGTTTTCCATTTTTCCGCTGATAGCGCTTGGGCTGTCAGCATGGTGCCTGCATCAGCGTTATCTTAATCGCAATATGCCGGACGGCATGCCGTCACTGGCCGCGGCATTTTTCCTGCTGGGCATCCTGGTTTACAGCGCCATGGTGCGTGCAGAATATCCGGATATCGGCTCAAACTTCATTCCTGTCATTCTGATGGTGGCGCTGGTGTTCTGGATTGGCACGCGTTTCCGTCGCGCCAGAAGCCGGCAGTAATAAAAAGGGAACCCGCGGGTTCCCTTTTTTTATGCTTTACGCGTCAGCACCACGCCGCATTCCATATGGTGGGTATAGGGGAACTGATCGAACAGCGCCAGCCGCTCAATCTGATGCGTGCCTGACAGTACAGCCAGATTGTCGCACAGCGTCTGCGGATTACAGGAGATGTACAGAATGCGCGGATACGCCTGCACCATTTTTACCGTTTCATCATCCAGCCCGCTGCGTGGCGGATCGACAAAAATGGTCTCGCACTGATAGCTGCTGAGATCGATGCCTTCCAGCCGGTTAAAGGTGCGCACGCCGTTCATGGCTTGTGTAAATTCCTCTGCCGCCATACGAATAATCTGCACGTTATCGATCTGGTTCACGGCGATATTGTACTGGGCCGACGCCACCGAAGGTTTGGCAATCTCCGTTGCCAGCACGCGACGGAAATTACGCGCCAGCGCCAGCGAAAAGTTGCCGTTGCCGCAGTAAAGCTCCAGCAGATCGCCCCGCGACTGCTGCGTAACATCCAGCGCCCACTCCAGCATCTGAATGTTCATGGCGGCATTAGGCTGGGTAAAGCTGTTTTCCACCTGGCGGTAAATCATCTCTTTGCCCGCCACCGGCAGACGCTCATCCACGTAGTCGCGATCCAGACAAATTTTGGTTTTGGTGGCGCGTCCAATCAGCTGCACGTCAAATCCTTTGGCGCGCAGCTGGTCACGCAGTGTGCTGGCGGCGGCATGCCACTCTTCTCCTAGCTTGCGATGATAGAGCAGCGAGATCACTATCTGGTTGCTCATCGTGGAGAGATAATCGATCTGGAATAGCTTGAAACGCAGCACCTGATTATCGCGTATCGCTGCCATCATTTCAGGCATCATCTGGTTAATCAACTGGCTGGCGGCCGGGAAGCTGTCCACGCGAATGCGCTGTTTGGTCCCCTGGTCGAAGATGATGTGATAGAGGTCGTCACCGTCGTGCCAGATGCGAAACTCGGCGCGCATACGGTAGTGACTGACCGGCGATCGGAACACCTCCACGTCAGGCGCGGTGAAAGGGGTCATCATCGCCTCTAAACGGCTGACTTTTTCAGCGAGTTGCGCGTCATACTGGTCAATCGGGAGCTGTTCGGGTGTCATCTTCAATCCTGGTAATAAGCCTGCTTGCCGGGCGATTGTAGGCATTCAACTGCTGATGTCCAGCCCAACCGAATGTCAGAAAGCGGGAGGGGTGGATCGGCAGCGGGCTTAACCGTAGACTGCGGCCGCCGGCCTCATTGAGTTAAAAGGGAATCCAGTGCAAATCTGGAGCTGACGCGCAGCGGTAAAAGAATGTCATGGTGATCGCCCAGGCAGACACTGTCCTGACGGACGGGAAGTCTTCACCATTTATGATTCTCAGCCCGAAGACCTGCCGGTGTATCGTCGCAAACGCTGAGATCATCGCGTGCTATCGATCTCAGGCCTGCGGCATCCGGCCCGATCTTTTGGATGCTACAACAATGAAAATAACGTCTGCATCGCTGTGCGCCCTGAGTGCAACAGCGCTGTCGCTCTGGGCGCCCTCTGGCTATGCCCGGCAAAATGATAACACGCAGCTTGTCACCGCTAACCGCTTTCAGCAGCCGGTCAGCAGCGTGCTGGCACCGGGTGAGGTGATCACGCGGGAAGATATCGATCGCTGGCAGGCTAAATCGCTGACGGATGTCATGCGGCGCCTGCCGGGTGTGGATATTGCGCAAAACGGCGGGCCGGGCCAGACCAGTTACATCTATATCCGCGGTGCGGAAGCGCGCCATACGCTGGTGTTAATCGATGGTATTCCGCTGGCGAAGTCGGGGATCACCGGGATCGCTGACTTTAGCCAGATTCCGCTGGCGTTGATTCAGCGTATTGAGCTGATCCGCGGACCACGCTCCGCCGTTTACGGCGCCGATGCCATTGGTGGTGTGATTAACATAATCACTGAGAACAGCGAGCCAGGCGGACAGATAACGGCGGGCCTCGGTTCAAATCGCTATCAGCAGTATGACGCTGCACTGCGACAAAAGGTGGGTGAAGATACGCTGGTAACCGCAGCGGGAGCCTTTCAGTCGACGCGCGGCTACAACATCCAGCCACAGTCGGCGTACGCGGTTGATGGCGATCGCGATGGCTTTCGCAGTAAAACGTTCTGGGCCGGTGTGAATCACCGTTTCAGCGACAGTTTATCCGCCTTCTTTCGCGGCTATGGCTACGGTAATAATAGTGCGTATGATGCAGGCTATCAGGACGGCAGTGATAAACGGCAGGTTTATAATCACACCTATGAAGGTGGCATGAAGTTCAGTGAGGAGCGCTACTCTTCAGAATTGACCTACAGCCACCAGCGTTATAAAGACTATAACTATGCCAGCACGCTTGGCCTTTATGGTCCCGGCACGTCGCTGGATGATATGAGCCAGCGCAATCTGCAGTGGGGTAATAGTGTCGCCATGGCAAATGGCACACTCAGCGCCGGCATCGACTGGCAGCAGCAAAAACTGGTGTCCCGCGATCGGTTCAATGCCGACAGCTATAGGCGTAATAACACCGGTTACTACCTGACCACGCAGCAGCAGTTCGATACGATTACGCTGGAAGGCGCCCTGCGCGGTGACGACAACAATCAGTTTGGCTGGAACGGCACGTGGCAGGCGGCAGCGGGATGGGCGTTTATGCCTGATTATCGCCTGATTGTCTCCTACGGCACCGCATTTCAGGCGCCTACGCTGGGGCAGATGTATGGACAGAGTCGTCTGTTTATCGCGTCCAACCCTGCTCTCCGGGCTGAGAAGTCACATCAAATTGAAACCGGTATTGAAGGACTTAGCGGGCCGGTGGAGTGGCACCTCTACGTTTATCAAAATAAGATCAATAACCTGATTGACTACAGAGCCGATGAAAACTTTGTTGGTACGTATTACAACGTACAGTCAGCGACGATAAAAGGCGTTGAGTGGAGCGGCAGTGCGGATACCGGCATCTTTACTCACCGCATTACGCTGCAGTATATCGATCCGCGCCGCGATCAGGATAATGAGGTGCTGGCACACCGCTCCCGTCAGCAATATAAGTATCAGCTCGACTGGACGGCACTGGATGTCGATTTTGATCTCGCCTGGCAATATTTTGGTAAAAGCTACAACAACAATACCAACCAGTACGCAGCGACACAGCGGCGCATGCCAGGTTATACCCTGGTCGATTTCGCAGCTGCGTATCCGGTCACGTCTCATCTGACAGTTCGTGGTAAAATTGCCAATCTGTTGGATAAGGATTATGAGACGGTTTATGGCTATCGCACCCCTGGACGAGAATACTACCTTAGCGCCAGCTACAGCTTCTGATCTCCGTCCCACCGTGCTGGTTTTTGACTCCGGCGTAGGTGGGCTCTCCGTCTATGATGAAGTCCGGCAGTTGCTGCCGGACCTGCACTATCTCTATGCTTTCGATAACGAAGGGTTTCCCTATGGTGAAAAAACGGAAACGTATATCGTTGAACGCGTAGTGGCAGTGGTCACGGCCATCACACAGCGTTTTCCGCTCGCATTAGTCATTATTGCCTGCAACTCCGCCAGCACCGTCTCTTTACCGGCGCTGCGCGAACGGTTTGCATTTCCGGTCGTCGGCGTAGTGCCGGCAATCAAACCGGCAGCGCGTCTGACACGGAATGGAGTGGTTGGACTGCTGGCAACACGGGGAACGGTAAAGCGTCCTTATACTCATGAACTGGTCAAACAGTTCGCCCGGGAATGCACTATTGAGATGCTGGGCTCCGCTGAGCTGGTTGAACTGGCAGAAGCGAAGCTGCATGGGGAACCAGTATCACTGGATGATGTACGCCGGGCAGTGCAGCCCTGGCTGCGTATGAAAGAGCCGCCAGATACGGTTGTACTGGGCTGCACCCATTTTCCACTGCTTCGCGATGAACTGCAGCAGGTCCTGCCGGACGGCACCCGGCTGGTGGATTCCGGTGCCGCTATAGCGAGGCGTACCGTCTGGCTGCTTGAGCATGAGGCGCCTGATGCGGCCGCTGCTGGCAGCAACATTGCATTTTGTACATCTATGGATGAAGAGGCTGTGCAATTATCGGGCGTTTTACAGCGTTATGGCTTTCCGCTGCTCGAAAAACTGGCGGTTTAAGACGGTTTCGCTGAAAAAATCAGCACTCGGAAAATAATTCGAAATTAGCACTTGTCAGCCCGGAAGAACTCCCTATAATGCGCCTCCACTGACACGGCACAACGGCTTACGAAGCGTCGCGTTAAGCAGGTGGCTTTTACAGCAACCTTCAGAAAAGCAAAAATAAATGCTTGACTGAAAATGCGGAAAGCGTAATATACGCATCCCGCGCCGCTTGAGAAATCGCGGCACTGCTCTTTAACAATTTATCAGACAATCTGTGTGGGCACTCGCAGGATTGATATCACAAGCCTACGGGCTTTAAAAAAT
>NZ_JAWRYR010000012.1:0-123431 GCF_046940275.1 Pantoea sp. SIMBA_079 | reverse complement strand
CAGCGATGCGTTGAGCTAACCGGTACTAATGACCCGTGAGGCTTAACCTTACAACGCCAGAGGCGTTTTGCGAGACCCGATTTTCAGCTTGTTTTACCGGATTAACAGAATTTGCCTGGCGGCCACAGCGCGGCGGTCCCACCTGACCCCATGCCGAACTCAGAAGTGAAACGCCGTAGCGCCGATGGTAGTGTGGGGTCTCCCCATGCGAGAGTAGGGAACTGCCAGGCATCCAACAAGTAAGAGAGCCCTGAACGCCTGTTCAGGGCTTTTTTACGTCTGCAGAAAACGCAGAAATGAGTAAAATTTAAGCTTTTTTCAGCCAGCTGACGATAAAGTCAGCGATGCGGTCAGGCTGGTTGATATTCAGAACCGGCACCTGTCCTCATTCTTTATTATCGCGTCTCATTCCGGAGCAGCGACAATTCCCTTACCGGGCAAACTAATGTTTTACTACCCGCTTCGCGTTCTTTCTTCGCAAGGAAATGAGGTAAAGCATGACCCATCTGGAACATCAAAACAGCCGACCGCCCGTATCAGCAGCCGAAACGCGGCAAAGAATCAGGGCAATTGTCGGTGCATCATCCGGTAACCTGGTTGAGTGGTTTGACTTTTACGTTTACTCTTTTTTCTCCCTCTATTTTGCCCATGTCTTTTTTCCGGCAGGCGATACCACCACGCAGCTACTGCAAACAGCAGGGGTATTCGCTGCAGGTTTCCTGATGCGACCGATTGGCGGCTGGCTGTTTGGCTACATTGCCGATAAACATGGACGTAAAACCTCTATGCTGATCTCGGTCTGCATGATGTGCCTGGGCTCTCTGGTAATAGCGTGCCTGCCGGGCTATGGCGAAATTGGCATAGCAGCGCCGATCATTCTCCTGCTGGCACGTATGTTTCAGGGACTGTCAGTGGGTGGCGAGTATGGCACCAGTGCAACCTATATGAGTGAAGTCGCGCTGGAAGGGCGAAAAGGCTTTTATGCTTCTTTTCAGTATGTGACGCTGATTGGCGGTCAGCTGATGGCAGTATTAACCGTAGTCGTACTGCAACAGTTGCTGGATGATGAAGCGCTGCGCAGCTGGGGCTGGCGTATTCCGTTTTTCATCGGTGCCGGACTGGCCATCGTCGCACTCTGGCTGCGACGCTCTCTCAATGAAACCTCTGAGAAATCGCATCGTACGCATCGTGATGCGGGCAGCGTGATCGGGCTGTTACGCAATCACTCACGCGCCTTCTTTATGGTGCTTGGCTTTACCGCCGGCGGATCGCTGAGTTTCTACACCTTCACCACCTATATGCAGAAGTACCTGGTCAATACTGCAGGGATGGATGCGCGCAGTGCCAGCGGTCTGATGACCGGTGCTTTACTGGTCTTTATGGTGATCCAGCCCATTATCGGGGCGCTATCCGACAAAATCGGACGGCGGGCTTCCATGATGATATTTGGTGCAGGTGCTGCAACGTGCACCGTGCCTGTCCTGCTGCTG
Organism: Pantoea sp. SIMBA_079; assembly: GCF_046940275.1. Taxonomy (NCBI): domain Bacteria; kingdom Pseudomonadati; phylum Pseudomonadota; class Gammaproteobacteria; order Enterobacterales; family Erwiniaceae; genus Pantoea; species Pantoea sp. SIMBA_079. The sequence continues at coordinate 121,941 of NZ_JAWRYR010000012.1, read as the reverse complement.
CTGCAACATACCGACAATCACTGGGTCGCATTCCTGCTGGTTATGCTGGCGCTGGTTATCACCAGCTTCTATACCGCTATCAGCGGTATTCTTAAAGCTGAGATGTTTCCGCCAGAGGTGCGTGCGCTGGGTGTGGGACTCTCTTATGCGGTGGCTAACGCGATTTTTGGTGGATCGGCAGAATATGTTGCACTGCTGATGAAAAGAGAGGGCATTGAAACCAGCTTCTTCTGGTACGTCTCAGCCATGGGCGCACTCTCTTTCCTGGTTTCGCTTATGCTGCATCGCAAGGGTAAAGGAATTGCGCTGTAGTCAGTAACGGATATTCCAGAGCATGATGCCGCTGGCAGCACCGGCGGCATCCCATGCCAGGTCTTTCCAGCTCCAGCCGCTTCCTGCCGCACGGCTGTCATATAACTCTTTTGCCGCACCAAAACTGAGTGAGAACATCAGGCCAAAACGCAGATTGTGGGCGTTATCCTGCTGTTGATGATGGGCAATTTCGCTGCCGGCGGCAGCAAGCAGCGCGGAGGCGACATAGTGCTGCGCTTTATCTTTACCGGCCCAGCTATCCTGCGCCTGATGCGCACATCCGCTACACAGCAACGCTATACAGAGGATGCACGCCCGCACGATTTTACAGCAACCTGCTGATCAGCCGGTCGATGCGGATACGTCGCAGACGACGGATAAGCTTGCGCACTTTAGCGGGGTAGTCGGAGATACTTTCCAGCTCGCGAAAGTGAGTCACCACCGTAGTATGTTCGCGGATTAGCGTCAGCTCTTTCTCGCGCTGTTCCGCCAGCTGATTAAGCGGATCGTGAATCAACACGGCATTTTCCAGATCCAGACGCCACGCGCGCGGATTAAGGTTGTTGCCGGTGATCATCATCCACTCATCATCAACCCAGATGCCTTTCAGGTGATAGCTGTTCTCACCATCTTTCCACAGGCGTACCGTCAGCTGACCGTTATCAACATAGTACTGCAGGCGGCTGAGAAAACGGCGCAGGTTGATCTCATAAAGGTAGGGCAGGGCGCCAATCACTTTGAACGGTTCAGACGGGGGAATATAGAAATCATTCGCCGTTTTATCGCCGACAATAATCTCAACATCTTTACCCTGACGCAGCAGATGGATCAGATTACGCACCAGTATGGCGGGCAGATTAAAGTAGGGTGTGCAGAGCGTAAGTTTCTGCTCGGCGCAGGGCATCAGATGAAAGATGGTTTTGTTCAGTAAACTGCGTTTGCCCAGACCAACCAGCGGCGTTACCGCCAGCGTATCGTTGCCGGCATCGCCGGTAAAGTGATAATGAAAACTGCGCAGCTCGCTGCGAAACTGACGCGTTTCGTTTTTGATTTCCGGACTGGAAGGGCGTTCAGTCTGATCGAGGCGATTGACCGCATCAGACTGTTTCAGATTTTCATCGATCCACTCATACATCGCATTTGCCAGCTGCGGATTGCGAATCAGCTGATAGCGATCGTAGCGGTACCGTTCATGCTGATGCAGATAGACATCATTCAGGCTGGCTCCGCTGTAAAGCAGCGTATCATCAATGATAAAGCCTTTAAGATGCAGCACGCCCAGCGCTTCCCGCGTATTGACCGGGATGCCGTAGACCGGAATGGCAATATCCGGATACCGGGTAGCCATCTCACAATACCAGTCAGCATTGGTCAGGCCGCGCGCCGCACCGATACGTCCGCGCTGTGCACGATGCCAGTCCACCAGAATAGAGATATCCAGTTCCGGGCGAGCCTGACGCGCAGCATACAGCGCCTCCATAACGCTACGGCCGCCATCATCGTTTTCCAGATAGAGCGCAGCAATACAGATGCGTTTTTCTGCCGCGGCAATTTTTGCCAGCAGCGTCTCGCGAAACTCAGCAGGCGAAAAAAGCGTGGTCACATCCGACACAGATTGTGACAGTTTAGGCAGCTGTGCGAGGTGTTGTTGGTGTTTATTGCGTTTAAATTTAGACAACATCACAGTGCACTTCTTCTCTGTTCATTGTATGGCCTTTTGCCATCAAATCATGATCCTAACGTCAAATAATAACATTAACTCACCTGATAAGGAGGATTTTTACCGTTCTCTACAGGCGGCGTTCCGACGTCAATTAACGGTAAATTAAGCGTGACAATGCCATCATCAAGCTGAATATTCACGCGAAAGTTAAGTTTGCGTGCCAGTGTAATCATGCCGCTATTGTGTGGCATGGTTATACCGTTCAATTGTTGCAGACCATGATCGCGGGTATAACGAATCATCTTCTCCAGCAGTCGTCGTCCCATACCCAGTCCCTTGAGATCGGAACGGACCAGTACTGAAAACTCAGCATCGACATTATCGGCGTCAGATATCGCCCGGGTAACGCCGATGATCTCTTCAGCGCCTTCCCGCTGGCGTACCGCCACAATCGCCATTTCGCGGTCATAATCTATCTGCGTCATATTGGCTAAGTCATCATGGGTGAACTCGCTGATTTCACTGAAGTAGCGATAGTAGAGATCTTCTTTAGTCACCTGCGCAATAAAGGCGCGCAGCTGTGGCTCATCCTCAGGCAGAATCGGGCGAAACAGACAGTGCTGGCCATCCTTCAGGGCGACCTGCTCCTCCAGATGCTGTGGGTAAGGGCGGATAACCAGCCGCGCCTCGCTGTCGCCGCTAAACGGGGCCAGCTGCAGCGTGACATCAATCAGGGTAAACGTCTCTGCCGATGCCAGCAGCGGATGAATATCAAGCCGCTGAATCTCCGGACAATCCACTACCAGGTTTGAAACCTGTACCAGCAGCTGGCTCAGCCCGGCAATATCCAGCGGATGCAGCGCGCTGCGGCTGCGGATCTTGCCGCTTTTTATCGCCTGAATCACCAGATAGCGCGCCAGCGTCATATTCAGCGGCGGCAGCGCTACAGCGGCCTGCTTATCAGGCTGCCATTCCGCTCCTCCTTCGCCCAGCAGGATAATAGGCCCAAACAGCGGATCCTGGTCTACCACTACGCGTAGCTCCTGAGCACCAGCCCGGCTGGCCATACTCTGTACCAGCAGGCCATCCACGCGCGCCTGCGGATGCGTGATGCGCACGCGCTCAAAAATAGCCTGGGCGGCCTGTTTCACTTCAGCAGCACTGCGCAGATAAAGCATCACGCCCTGTACTTCAGACTTATGGGCGATATCAGGCGAGCGCAGTTTGAGGGCTACCGGATAGCCCGTTTGCTCAGCAATGGTGACCGCTTCCTGACTGTCGCTGGCGATCCAGCCGGGCAGCGTTGTCAGGCCATACGCCTGCATTACAGGCTGCACCTCATGGGTATCCAGCGTGGTCACGCCGCTGTCGAGCGCCTGCTGCAGCAGCTGATGTGCTTTAGCGCTGTTTTGCTGCAGCCCTGGCGGCAGCGCCGGCGTTTCCCGCAGCTGCTTCTGGTTACGGCGATACTCAACCTGATGCATAAATGCGGTCACGGTGCCTTCCGGCGTGCGCCAGGTCGGAATGCCGGCCTGAGTAAAGGCGCGCCGCGCCGCCTGGGATGAGGACTCACCGCACCAGTTAGTCAGCAGCGTGATCTGCCTGCCGCGTGGATGACGCGCGAGTGCAGCAATAATCTGCTCCGCCGTTTCAGTTGCTGGCGCTACCGCACTGGGGGAGTGAATAATCATCAGCGCGTCAAACTCATGGCTGTCGAGCAGCAGTTCAATGCAGGCAACATAGCGTGCGGGGGTGGCATCATCTTTTAAATCCAGCGGGTTTCCCCGGCCAGCGCCCTCCGGCAGCAGGGACGCAAGTCTCTGCCGTATCGCCTCATCCAGAGAGGCCAGTTTGCCACTGCGCGCATAAAGCGCATCCAGCGCCAGAGCAGCAGGCGCGGCGCCGTTGCTGACGATCATCAGGCGCTCGCCGCGCAGCGGACGCATGTGGCTGAGCGATTCAACCGCAGAGAACAGTTCATGCGTATCCTGCACGCGCAGCAGGCCGGCGCGCTGTATCGCGGCATCCCAGGCGGCATCCAGACCGCTCAGGGTACCAATCATCGCCTGCGCTTCGCGACTGCGTCCGCTTTTAATGACCAGAATAGGTTTATTACGTGAGGCGCTGCGCGAAGCGGAGACAAAACGCCGGGCATCGCTCAGGTGTTCAAGGTAGAGCAGAATAGCGCTGGTTTTCGCATCGCGGGCCAGAAAATCGAGCACGTCATCGACATCGATATCGAGGCTGTCGCCCAGCGCGATAAACCAGGAGAAGCCGAGATTCCGCTGCTGCGCCCAGTCGAGGATGGTATTTGACACTGCGGCAGACTGTGAAACAAAAGCAATACGCCCTTTAGCGATGGGCACCGGCGAGAAGCTGGCGTTCAGCCCCTGCCACGGGGCCAGCAGTCCAAGACTGTTAGGACCGAGCAGGCGAATTTGCCACTGGCTGGCGCAGGTTTTCAGCGTTTCAAGCTGGCTGGCGGGTGAGGAGAGAATAATGCAGGCTCTGCAGCCTTTTTCGCCCAGCTGCTGCAGCAGCTCGGGATTGCGCTTTGCATGGGTGCAGATGATCGCCAGGTCAGGCGCAAAAGGCAGACTGGCGATATCGGGCCACGCCAGCACGCCCTGTACCGCCTTGTATTTTGGCGTGACCGGCAGCACCGGGCCGCTGAAGCCGCCCGCCAGCAGGTTGCGCATCAGAAAATAGCCGGCACGCCCCGGCGTTACCGAGGCGCCAATTACCGCAATCGATTTAGGTCGTAACAGCGCTTCCAGTCCACGTTGACTCATCATCCACTCCTGCAGTCGGGATTGGCATGATTGTAAACGCTTTTACGGTGAAAACCGATTTGCTGCTGTCAGGCTGCGAGCCAGCTTCAATTTTCGCTGCTGTTTATCGCCTGCTGCGTATGAACCGGATGATGCGGTTTACCCGCAAGGTAAGCATGACGGAACCGTTCAAAGTGCTGCTGCAGGGCGCTGGCAGCAAGACTGTCACCCGCCTGAGCCAGTAGCGCTGCGGCGACCTCAGCCGTGCAGTGCTGTCCTTCACCGTGCGCCTCGCGCAGCGTATAGCGCGAAGGCGTACTCACGCTAAGCGACATCACCGGAAAAGTGTCCAGCCACGGGCTTTTACGGAACATCTTGCGCGCCTCGGACCAGGTGCCATCCAGCATAATAAACAGTGGCGGTTTACCGCTGACCGGCGGCGTGGTCAGCACGTCGCGTCCGGGATCGGCATAAGACGCAGGAAACACCACTACCGGCTGATAGTCACTGCTTTGTACTGCTGCCAGCAGCGCCGGATCGGGCTCCGTCCGCGACCAGCCGAAGGCGAGGGTATCTGGCAGCACATCGGCAATCAGGCGTCCGGTATTGCTGGGCTTCATTGGTTCAGTATCAAACATCACCAGGCAGAAGCGGCTGCGCGACTGCTGCGGCTGCAGCGTAGCACACAGGCAATTTTTGTGCGGCAACAGGCAGCGCTGACAGCGTACGACGCGATTACCGCGCGCGAGAAAAGGCCGGGTGGCGCGGGCCAGACGTTGCGCCCGTAAGCGCAGAACAGCATTTTCAGACATAGATGTGCAGGGCAGGAAAAACGTCAGTGTAATAGAAGGGTAAAAGCAAGGCCAGCAATGTGCTGGCCTTCAGTGACTACAGGGTTTCATCGAGCCATTCATTAAACGGCGTTTTCGGCATTGCGCCATTCAGCATATCGACCATTTCGCCCTGTTTAAAAATCATGATGGTCGGGATCGTGCGGATACGAAAACGCGTGCTCAGCGCCTGCTCAGCTTCCGTATTCACTTTGATGAAACGCACTTTGCCACTGCGTTCGGCCGCAACTTCTTTAAACACGGGCGCAAAGTTTACGCACGGTCCGCACCACGGTGCCCAGAAGTCGATCACGACCGGCAGGTCATCCTGCAGATAGCTATCCAGCGTAGCGGCCGTGGCATTCACCACTTCACCGTTGAAAAGCGCTTCGCCGCAGCGGCCGCACTTCGCACCGTCGGTCAGGCGCGCTTCGGGAACGCGGTTAACTGCCTGACAGCCGGCGCATACAGTATTTATTGTCATCTCAAACCGGTCCTGTAAATCTGGTAATAGAGTCGTATTATGAAAAGGCTGAATGCTATGCTCAATCTGGATTACCCAATAGGTTCAATAGTTGATAGCTAAGCGCTGGCACATCAGGTAATCTTCGCGCTCTCAATGCTGGAGGAACAGATGAACGACGAATTTAAAGGCAAAAGCGGCAAGGTAAAAGTGATGTATGTACGTGAAGAGGAGGGCGGCAGTAAGCCAAATCCGCGTACCGGCAAAGGCGGCCGTCCTGCTGCGCGCCAGGAAGATAGTCGTCGCTCTGCTCCCCGCAGCAATCGCAATAATGACGAGGGCGATCGTGCCCGCGCACCGCGCAGCGGTGACGACTCCGGCCGCTCGCGCAGCCGTGATGACGCTGGCCGCTCACGTGCACCGCGCAGCAGCGATGATGCCGGACGTGGCCGCCGTACGGACCGTAACGATCGTAATGACCGTAACGAGCGTAACGAGCGTAGCAATCGCCCTGAGCGTAACGACCGCGACGATCGCGGCTTCAGCGATTCGCCGTGGCGCACCGTATCCCGCCCGCCGGTTGCCGCTGCAGAGAGCGCGGCGGATGATGCCGCTGACGCGAAGCCGGTCATTGATTCCGAGCAGATCCGCCGTCAGCGCCAGGAAGAGACGCGTGTCTATGGCGAAAACGCCTGTCAGGCGCTGTTCCTGAGCCGTCCGGAAAGTATCGTGCGCGCCTGGTTTGTCCAGAGCGTCACGCCGCGCTTCCGCGAAACGCTGCGCTGGCTGGCCGCAAACCGCAAAGCGTATCACGTGGTTGAGGAGGCTGAGCTGGCGAAAGCGTCCGGTACCGAACATCACGGCGGCGTCTGCTTTATTATCAAAAAGCGCAGCGGCATGGCGGTATCAGAGTGGCTGAAAAAAGCAGAGCGTAAAGATTGCGTGCTGGCGCTGGAAGATGTCAGCAACCCACACAACCTGGGCGCCATTATGCGCAGCTGCGCGCATTTTGGTGTGAAGGGATTGCTGGTGAACGATGCGTCGCAGCTGGAGTCGGGCGCCGCCGTGCGTACTGCTGAAGGCGGCGCTGAGCACGTGCAGGCGATCAACGGTGAAGATTTTGCTGCAGGTCTCGAAGCGTTTCGTAAGGCGGGCTACACCATCGTGACCACGTCGAGCCATGAGGGCACGCCGCTGGCGCGCGCTGAACTGCCGGCGAAAATGGTACTGGTGCTGGGGCAGGAGCGTGAAGGTCTCTCAGACAGCACCTTCCGGCAGGGCGATCTCAGCCTGTCAATTGGCGGAACCGGCAACGTCGAGAGCCTGAATGTCTCGGTAGCAACCGGTATTCTGCTGGCCGAATGGTGGCGTCAGAACGCATAAAAAAAACGGGCCATTACGGCCCGTTTTACATGGTGGCGGCTTAGTGCGCGCCGCCACCTCCGCCACCTCCGCCGCCTGCGCCAAACGGCGGACGGGCAAACCATACCAGCACCAGCAGAATCACAAACACTCCCGCCGATGCCCAGAAGATCTCATTGGCTGAAATAATCAGACCCTGATTGGTAATCTCCCGCGCAATCCATGCAGACGCCTGCTGGTGGCTCATGCCCATCCCTTCCAGCTGCGCATACATCTCCTGCGAATTCTGGTTGTAAGGATTGACGGATTCACTCAGATAGCTGTGATGCATTGATTCGCGATTGGTCCACAGGGTGGTAGTGATCGAGGTACCGATCGACCCCGCCAGCGTACGCACAAAGTTAGAGAGGCTGGAGGCGGCCGCCAGGCGCTCCGGCGGCAGTCCCGATAGCGTAATCGTGGTCAGCGGCATAAAGAAACAGGCTACGGCAAAGCCCTGAATAAACTGCGGCCAGGCAGATGCGCCAAAGTCCATGCCGGGTTCAAAGGTATAGGCGCGCCAGTAAAAACAGACGGCATACATGATAAAGCTAAAGGTCACCAGCCGGCGCATATCGAGCTTGTGGGCAAAACGGCCGATGATAGGTGAGAGGATCACCGGGATAATCCCGACCGGTGCCGATGCCAGTCCGGCCCAGGTGGCAGTGTAGCCATAGACTTCCTGCAGCAGCTGCGGCAGCAGGACAATGGAGCCGAAGTAAAGCATATAAGCCAGGCTTATCGACAGGCAGCCAATGGTGAAATTGCGCATTTTGAACAGCGACAGGTCAACTATCGGATGATCATCCGTCAGCTCCCACACCAGCAGCACCGCCAGCGCCACCACGGCGACCACCGTCAGCACGATAATCTCTGTTGAGCTGAACCAGTCCAGCTCTTTACCGCGATCCAGCATCACCTGCAGCGCCCCGATACCCACCACCAGCAGCACCAGACCGACAATATCGATCGGGCGGATCTCTGTTTTGGTTTCGCGGCCGCGCAGCGTCTGCAGCGTCAGCATCACCACCACAATGCCAATCGGCACGTTGATAAAGAAGATCCAGCCCCAGTGATAGTTATCGCTGATCCAGCCGCCGAGGATCGGGCCACAGATTGGCGCGACGATCACCGTCATCGCCCACAGCGACAGCGCAATGCTGCGTTTGGCAGGCGGATAGTTACTCAGCAGCAGGCTTTGCGAGAGCGGGATCAGCGGGCCGGCCACAATGCCCTGCAGAATACGGAAAAAGATCAGCATCTCCAGGCTTTCTGACATGCCACACGCCCAGGAGGCGAGCGCAAACAGGATTGTCGCCCAGGTAAAGAGCTTCACTTCACCGATGCGTTTTGCCAGCCAGCCGGTAATCGGAATCGAGATGGCGTTAGCCACCCCGAACGAGGTGATGACCCAGGTGCCCTGTGAGTTAGAGGCGCCCAGGTTACCGGCAATGGTCGGGATCGCCACGTTGGCGATGGTTGAGTCGAGCACCTGCATGAATGTCGCCAGCGACAGGGCGATAGTCATCAAAACAAGGGGCGCGCCCTCAAGCGGTTTTTGTGCCATAACAGTCTCCGGCGGATCAGCCCGCGTTGGCACGAACGATAGCGGTAATCATCTGGTTGACCGGTGCGAGGTCGATAGCCAGCGCATTGCTCTCATACGCCGCCTGCGGACGTACGGCACCCGCCAGCACGGCGCCCTCTTTGTTCTGCGTATCAATTTTCACCAGGGTCGAAAGGCCGATGCGCAGCGGATGCGCCGCCACTTCATCCGGGTTCAGCTCAATACGCACCGGCAGGCGCTGTACGACTTTGATCCAGTTACCGGTGGCGTTTTGCGCGGGCAGCAGCGAGAAGGCGCTGCCGGTACCCATATCGAGACCCGCAACCCTGCCGTGATAAACCACGTCATCGCCATAGATATCGCTGACCACGGTTGCAGACTGACCGATACGTACGCCGGCAAGCTGCGTCTCTTTGAAGTTGGCATCTACCCACAGGTTGGTGGCGGGCACCACCGCCAGAAGCGGGGTGGTAGTGGAGATTTGCGAGCCGACCTGCACGCTGCGGCGTGAAACATAGCCATCAATCGGGCTGCGAATATCGGTACGCTGCAGATTAAGCCAGGCATCGCGCAGGGCAGCAGCGCTTTGCTGTACCGCAGGCTGATTTTCCAGACCGGTATTCAGGATCATCGCCTGGTTGGCATTATATTGCTGCACAGCCACGTCAAGCTGCGCTTTGGCGGTCGCCACGGCGTCGCGCGCGTGCTGCAGCTCTTCGCGGCCAATCAGATTAGAGGCACCCAGCGGTTCGCGGCGCTTCAGGTCGGCTTCTGCCTGCTCCAGTGCCGTCTGCTGCAGCTTGATCGTGGCCTGATACTGCCTGCCGTTGATCATCAGCTGGTGCGTCTGGCGGACGCTGGTGGCCAGCGCAGTTTGCGCTTTTTCAAAAGCCTGCTGCGCATCGGTTTTGTCCAGTGAGACCAGCACGTCACCTTTTTTGACGCGATCGGTATCATCAAACCACACTTTATTAACGCTGCCGGAAACCTGCGCCATCACCTGCACCTGATTGCCAGCCACATAGGCATCATCAGTCTCCTGAAAATGCCGCAGTACCAGATACCAGTAAGTCAGATAGCCAATGCCGGCCACAATAAACACGACAGCCAGCAGGATCAGCGCAAGTTTACGCTTCTTCTTCTTGTTTGCAGGCTGTTGCGGGCTTTGAGCTTCCGCTGTCGCACTCATGTCATTCTCCACGTTTGCCATAAGTCGGGATGTGCTGATCCATCAACACGGTAACCCGAATCGAAAAAGCCAGCGCAAAAGGCGCTGGCCAGATAAAGGAAAATTAAAATAGCGATTTCGGCAGGGGGTTGTGTCGCACTTCTTGCTATTAGCGAGAGAGTGAGGCGATAACCTGATCTTCGTCCATTTTATCAAGACGGTTAAGCAGCTTGCGCGTGATGGCTTCCAGCTGCTCCTGCTCGGTTGCGCTCAGTGACGACCAGAGATACTGCAGGCTCTGGTGCTGTGGCGGCAGCAGCTGACGCAGGAACTCGTTGCCTTTTTCAGTCAGGTGCAGATGCAGGCAGCGGCGATCGTTGTCGCTTTCACGGCGTTCGATCCAGCCGCGCTTTTCCAGTTCATCCGCAATGCGCGTGGCGTTGGTGCGTGAGGAACCCAGCGCCGAGCTCAGTTCTGATGGCTGAATGCTCTGGTTTTCCTGTGCATCCAGCGTGATCAGCGCCATAAATAAGGTTTCGTTAATTCCCTGCGCCTTGAGCATTTTGTTGCGATTATCCAGCAGCTTGCCCTGCATATGCATACACAGGCGGGTCAGGATAATTTCCTGCAGCGGAAAATCTTTATGGCGATTTGCCCGGACGTTCAGCATCTGCTCAATGGGAGTAAACGAACTTTCCATCTAAAAAAACCTCTTGATTGCAACGTAGAAATATCACATTCAGCGCGCTAACCGCTTCGCTGTGGAATAATTTCGAGAGTAAAAATAACTTCAGTGAATAAGTACACTGCTAACGATATCAAACTCACCTGTTAATGGACAGCGCAGCTTACCGATTTGCGCTGTTTTTCTTGCTCAGGCAGGCTCTGCGCGGGCATTACGCCACCAGATTGCCAGATTAAGCAGCGTTGCCAGGGCGCCAGCCGCACAGACGCCATACCAGCCAAACAGATGAAACGCATTTGCCGAGATAACCGAGCCCAGCGCACCCCCGGTAAAATAGCTGGTCATATAGCCGGAGGTCAGGCGATTGCGCGCTTCAGGCAGGGTGCGATAAATCACGCTTTGATTGGTGATGTGCACCCCCTGAACCGCCAGATCCAGCAGCACAATACCGGCAATCAGCGCCAGCAGGCTGCTGCTGCCCAGAGCGGTAACGCCCCAGGAGATCAGCATGATCACCAGCCCGGCGCTGGTGGTGAGTTTTGCTTTGCCGCGGTCGGCCAGTCCGCCTGCCTGACGCGCCGCCAGCGCGCCTGCGGCACCGGCCAGACCCAGCAGGCCAATCTCGCCCTCGCTGAAATTCCACGGCGGCGCGGCCAGCAAAAAAGCCATTGAAGTCCAGAGCATGCTGAAGTTTGCAAAACTCAGGCAGCCGGTAAGTGCCCGGGTACGTAATACCCGATCGGCGCTGAACAGGGAGAAAATAGAGCGCAACAGCTGCAGGTAGTTAAGCGGCACGCGCTGCTGGTAACGCGGCAAATAGCGCCACAGCGCCAGCGCCATCAGGATCATCAGCACGCTGGCGCACCAGTAAACGCTGCGCCATCCTGCAACCTGAGCCAGCGCGCCGGCCACGGTACGGGCCAGTAAAATGCCCAGCAGCAGACCACTCATGACCGTGCCTACCACTTTGCCACGCTTTTCCGGAGCAGCGAGCGTTGCGGCCAGCGGTACCAGCAGCTGTGCGACCACTGAGAAGAGACCGGTTATCACGGTACCCAGCAGCATCAGCGTCAGCGAAGAGGAGAGGGCGGTCAGCATCATGCCGCCCGCCGCCAGCAGGCTCATTGAGACAATCAGGGCACGGCGTTCCAGCATATCGCCCAGCGGCACCAGCAGCAGCAATCCACAGGCGTAGCCTAGCTGCGCCGTAGTCACGATAAAGCCTGCGACGCTGACTGAGAGGCCAAACTGATGCGCGATTGTGTTGAGCAGCGGCTGCACGTAGTAGTTACTGGCCACTGCCAGCCCTGTCGCCACTGACATCAGCGTTACTAATGGGGCACTGAGACGTGCCGGGGATGAACTCATGAGCTGACACACAAAGAAATAATCATATACGGGTAATAGTAACCGAAAAAATTATTTCATTGTTGTGATAATTGACAGGACATACCAGTCCCCTTCAGCGCACGCTGCGCTGACATTTAGCGTGCAGAAAGAGAAGGAGGGCAGCACCACGGGAGTTCTCCCGTGGCGTATAAAACTGGCAGTGCAGCGTACCGTTAAAAATTCCAGTCCTCATCTTCCGTTTCCACAGCTTTACCCATCACATAGGAGGAGCCGGAGCCGGAGAAGAAGTCGTGGTTTTCATCTGCATTGGGCGACAATGCCGCCAGTATCGCCGGGTTAACTGCGGCTATCTCTGCCGGAAACAGGGCTTCATAGCCCAGATTCATCAGCGCCTTGTTAGCGTTGTAGTGCAGAAAAGCTTTTACTTCATCAGCCCAGCCCGACTCCCTATACAGCGTATCGGTATAAGCCAGTTCATTTTCATACAGCTCCAGCAGCAGATCGACAGCGAACTGCTGTAGCGCCTCTCGCCGCGCGTCATCGGCGTGCTGCAGCGCCTGCTGATATTTATAGCCGATGTAGTAGCCATGAACCGCCTCATCGCGGATGATCAGGCGGATCAGATCGGCGGTGTTGGTCAGCTTGCCGCGGCTTGACCAGTACATCGGCAGCCAGAAGCCCGAGTAAAACAGAAACGACTCCAGAAAGACGCTGGCGATCTTTTTCTTCAGCGGATCGTCCGCCTGATAGTGCGCCAGAATGATCTGCGCCTTATTCTGCAGCGCGGCGTTCTCTTCACTCCAGCGGTAGGCAGCGTCCACGTCTGCCGTATTGCATAGCGTGGAGAAAACCGAGCTGTAGGAGCGGGCGTGTACCGCCTCCATAAAGCTGATATTTGACAGCACCGCTTCTTCATGCGGCGTGGCGGCATCCGGCATCAGGCCCGGTGCGCCCACCACATTCTGAATCGTATCGAGCAGCGTCAGCCCGGTAAACACGCGGATAGTCAGCTGCTGCTGCGCCGGTTCCAGCGCCTGCCACGCGGGCAGATCGTTTGACAGCGGTACTTTTTCCGGCAGCCAGAAGTTACTGGTCAAACGGTTCCAGACCTCAAGATCTTTATCATCCTGCAGGCGATTCCAGTTGATTGCCTGAATGGCATTACGTTTCATCATAATTTTACAGGGCGCAGGAGACGCAGCCCTCAACCTCCGTGCCTTGCAGCGCCATCTGACGCAGACGAATGTAATAGAGCGTTTTGATGCCTTTTTTCCAGGCGTAAATCTGCGCCCTGTTGATATCGCGCGTGGTGACGTCATCGCGGAAAAACAGCGTCAGTGACAATCCCTGATCGACATGCTGCGTCGCTTCGGCATAGGTATCAATAATCGCCTCAGGACCGATCTGGTAGGCATCCTGATAGAACGCCTGGTTTTCATTGGTCATAAACGGTGCCGGATAATAGACGCGCCCGGTCTTGCCCTCTTTACGGATCTCAATGCGCGACACAATCGGATGAATACTCGAGGTGGCGTGATTGATGTAGGAGATAGAACCGGTTGGCGGGATCGCCTGCAGATTCTGGTTAAACAGCCCGTGCTGCATTATCGCCGACCGCAGCGCCTGCCAGTCAGCCTGCGTCGGCAGGACAAGTCCGGCATCGTGGAACAGCTGCGCAATACGGGCGGTGCGCGGCTGCCAGCTGTGCGTAATATATTTATCGAAGTAGCGCCCGCTGGCGTAGTGCGACTGTTCAAATCCGTCAAAGCTGCGCTGCCGCTCGCGGGCCAGCTGGTTTGAGGTACGCAGTGCGTGGAACGTGACGCAGTAAAAGTAGAGGTTGGTGAAATCAAGCGCCTCGTCTGAACCGTAGGCGATGCCTTCCCGCGCCAGGTAGCCGTGCAGATTCATCTGCCCGAGACCAATGGCGTGTGAACGGCGGTTACCTTCGGCGACGGACGGCACCGAGCCGATCTCGCTCATCTCTGACACCGCGGTAAGCGCCCGCACGGCCACCGCTACGGTGCGGGGAAGGTCGCGGGAGTCCATGGCGTGCGCGATATTCAGCGATCCGAGATTACAGGAGATATCTTTGCCCGTGCGCCGGTAGCTGAGATCCTCATTCAGTTCGCTGGCGCTGTTCACCTGCAAAATCTCCGAGCAGAGGTTACTCATGTTAATGCGGCCGGCAATCGGATTACTGCGGTTAACGCTATCTTCATACATGATGTAGGGATAGCCCGATTCAAACTGGATCTCTGCCAGCGTCTGGAAAAAGTCGCGCGGTTTGATATAGGTTTTGCGGATACGATCGTCAGCCAGCATCGCATCATAGTGCTCGCTGATGCTGATATCGCTGAACGCTTTGCCATAGATGCGCTCAACGTCATACGGCGAAAACAGCGCCATCTCCCGGTTCTCTTTTGCCAGCTGAAAGGTGATATCCGGGATCACCACGCCCAGCGAAAGCGTTTTAATGCGGATTTTTTCATCCGCGTTTTCACGTTTGGTATCAAGGAAGCGCAGAATATCGGGATGATGCGCATTCAGCCAGACAGCACCGGCACCCTGGCGGGCGCCCAGCTGGTTAGCGTAGGAGAACGCATCCTCCAGCATCTTCATGACGGGGATCACGCCGGATGACTGGTTTTCAATGCGCTTGATGGGGGCTCCCGCTTCGCGCAGGTTAGAGAGCAGAAACGCCACGCCGCCCCCGCGTTTAGAGAGCTGCAGGGCAGAGTTCACCGCCCGGCCAATTGACTCCATGTTATCTTCGATACGCAGCAGGAAGCAGGAGACCAGCTCACCGCGCTGCTGTTTGCCGCAGTTCAGAAACGTGGGCGTGGCGGGCTGGAAACGGCCGCTCAGGATCTCCGTCAGCAGCGCCCGCGCCTGCTGCTCATCACCGCGTGCCAGCGTCAGTGCCACCATACAGGCGCGCTGGGTGAAGGTCTCCAGGTAGCGTTTGCCATCAAAGGTTTTCAGCGTATAGCTGGTGTAAAACTTCCAGGCGCCGAGGAAGGTGTGAAAGCGGTGCTTCTGCGCATCCGCGTCATCATGCAGCGCGCAGAGAAAGCGGAAATCATACTGATTCAGCACGCTGGCTTCGTAGTAGCCTTCATCCACCAGATAGCGCAGCCGCTCAGCGGCAGAGCTGAAGGTGAGCGTGTTGGGCTGAACATGCTGCAGGAAAAACTGCCGCACCGCTTCACGATCTTTCTCAAACTGAATATGGCCTGCTGCGTCATACAGATTCAGCATCGCGTTCAGCGCATGGTAATCGAGCTGCGTGCTGTTCAGGGTGTCTGCTGTTGCCAAAATTGGGTTACTCCTGCTTTAACCTGCGCAATGTCTTCCGGCGTCCCCATCATTTCAAAGCGATAGAGGCAGGGCACCTGACATTTACGCGCAATGATGTCGCCCGCCAGGCAGAAACCGCTGCCGAAATTGCGGTTGCCGGCGGCAATAACGCCACGGATGCCGCGACGATTCGCGCTGTCGTTAAGAAACTGAATCACCTGGCGTGGTACGGCACCCTGCACACCGCCGCCGCCATAGCTTGGCACCACCAGAATATAGGGGTGGTCAACCTGCAGCCGCTGGTCAGCCTCTGCAGGAATGCGGCGCGCCGGCAGCGCCAGGCGGGTAATAAACCTGTGGGTGTTTTCAGATCGGCTGGAAAAATAGACCAGCGAATACACGGGGCTATTCACTTACCGCTGCTGGCTGGCGCAGCGCAGCAATTTTGTCCGGACGGAAGCCGCTCCAGCTGTCGTCCGGCGTTATCACAACCGGTACCTGGCGGTAGCCCAGCGTTCTGAGCTCTCCAGTCGCCTCCGGCTGTATATCAAGATTGATGAGCTGGTAAGCGATACCACGACGATCCAGCGCATGTTTAGTGGTGTCACACTGGACACAGTTGCTTTTAGTGTAAATAATAATGCTCATGATTCGCATTTCCTTTTAGTCACAGGAAGATAGCGGCTACTGCCAGACGCAACGGGTCATATTTCAATATGTAGTACCTTATTTGACTATCAAATACTAGATGTAGCGATTGCGGTGGTCAACCCGCTAACTGAAGGGGTATTGCTCCGATAGTGGCACAAACCAGGCAGGCAGCGCTTTTCGCAGCGGAAAAAATTTTTCGGGTAAAAAACGGCAAAAAAAAAGCCCTGCGTCAGCAGGGCCTTGTGAGATTTCATAGGTCAGATTAGCGGCGGGATACCAGCAGCGCACCCAGAACCAGACCAACGGCAGCGCCTACTCCGACACCGTGCCATGGCTTGTCGCGCACATAGGCATCAACCTGATAGCCTGCATCACGCGCCGCCTGGGAAACTGAATTGTTGCCGTTCATTTTCGCACGGGTCTGTTTCAGCAGTTTTTGCGCCTTATCGCGTGCGCTGTCGACTTCATCTTTGGCATCGCTGCCGTAAGATTTGAGCAACGCTTCCAGCGAATCAGCCAGATCGTTTACATCCTGATTGATATCAATGTCATCATTTTTAGTCGTTCGATTAAACATTTTTCGCTCCCTTTGATTTAAAACGTAATACTAAGTGTAGACGATACGTGATTAAACGCAGCGCTATGCCAGGCTTTAGGGAAAATCCGAATGTCTGTACCATAGGTCTGTTGTAAGGTTGCGGAGCTGTGAGAAGAGAGGAGCAAGCATGTATTTACGTCCGGATGAGGTTGCGCGCGTACTGGAGAAAGCAGGATTCGAAATGGATGTTCTGACGCCAAAAACCTATGGTTACCGCCGTGGTGAGAACTACGTCTATGTTAACCGTGAGGCGCGTCTGGGACGCACAGCGCTGGTGATACATCCTACGCTGAAAGAGAAAAGCCAGCACTTTGCTGAGCCCGCCTCAGAGATGAAAACCTGCGATCACTACACGCAATTCCCTCTCTACCTGATGGGTGATTCACAGGAGCATTACGGTATTCCCCACGGTTTCAGTTCCCGTGTTGCGCTGGAGCGCTATCTGCAGGGCGTGTTTGGCGCCTGATTTTTTGCCCCGTTAACGCGGGGCTCTCCCGATCTGTACGATTCCCTGTTTCCGCCACGTTGCAAAACGCAGCGCGGATGCGTATAACTCTGTATCCATATAGAAGTTTAGACGTCCATATGGATTATCAGCATGCAAAGCGCGAATACCCCTCCGCAGGAAAGTTTTAAACGCACGATGAAAGTGCGGCATCTGGTGATGCTGTCGCTGGGCGGCGTCATTGGCACCGGCCTGTTTTTTAACACCGGCTACATCATTTCAACAACCGGTGCCGCGGGCACACTGCTGGCCTATCTCATTGGCGCGCTGGTGGTCTGGCTGGTAATGGCCTGCCTGGGCGAGCTGGCGGTAGCGATGCCGGAAACCGGTGCGTTTCACGTTTACGCCGCGCGCTACCTGAGCCCGGCCACGGGCTACACCGTCGCCTGGCTCTACTGGCTCACCTGGACCGTGGCGCTGGGGTCCAGCCTGACCGCGGCCGGTTTCTGTATGCAGTACTGGTTCCCGGCCGTGCCGGTCTGGCTCTGGTGTCTGGTATTTTGTCTGGCCATCTATCTGCTGAATATTATCTCTACGCGCTTTTTTGCCGAAGGCGAGTTCTGGTTCTCGATCATTAAAGTGGTCACCATCATCGCTTTTATTGTGTTGGGCGGCGCCGCGATGTTTGGCTTTATCCCGCTGAAAGATGGCTCTGCCGCGCCGGGCCTGCATAACCTCACGGCGTCGGGCTGGCTGCCGCACGGCACGCTGCCTATTCTGATGACAATGGTGGCGGTAAACTTTGCGTTTTCCGGGACTGAACTGATCGGAATTGCAGCAGGTGAGACTGAGGAGCCGCAGAAAGCGCTGCCGCTGGCTATCCGTACAACCGTGGCCCGCCTGATTATCTTCTTTGTCGGCACGGTATTTGTGCTGGCGGCCCTGATCCCGATGGACCAGGCGGGCATAGTTAAAAGCCCGTTTGTGCTGGTGTTTGAAAAAATCGGTATTCCCTGGTCAGCTGACATCTTCAACTTCGTGATTCTTACGGCGATCCTCTCTGCTGCTAACTCCGGCCTCTATGCCTCCGGACGCATGCTCTGGTCGCTGGCAAATGAAAACACGCTGCCGCGCTGTTTTGCGCGCGTGAACCGGCGTGGTATTCCGGTTCTGGCGATCACCATCAGCATGCTGGGCGGCCTGCTGGCGCTCTTTTCCAGCGTAATCGCGCCGGATACGGTATTTGTGGCGCTGTCGGCCATCTCCGGTTTTGCCGTGGTGGCCGTCTGGCTCAGCATCTGCGCCTCACACTACGTTTTCCGCCGGCGCTACGTGCAGGCCGGAAACGATATCAGGCAGCTCGCGTACCGCGCGCCGTTCTACCCGGTGGTGCCGGTACTGGGATTTGTGCTCTGTCTGGTAGCGTGCGTGGGTCTGGCGTTTGATCCGTCACAGCGCATCGCGCTCTGGTGCGGTATTCCGTTTGTACTGCTCTGTTATGCTGCTTACTATGTTACCCGGCGACGTAAACCCCTTAAGACGCAGGAGAGCAACCATGCCGCGTAACCCGATTGCTGAAGCACTCACTCAAACCCGTCCGCTGATCCTGGATGGCGCGCTGGCCACCGAGCTGGAGGCACGCGGCTGCGATCTTGCAGACTCCCTCTGGTCAGCAAAAGTGCTGATGGAGCAGCCGGAACTGATTTATGCCGTGCACCGCGACTACTTTGCTGCCGGCGCACAGGTGGCGATCACCGCCAGCTATCAGGCAACGCCGCGCGGTTTTGCCGCACGCGGCCTGGATAGCGGCAAGGCGGGTGAGCTGATCCGCCTGAGCGTGACGCTGGCGCAGCGTGCACGCGATGATTACCGTGCTGCTTCCGGCACCACGGCTCCGCTGCTGATCGCCGGTTCAGTAGGGCCCTGGGGCGCCTACCTGGCAAACGGTGCCGAGTATCGCGGCGACTACGCGCTGCCGCCGGAAGAGATGAAAGATTTCCACCGGCCGCGCGTGGCGGCGCTGCTGGAGGCGGGCGTCGACCTGCTGGCATGCGAAACGCTGCCGTCGTTTGGCGAAGCGCAGGCGCTGATCGCGCTGCTGGCTGAATTCCCGCAAAGCAGCGCATGGTTTTCGTTTACGCTGCGTGACGCAGAGCATATCAGCGACGGCACGCCGCTTGAGAGCGTAATGAAGGTGATTGACGCAGCACCGCAGGTTGTTGCGGTGGGCATTAACTGTGTGGCGCTGGAGAGCGTTACGCCGGCGCTGCGGACCCTGCAGGCGCTGACGCAGAAGCCGCTGCTGGTCTACCCCAACTCAGGCGAACAGTATGATGCAGACAGCAAAAGCTGGCACTCCGCCCCGTCTGGCTGCACGCTGCAGGAGAAGTTCAGCGAATGGCAGCAAGCGGGTGCGCAACTGATTGGCGGCTGCTGCCGGACGTCGCCTGAGGATATCCGGGCAATTGCTGCCTGTTGTCAACGCTGAATAAGCACAAAAAAAGCACACTGATAGCGCGATTGTCGTCAGTGAAAAGCCAGAGAGCACGGTTTACACTGTGCTCTCTGACTCTGATGCGGATCTGCTATGAACCTGCGACACACTCTTCCCGCCTGCGCGCTGCTGCTAAGCGGCTGCGCCACTATCGTCGGTACAGACACGCAGCCGGTAAAAATTGACTCTATCCCGCAAGGCGCCCGCTTTACGGTACAGGATGAGACCGGACGCGCGGTAGCGCAGGGCTACACGCCCCAGACCGTAGACCTGGCAAAATCAAACGGCAGCTACTTTGGTAAAAAACATTATCAGGTCATGCTGGAGAGCCCCGGCTATGTCCCGCTGACGCTGCCGATTGAGGCAAGTGCCAATCTCTGGTACGTGCTGGGAAATATTCCGCTGCTCGGCTTCCCGGGCTGGCTGGTGGTCGATCCGTTCTATGGCGGGATGTATACCCTGAAACCGGATCATCCGCAGCCGGTACTGAACGTGGTAGGCGCGCGCGGCCGCTGATCTCTGCGTAATCATTCCCCTGCGAAGGTGCAGGTGCCGGAGGGGGCGCATTCATGCGCCCCTGGCCAGTTCCCGGCAACGCCGGCCAGGGCGCCATTAATGGCGCCCCTACGAAGGGTTCAGATGCCGTAGGGGGCGCATTAATGGCGCCCCTACGAAGGGTTCAGATGCCGTAGGGGGCGCATTAATGGCGCCCCTACAGAATGTTCAGGTGCCTCAGGATTACCGTAGAGGGCGCATTCATGCGCCCCTGGCCAGTTCCCGGCAACGCCGGCCAGGGCGCCATTAATGGCGCCCCTGCGAAGGGTTCAGATGCCGTAGGGGGCGCATTCATGCGCCCCTGGCCAGTTCCTGGCAACGTCAGCCAGGGCGCCATTAATGGCGCCCCTGCGAAGGGTTCAGATGCCGTAGGGGGGCGCATTCATGCGCCCCTGGCCAATTCCTGGCAACGTCAGCCAGGGCGTTATTAATGGCGCCCCTGCAAAATGTTCAGATGCCTGCGGTTCGCTGCTTACTGGGCGGTGGGCTTGACCATGGCGTTGCCGGGCTTATGCTGCGCCAGATACTGCTGCTGAAAAATGCACATGCGGATGGTGTTACGGTATTCACCATTGATAAAAAATTCATGCTTCAGCACGCCTTCAACTTCAAAGCCGAGCTTACTGTAGATATGAATCGCCTTCTCATTCTCCTGATCAACAATCAGATAGAGCTTGTAGAGATTCAGCACGGAAAAACCGTAATCCATGGCCAGCCGGGCCGCCTTGCTGGCTAAACCCTTGCCCTGATGGCCTGGCGCGATGATGATCTGAAACTCAGCGCGACGGTGCACATGGTTAATCTCCACCAGCTCAACCAGTCCCGCTTTTTCCTCTTCATATTCGACCACAAAGCGCCGCTCGGTCTGATCGTGAATATGCTTGTCATAGAGATCGGAAAGCTCAACAAACGCCTCATAAGGCTCTTCAAACCAGTAGCGCATCACGCTGGCATTATTATCCAGCTGATGAACAAAATGCAGATCTTCCCGCTCCAGAGGGCGTAATTTCACCGTCACAGGCTGCTCCTTGCGTTAAGAGATTCAGAAAGCGGCCGCCGGATACCGGAGGCCGCATAAGCGAAAGGCTAACTGACAATGCGTCCCTGCGCCATATGCGCCGCGCGATCGCACATATGATCGATAACATCCGGATCGTGGCTGACCAGCACCATGGTCAGTCCGTCGTTCTGCTTGAGATCGTTCAGCAGGTTGAGGATCTCCGCCTGCACCGACATATCCAGCGCTGATGTTGGTTCATCCAGCAGCAGAATTTTAGGTTCCAGCAGCAGTGCGCGTACAATCGCCACGCGCTGGCGCTGTCCGCCCGAAAGCTGATGCGGATAGCGATCCGCCAGCGCCGGATCGAGACCGACATGACGAAAACCTGCGTCGATGCGCTCATTGATATTGTCGCGCTTCAGCAGCTTCAGGGGCTCCGCCAGCGTGCGGCGCAGACGATGACGCGGATGCAGCGAGGCATAGGGGTCCTGAAACACCATCTGCACATCGCGCCGCAGCTGGCCGGTAAAGGCTTTACCGGGCTGCACCGCCGTCTGCGCCAGCGTCATCTCGCCCTGCCAGTGCGGGTTCAGCCCGGCCAGCACCCACAGCAGCGAGGATTTACCGCAGCCGGAGGGACCGACCAGGCCAAAACATTCACCGGCAGCGACCTGCAGCGAGACGTCATGCACTACGGTACGCAGCTCATAGCCGTGCTTATGGGCAACGCTCAGGTTTGATAACTCAATCATTCTCTCTCTCCAGCGCAGCGCGATCCAGCACCGGCAGACGTTCGCCGTGCGTCGCCTTACCGGGACGACAGGCCCACAGCGTGCGGGTATAAGGGTGAGTGGCATGAGAGAGCTGTGAGGCCGGCAGCGTATCAAGCAGCCGGCCCTTATACATCACCATTACCCGTTCACAATGTTCTGAGACCTGCTGCAGATCGTGACTGATCAGCAGCAGCCCCATATTACGCTGCTCAACCAGACGGCGGATCAGCGCCAGCACCTGGTCGCGCATGGCGTGATCGAGCGCGGAGGTCGGCTCGTCGGCAATCAGCAGTTCCGGATCGGTGATCAGCGCAATCGCCAGCATCACGCGCTGGCCCATGCCGCCGGAGAGCTGATGCGGGTAGCGCTTTATCAGCTGACGCGGTTCGGGCAGGCCAACGGCTGCCAGCATCTCATACACTTTCTCGCGGCGTTCAGCGCGGCTCAGCTTACGATGCAAAATCAGCGGCTCTTCTACCTGCCAGCCAATAGTACGCGTCGGGTTAAGCGCATATTTCGGGTCCTGCATCACCATCGCCACTTTGCCGCCGCGCAGCGTGATCCAGTCACGCTCCTGCAGACGCTGAGCATCAGCGCCGGCAATCTGCAGACGTTCAGCCTGCAGCTGCAGGGAAGGGGAGAGCAGGCCCATCAGCGAGCGTGCGGTGAGTGATTTGCCGGAGCCGGATTCACCGACCAGCGCCACGCGTTCGCGGCCAATCTGAAAGCTGATGTTATCCACCAGCAGTGCTTCGCCGCTGCGGATGCTCAGCCCGCGGGCATCAATCAATAACTCATTTTGCATGGCGGGTATCCAGTCGATCGCGCAGGCCGTCGCCTGTCAGGTTAAACGCCAGGCTGGCGAACAAAATCGCAGCGCCGGGCGCCGCAGCTACCCACCACTGATCGAAAATCACTTTACTGCCTTCGGCAACCATTGAGCCCCATTCGGCGGTAGGAGGCTGTACGCCCATACCGAGGAAACCGAGACCCGCAGCAGAAAGAATAATACCGCCGAGGCTGAGTGCAGCACGCACGACGGCAGTTGGCAGGCAGAGCGGCAGAATATGGCCGAACATCAGCCGCAGGCCGGTGATCCCCTGCATGCGCGCGGCGGCAAGATAGTCGCTGCGGCGCAGCGCCAGCGTCTCTGCACGCGCCTGGCGGGCAAACGGCGGCCAGCTGGTCAGCGCCAGCGCCAGCGCGCCATTCATCAGGCCCGGACCGAGCATGGCGACCAGCGCCAGCGCAATCACCAGATTCGGTAACGACAGGAAGATATCCGTAATGCGCATCAGCACGCGCTCGGTCCAGCCGCCGACATAACCGGCGGTAATACCAATCAGTAATCCCACCGGGATCGTCAGTACCAGAATCAGCGACACCAGCAGCAGCGTCGGGCGCGCACCGTAAATCACGCGCGACAGCAGGTCGCGGCCAAAGCCGTCGGTGCCAAACCAGTGCAGGGCGGAGGGCGGCAGCAGGCGCTGGTTAATGGTCTGCACATTCGGATCGAACGGGGCCAGCCACGGTGCCAGCAGCGCCATCGCAATCAGAATCACCACCAGCGTCAGGCCGATGGAGAGGGAAGTCACGCGCGCCCGACGACGACGCGGACGCACGCTTTCCAGTTCGTGAAGTTGTTGAGTCATCGGGTTCTCGGATCGGTTAACCAGGTCAGGGCATCAGCCACGGCGTTGAGCAGAATAAAGCAGCCGCCAATCAGCAGCGTGGCGCCGAGGATAGCCGGCACATCCGCTGAAAACAGGGCATTGGTCATGTAACGGCCTACGCCCGGCCAGGCGAAGACGGTTTCTGTCAGCACCGAGCCTTCCAGCAGCGTGGCATACGAGAGCGCAATCACGGTGATCAGCGTACCGGTGACGTTGGGCAGAATATGACGCAGCAGGATGCGCGTACGGCCTGCGCCTTTTGCACGTGCCAGCACCACATACTCTTTGCTGCTCTCTTCAAGCAGCGCCGCACGCAGCAGGCGGGTGATGCCCGCCATCGCCAGCAGGCCGAGAATTACCACCGGCAGCCAGAGATGCGCAATCGCATTACGGAACATCTCCGGATCGCCGGAGAGCCAGCTGTCGATCAGCACAAAGCCGGTTTTGGGCTCCAGCGTGTAGACCCAGATATCATCCAGCTGACCCGGTCCGGCGGACCAGTGCAGCACCGCGTAGAACAGCAGCAGACCCAGCAGCCCGAGCCAGAACACCGGCACCGAATAACCCAGCAGCGAAATAAAGCGCGCCACGTTGTCGATAACACTGCCTGGCTTCCACGCGGCCAGCAGCGCCAGCGCCACGCCAAACACGGCGGCAAAGATCATTGCGCAGGTGGCCAGCTCAATCGTAGCCGGAAAGGTACGCAGCAGATCGGCGCTCACCGGCTGATTCGTCAGATGAGAAAGACCTAAATCGCCGCGCGCCAGATGACTGATATAGCGCCAGAACTGCACCAGCACCGGCTGGTCAAGTCCGAGATCGTGCCGCACCTGCGCATAGGTTGCTTCGCTGGCGTGATCGCCGGCAATCTGCTGCACCGGATCAACCGGCGAAAGGTGCGACAGCATAAAGGTAAACGCCAGCAGCCCGAGCAGCGTCACCAGCAGCGAAAGCAGGCTGGTGACAAGGCGGCTGCCGCGCTGCCAGAGTGACCGGGCGAACCCGGTCTGTGAAGCAGATACGGACATTATTTAGAGACCTGCGCGTAATACACCATATCGGGGTTGATGCCCTGCACATAGCCTTTCAGATTGTCGCGCAGCGCAACCAGATTACGCGCCTGCAGGCCAATCACGTACGGGGAGTTTTTCAGCACTTCGCGCTGCATCGCCTGGTACAGCTCTGCGCGTTTGTTGCTGTCCGCTTCCGCCGTGGCAGCCAGCGTCTGCTTGCTCAGCTCCGGAATGTGCCAGTCAGAGCGGTAGGCGATGGTTTTGCTGCCATCTTCCGGATTATAGGCAAAGGAGGCGGCGTTGGTGTTGGGATCGAAATAATCGGCACCCCAGGCGTTCAGCGTCGCCTCAAACTGATGCGCTTTAACCCGCGTTGAGACTTCAGAGCTGAGGCCCGGCTGAACCTCAACTTTTACCCCGCCCTTCGCAAAGCTGCCCTGCAGCGCCTGAGCGATATCAAGATAAGGCGGCTGATTGCTGGTGGAGAGCGTAAAGCTCACATTCGTCAGGCCCGCTTTCTTCAGAATCGCTTTGGCTTTTTCCGGATCGTAGCTGTATGGCGTTTCATTCAGGGCGCCTAAAAAGCCTTTAGGCAGGAAGGTCTGGTGCACTTCAAACTGACCTTTCAGCAGGTTGTCGGCAATGCCTTTATAATCGAACAGATAGCGCGCCGCTTCCCACAGCGCCGGGTTTTTCAGCACCGGATCTTTGCCGACGTTAAACTGAATGTAATAGAGCGACGCCATCGGGATCGCATCGGTTTTGACCCCCGCTTTGCCTTTCAGCGCGGCAATCTGGTCGGCGCCCAGGTTACGTGCGATATCCACATCGCCCTGTTCCAGCAGCAGACGGCGCGCCGCAGGTTCCGGTACGTTTTTGATCAGAATATTTTTCAGCTTCGGCGCACCGGCGGGTGAAGAGGGGTTTGCCGACAGCAGAACCGCTTCATGCAGTACTACCTTGCGGATCTGATACGGGCCGCTGCCGGCAGAGTGGGTTCCCAGCCATGCATGACCGAAATCGCCGTTTTTCGCATTAGCCTGCGCTGTTTTTTCATCAATGATTGAAGAGACCGGCGCCGAGAGCAGGCTCAGCACATAGGCCGGGCTGACGTTAGCGTTCCAGCTGATCTGAACGTGCTGGTCATCCACCTTTTTCAGGAAGCTATCAACGTTATCTTTATTCCAGCCGAGCTGCGTCAGAATAAAAGAGGGGTCGAGATTCAGTTTAACCACGCGACCCAGTGAGAAGATCACATCTTCCGGGCGCAGTGGATTGCCGCTGGCAAAGGTCGCATCTTTACGCAGCTCAAACGTCAGGCTGCGGTTATCGCTGCCTGGCTGCCATGAGGTCGCCAGCGTCGGTTTCAGGTCGGTCGGGTTTTGCGGATCGGACTGGACCAGGCGCTGATAGATATTGGTGAATGACTGTACCGTGGTGAGTTCAAAACCCTGCGCCGGATCGAAGCTGTCAGCATCATCGGTAGACTGTGCAATTACCAGCGTATCTTTGGGTGTGGCAGCGTGCGCAGAGAAGGCGGCCGC
Source organism: Pantoea sp. SIMBA_079 (assembly GCF_046940275.1). NCBI lineage: Bacteria > Pseudomonadati > Pseudomonadota > Gammaproteobacteria > Enterobacterales > Erwiniaceae > Pantoea > Pantoea sp. SIMBA_079. The sequence continues at coordinate 95,685 of NZ_JAWRYR010000012.1, read as the reverse complement.
CAGCGACAGCGCCAGCAGTGAGGGAATAATTGTTTTCATGTTGTTTCCTTGCCTTAAAAAAGTAACGCGAGTTTACGAGAGCGTACCAGTGAAGAATAGTCTATTTATGGCTATGCATATGCTTTTAGGTTCTAAGACCGGCGGTTCTGTTATAAGGGTTATGGCCGATAATAACCAGCATAGTACGCATCAGATACGCTTTTTCAGAAATGTTTCAGCCCCGGATTTTGTGCGGACTTACCGGGTCACAACCGCAAACCATTAATAACGTGCTCAACCAAACGGCAACAGAATTTAGATAAACCGCTCATGCGTTATATTCAGCTTTACTTCACTTGTTGCACAAATATAATAACGGCAACTAACTATCTGGAGGATCTTGTTGAACAGTCAACCTTATCGATGGCGATACAGGGCAAGCTGACGCACCGATCCTTTTGCTGCTGCTTGCCTCTCAGGCGGGCGGCACGTTCTGTTCTCTGCAGAATGCTCCCGAAAACGCAATGCTGATGGCGAACATAGATTCGCGGGAGTAATTTATGCCTCTGATTTACAAAGCGCTATTTCCACCACCCCGATGCGCACGCTGATCCTCAGCGTGCACCCGTCTGCTGTGCGTTAACCCTGACTTCGCATTCTCAGTCAGGCGTTGCGCCATACACATTTAATCACTCACTTTTATTCGGTGCAGGATCGTGACGTCTTTTATTAATTAAAGACGCGTAATATTTTCGCCCGATAATAGCGGGTTCAGCGTGCTGATTATTTATCAGGCTCTCTCTGTTTATATGCGCCAGGCGCAGGATAGCGCTTGCCTGAATAACACCATCGGGGTGTCACATGAACAATATGAAATATAAGCTGCAACGGGATAACCGGAAAAAGGATCTGCGGTCGCCGTTTTACCGCATTGAGCAGGAAACCGGCTTTACTGCAGATGAAACGCTGGTACGGCTGTGCAGTCAGGCTTCGGGCCTGACCGAAGAAGAAGCTGCGGCACGCCTGCGCCGCTATGGCCCTAACGATGCCCGGCATATTGACGCGCCACCGGCGCTGCTGCAGCTGCTGCAGGCGTTCAGTAATCCATTTATCTATGTGCTGATGGCGCTGGCCGCGGTGAGTTTTTTTACTGATTACTGGATCCCGCGGCGGCAGGGCGGGGAGACCGACCTGACCGGGATCGCGATTATCATCACTATGGTAACGCTGAGCGGATTACTGCGTTTCTGGCAGGAGTTTCGCACCAGTAAAGCAGCCCAGGCGCTGAAATCGATGGTGCGCACGACCGCAACGGTGATACGGCGTACGTCGCTGCAGGCGTCGCCGGTACGCAGGGAAGTGGATATCGCGGATCTGGTACCGGGGGACATCATCTGCCTTTCCGCGGGCGATCTGGTGCCGGCCGATCTCCGCCTGCTGGAGTCGCGCGATCTGTTTATCAGTCAGGCGATCCTGACCGGCGAGTCGCTGCCGGTAGAAAAATATGACGTCACCGGCCATGTCACCAGTAAAGCGGCGGGCGGATGCGAACAGAGCGCGTCGCTGCTTGAGTCAGGCAGCATCTGCCTGATGGGCACCAGCGTGGCCAGCGGCTGCGCAAAAGGGGTGGTGGTCGCCGCCGGCAGCGATACCTATTTCGGCAGTCTGGCAAAATCGCTTACCGGTAAACGCAGCCAGACGGCGTTTGATCGCGGGGTAAACAGCGTCAGCTGGCGGCTAATCCGCTTTATGCTGGTTATGGTGCCGGTGGTACTGCTGCTTAACGGCCTGACCAAAGGCGACTGGCTGGAAGCCTCGTTGTTCGCACTGGCGGTCGCAGTGGGCCTGACGCCGGAGATGCTGCCGATGATCGTCAGCTCGAACCTGGCAAAAGGGGCTATCGCCATGTCGCGTCGCAAGGTGATTGTGAAACGCCTGAACGCGATTCAGAACCTTGGCGCGATGGATGTGCTGTGCACGGATAAAACCGGCACGCTGACGCAGGATAACATTACCCTGGCACAGCACGTGGACTGTGCCGGCGTGGAGAACAGTCGCGTGCTGATGCTGAGCTGGCTTAACAGCTTTTACCAGAGCAGCACCGCTAACCCGATGGATCGCGCCATTCTGAACTATGGCGGCGCGCGTATGGGCGGCGCTATTAATGATGCATGGAGCAAGATTGATGAGCTGCCGTTTGATTTTGTCCGGCGGCGCGTGTCGGTCGTGGTACACAATCGCCGGCTTAACCAGCAGCTGCTGATCTGCAAAGGGGCCGTTGAAGAGATGCTCAGCATCGCGGTCGCAGAGCGTGAAGGCAGGCTAATACAGCCGCTGAATGACACCCGTCGCGCGGAACTGCTGGCGCTGGCGCAGGGGTATAATCAGCAGGGGTTTCGCGTGCTGCTGGTGGCGAGCCGCGTACTGGATGAGCCGGGTCTGCAGCAGGCGCTGAACGTTGCAGATGAGCAGAACCTCACCATAGAAGGGATGCTGACGTTTCTTGATCCGCCTAAAGCCAGCGCGGCTCCGGCGGTCAGCGCGCTGCGTGATAATGGTGTCGCGATAAAAGTCCTGACCGGTGACAACCCGGTGGTGACCGCGCGCATCTGTGCAGAGGTGGGTATCGACAGCGGCGCGATGGTAACCGGTGAACAGCTGGCGCGGATGAGCGATGAGCAGCTGGCGCAGACTGTGCAACAGAGTGCGGTGTTTGCCAGACTCACGCCGCTGCAGAAGTCGCGTATTGTGACGGCGCTGCAGCAGCAGGGGCATACCGTGGGTTTTCTGGGTGATGGCATCAATGACGCCCCGGCGCTGCGCGCGGCCGATGTCGGGATCTCCGTGGACAGCGCGGCGGATATCGCTAAAGAGTCCTCCGATATTATCCTGCTGGAGAAAGATCTGCGGGTGCTGGAGGAGGGGATCATCAAAGGACGTGAGACCTTTGGCAACATCATCAAGTACCTGAACATGACCGCCAGCTCTAACTTTGGCAACGTCTTTTCGGTGCTGGTCGCCAGCGCATTTATTCCGTTTCTGCCGATGCTGGCGATTCATCTGCTGATTCAGAACCTGATGTATGACATCTCGCAGCTGGCGATGCCGTGGGACAAACTGGATAAAGAGTTTCTGCAAAAACCGCGTAAGTGGGACGCGCGCAATATCAGACGGTTTATGCTGTGGATCGGGCCGACCTCCTCTCTGTTCGACATCACCACTTTTGCGCTGATGTGGTATGTGTTTGCCGCAAATACGCCAGAGATGCAGTCGCTGTTTCAGTCGGGCTGGTTCGTTGAAGGGCTGCTGTCGCAGACGCTGGTGGTGCATATGCTGCGCACCCGCAAAATCCCGTTTATTCAGAGCCGCGCCGCACTGCCGGTATTGCTGACCACCGCCTGCGTCATGGTCGCCGGGAGCCTGCTGCCGTTCTCATCGCTGGGAGCCAGCGTCGGCCTGACGCCGCTGCCGTGGTCCTATTTTCCGTGGCTGGTGGCGACCCTGACCGGCTACTGCCTGGTGGCGCAGGGTATGAAAACCCTCTACATCAAACGTTTTGGTCAGTGGTTCTGATCCGCAGGAGGTGCGATGAAAAAGCCGGAACTGACAAAGGTGGTCTGCCACCTGGTGTTAATGATGACGGTGATTACCGTGCTAACGTTAGTGTTACGTTAGTTCATCGCGGGCAGCATACGCTGCCCGTTTCGCTATCTGTCCGGGAGAAAAATATGAGCCAGTCACAACGCGCGTTGGTTATCGGTGCTTCAAAAGGGATCGGGCTTGCGGTGGTACAGCAGTTTTTGCAGGCGGGCTGGGACGTGACCGCCACCTTCCGCCGCACGGCGATCTCATACCAGCACGAGCGGCTGCGCTGGCTGGCGCTGGATATCACCGACGGCGCGGCGCGTGCGGCGCTGCTGCAGCAGTTACAGGGTGAGCAGTTTGATGCGGTGCTGATCAACGCCGGCATCTTTGGCCCGGATGCGCAGCAGCTGCAGCAGGCAGAGGATGCGGAGCTGAGCGAGCTGTTTCTCACTAATGCGGTGGCCCCGGTGCGGCTGGCGGAGAGCCTGCTGCCGCTGCTGCGTGATAAGCAGAGCGTAGTCGGGATCACTACGTCACAGCTGGCGAGCCTGAATGAAAACCGCGTCGCCGCGATGCCGCTCTACTCGGCCAGCAAGGCGGCGCTTAATATGCTGAGCCGCGCGCTGGCAAAAGAGATGCGGCCGCAGGGGGCGACGCTGCTGTCGCTGCATCCGGGCTGGGTAAAAACCGATATGGGTGGCGAGAACGCCGATATCACAGCGGAAGAGAGCGCAGCAGGGCTGGTTGCGCAGCTGCAGCGCTATCGCGGCGAGGGCGGTCATCACTACCTTGATTATAAAGGCGACGCGCTTGCCTGGTGATGTTTCAGGCCGGTTTACGCGTCGTCAGGCGCGTAATACTGCACCCCAATCTCAATGCGCTCCCGACCACCGGCCACGCGGTGCCGGTTGGTATCACGCAGTGAGTAGATGCAGCCGCAGTACTCCTGCTGATAGAAGCGCTCGCGTTTGCTGATCTCAATCATGCGCGATGAGCCGCCGCCTTTACGCCAGTTAAACTCCCAGTAGAGCATATCCGGATAGTGCGCCGCCGCCCGCACGCCGCAGTCGTTGATCTGCTTCATATCCTTCCAGCGTGAAATTCCGAGCGAACTGGTGATCACCGGAAAGCCGTGCTCGTGCGCGTAAAGCGCGGTGCGTTCAAAGCGCATATCGAAACACATGGTGCAGCGTACGCCGCGTTCCGGCTCCCACTCCATGCCGCGCGCGCGCTCAAACCAGTTATCTTTGTCGTAGTCAGCATCCACGAACGGCACGCCAGACTGCTCAGCAAAGCGGATATTCTCCTCTTTACGCAGCTCATACTCTTTCAGCGGATGAATATTCGGATTGTAGAAGAAAATGGTGTAGTCGATGCCGGAAGCGAGCATCGCTTCCATCACTTCGCCGGAGCAGGGCGCGCAGCAGGAGTGCAGCAGCACTTTATTGTGTCCGCCGGGCAGCGGCAGCGGCTGACGTGTGAAGGTTTCAGACATAAGTAACCGTTAAGCTTGCAGAGGATAGGCGTAGTGTAGGGAGTTACGGCACCGGATGCAAAATGCGGCAGTAGAAAAACAAAAAGGCCGCAGGGCGGCCTTTTCATCACAGCAGTGCAGCTTACTCGCTGACTTTCTGTTTCAGATCGCTGGCACCTTCTTTGGTTTTGTTCCAGCCTTTCTGTGCGCCTTCTTTGGTCGCATCCCAGCCTTTCTCAGTGCCTTCTTTGGTCTTGTTCCAGGTTTTCTGGGTGCCTTCGCTGGCTTTGCTGGTCATGCTGTCGCTTTCGCCTTTCGCCGCGTGCTTCGCTTTAAGACGCTGCTCTTCGCCCTGATGCTGCGCCTGATGCAGTTTCTCTTTCGCTGTGTTAGCGCCAGCCTGAGCGTTAGCGACCGTATCGTCAGTTGCGTGTGTGGTAGCCGCAAACGCGGAAGAAGCCAGCAGGAAAGCAGATACAGCAATAATGGTCTTTTTCATCATAGTCCCTCATTTAACGTATTTGGTGATATGAGCGTAGTTAAGAGTGGCACACTGAGCAACGTTGCGCTCCAGGATAAAACTGTAAGTGAATGAAAACGTGCTGAGGGGTTGGGTTAGCTGTGAAAGTGGCTGCAGGGTATTACTGCTCAGTGGCGGATTTTGAAATGGTGAATGCAGGTTTTGGGGTGATTTATGGTTTGGATGGGTGGGGGAGTTGTATGGGCGGAGAGGGAGCAAAGGAGAAATGAAAGTGCTGCACGGTAAGCCTGGGTTAATAAGCAGGAGGTGCAAAACCCTGTGGGGATTATGTTATGGAGGTTTTAAAGGGCTGGCGGAGTCTGAATAAGTTTCGCAAGTTCATGAAATTAAGAGTTTTTCGTCAATTCAACTTTGTTCCGTGTACCTAAACGTGTACCAATTATTGGATCTCATACCCCGGAACGGCTGCGCTAGGATACCGAATGCTCGGCGCTAAATCCAAAATAAAATGATTTAAGGGAAAAGTGTTCACACTGTTCACTTTTGTTTTTTATTCATCAAATTCATTTGGTTAGGTGGTGAAGGGTTTGCGGCAGGATGTACACGAGTGTGCACTAGGGGTGATCACCTTGACCGAGATGATAAAAACCGAGCTGCTCCGGTTTTTGAGAGGCAGATACTGCTAATTGACAGTCAATCTGCCTCGGTGTCATCGTATGTGGGTATTAAATTATGGCTAATTAATAATTGTAAATCTTAGCTGTTTCAATCAATGAATCTAAAATTAGTTTTTTAACTTTAAATTCATTTACTTTCTGCTCGGCAGTTAAGTTTTTGAGGTTTCTTTTAGGCTCTAAAAGTAGTTCGATTTGTAAATCAATAATAGGTTGAACGACTTTTATTTTACCTAGATTAACTTTTGCATCAGGCATCGCAAAGTTTAATGTGTCATCACGCTCGACGGTTTTAATTTTACCTCCTTTTCCCATGAATAACTTACCCACGCCATTTTCATGATCATAAGAATTATCTTTCACGTAGTCATCATCATAGAAACTTGGTTGAAATTCTTTGTAAATTTTGAAAATTGGTTGAGCTATAAAAATGCAAGGAGTGTATAATTTAGAATCAAATATTTTTGGCGACATCTTCTTTGTTGCTCTACCAAGAATAACATCTACTGTTTCAGAATCTGGAGTTGGGATTTCGAGTTTTCTATATGGAAATCCTAGTTTTCTAGAGACTATAAGATCTGAAGAGCAATTTACAAAAATTAAATTATTAACTCTAAGAGTTAGCGCTGTAGGACTAAGCATAAAACCAATTGTATTAATTCCTGAAATGTTGAGCGTTTTACCTTCTTGGTAAGTGTTGGTAATTGAAAGATATCTATCTTTTATTCCTTTTCGCTGATTGATATAATACTTTGGAGTCATTCTGAAAAAGTCTTTGTTAAGGTACTTTACCCCTAGCCAAGCACTTATGCGAATTTTATCAAACCAATCAAGTAATAATTCAATGTCCAAGCCAGTTACATCTTGGTCAAGTAGTAGTTTTTCCATGATGGGTTTAACTTTCCCCTCAATTACCGCAAAGGCATCATTGCATGATTTACATGCTGGGAAAGTGTATGAAAGTGAGTTAAATACTATCTCTTTTTTTGTATCCCAGTTTGACCCTACTGACATTTCTTTTTTATCAAACCCGGTCATTTTTAATAACCACTTTGGGAATACATGTTCTTTATTTTTATCGTTAGGTTGGTTGCCACAAAAAACGCACGCTGGTTTCATCCCTTTGTTCCTTGATGTTTAATTGTTTTATTTATTATCCTTCTTAATGTTTTTTTGTCAATGAAAAAGGTTGGTATTTATAAATGAACGTGTGAAGGGGTGTAGTGATGATATTAATTAATCCTGTATTTGCTAATTATAACTCAACTGTTTAGGTGTTTTATTAGTGCTGAGATTTATTGTTATTTCTAATGTAAAGGTTGAAGTTTCTAAACTTTATTTCTCTGAAGTGATTCTTATCTTGTCGCTCAATGCTTAATTCTTGATATTAAGATTGCTATCAAATTTCTTCGGTAAGAAATAAAAAACCGGCCTAAACCGGTTTATATCAAATGACATTATCAGGCGCTACATGCTGGCAGCCAATCTGCCTCGCTGTCTTCGTGCAGCGTAAGATTGGTCTGTATGCCATTATTCGTCCGGCGCTTGAGCAATACTCGCTCATACTCCTTCAGCGTCTGCGGCACAGCTTGGCCGAAAGCTGTCAAGCTGAGCGGGTGCTGATGGCCACGCGATTCCATAAACGATAAATAAGCATGGTAGAGATAGCGCTTCGGGTTTATCGGGCGAATGTTGGCGTTACCGATAAACAGCCCATTCGGCGTGCTTAGTGGCATCAGGTAGCCACAGAAATCGACCAGCGGATCAGCCTGTCGCTTTATCTCCAGCGCTTCGCCGGATGACTGTTGCGCCTGCAACAGCTCGCGCGCTTCGTTCGGTGAAGTAAAGCGCTGCATCAGGTGACGAACAATCACGGCCAGCTCGGCACTGATTTTGTCGAGTAGCTGCGGGTCGCGCTCTTTCGCCGGTATTACTTCCGGGAACGTCAGGATTACCCGGCGACGCGACACGCCACCGCTGCGATCGCTGAAACGCATTGGATTGTTGTTCACCGCTAGAATCACCGCTGGGATATGGGTTGAATAGGCATCGCGATACTTTGGATCGATAGCTACCGCATCGCCGCCGGTAATCGCCTTAATGCCAGCTCCGTCGCCGCTCCACTTTTCCTGATCAGGCAGAATAATAAGCGAGAATCCCACCACGCTGGCACGCTCGCGTGATGATTCCAGTGTGTCGATAGTGGCGGACGTGGTGTTATCCCGGCCAGCAAGCAACGTGGCGATCGAGGCTAATACGCTTTTCCCGCTTCCGCCTGGACCGGTCACTTCCAGGAACATCTGCCAGTCATAGCGGTTTGCCAGCACCATAAATAACGCCGCGAGGATGCGCTCCTGCTTATCGTGATTATGCGCGGCCGCCCGTGTTAACCAGCGGTAAAAGTTAGGGGCATGGTCTGCAAGATTTTCGCCGGAACGCGGCGCGGAGTAGTCAACGCTGTTGACCGTGCGCAGCCAGTTCTCACGGCGGTGCGGGCTGAACGTGCTGTTCGTGGTATCAAAAACGCCGTTGCGAAAACCAATCAGGCGGCGCGGCGGTTCACCCATCTGCGGCACCATAAGCTTGAGCGTGTCGAGCACGCTGCCAATTCCGGCTGCTGAAAACGGTGCGCGCACCTTCTGGAACAGCGCGGCGATTTCGCGGCGCAGCATCTGCACCGGCATCACCTGCCACGCGCCGTTCTCATACCGGCAGATTTCCTCCCCAACAGGCGGCACGGCCAGCGCCTGCCCGTAGTGCTCGACCAGTAGTTCTGCCTTTTCGCTGGCGCTCATGGCTTTAAGATCGGCTTCGCTGACGGACTCAAACGGGCTTGGCTTATGGGGCTGAGTGAAGGCGGTGAGAAGTGCCTGCGTTGTGATGTCGCCCTGTGCCTGCCAGACGTCATTCCAGTCGCCGGTTTCTGGCGGCAAAGCGGCCTTACCGTTGCAGGCTTTTGCTGCTTCTTCGGCTTTGAGCTGGCCTGTGCCGTTGTCGTCACGATCGGCGGCAATCAGCATCAACGCATCAGGATTGATTTTGCGTAACTGCGCGGCCAGCGATGGCAGGTTATTCGCGCTAAGCGCCACGTAAACCGGCTGCCCCGTCAGGCGCTGCACCGTCAGGCCTGTTGCGTAGCCTTCGGTAAGCCACAGCGTTTTGCCGTCAGGCTCGCCTGCAAGGTGATAAGCGCCTTTGACCTGTCCGCCGGGCAGGGTGCGCTTGTCGCCAGCGGCATTAATCAACTGAACATTGACGGCGTTGCCAGTTTCATCGGTCAGCGGGACTAGCAGATCACCGGCTACAAAACTGACACCGCCACAGCGCAGCCCGGCGGCCAGCGTTAACGCTGGCGTGCTGTGCAGCCCTTTCGATAGAAGGTAGGCGTTATCCGTGCGGCTGACGGCTGCGGCGATCAGCTCGTACGCCCGAGCGGTTGCCTCGGATTGTACAGCAGCTTTATCCACTGTGTTCACCGGTGCTTTTGATGCCGGGGGCAGTGCGCCGAGCATGTCAGCGATTTTGAGCGCCGCCTCTTTGGCATTTACGTCTAGCGCCTTCTCAACCAGATTCAGGCCGTCACCGGCTCCGCACTGATTACAGTGCCACGTCCCGCGCCCGTCCTGATTATCAAAGCGGAAACGATCTTTGCCGCCGCAAACCGGGCATGCGCCGTGTCTGCCGCTGGCGTGAATGCTGATGCCGAGCGCGGGCAGCAGTTGCGGCCAGAATCCGGCGGCCGCTTTTACCGTGTCAGAGACAATGTGTTTCATCTGCTCGATCTCCCTTAATGCAACGTGGCGCGGCGGGTTGCGGCAAGCTGGCTGCAGAACAACTCATCCATCATGGTTGCACCAAGACGCGTCAGGCGCGGCGGTGCTGTCAGCAGGTCAGGTTCAACCATATCGCCGAGCATTGTGCAGGCCATTTCCATTCCGGCTTCCGCGCCGTGGCGGCGCACATAAAACCCTTCCAGCTCAAGCGCGATGGTCATCTGCAGCTCGTCGAGTGTTGCTGTAACGGTGATGCCCAGCGTTTTGCAGGCATTGAGATAACCCTGTGCCAGCGCACGACGGTAAACGGCAATACGGACTTCAACGGGTAAGCAGGAATTATTAGCGGTCATCATGGCGAGCCTCCGTGGCAAGAATCAGGGAATCACAGGTTTCAACGACTTTACCGAGCTGATCGGTGAGAAGGGCAACGACAGAGGCCAACGCGGCGCTGTCCGGTACGCAACTTGGGGCGCTGAGGCAATTAACCGAATCGAACATATCGAGTACGGTCACGCCAACCGAGTGAGCGTGCAGCAGGCGCAGATAGTCTGCGTGCGGGATTGAATAGGTGCTGCGGCTGTTAGTGAGTTCGGCAAGCCTATTCATGCGGTCACCGCCTTTACCGGTACATGACCGGCAAAGCACAGGACATAGTCGCGAATGAAATTGGCGCGGGCTGTGCGCTCGTCTTTTGCGGCAAAGCGAAGCATGCAGGGACGGGCAGCGCGATCGGTGCGGCGCACAGCGGCGAAAATAAAGGTGAATTCGAGATGAGCGGTGTTAGTAACCGTAGCCAAGATGGCAGTCTCCTTGAAGTAGCTGTAATAACTACCACCGGAGTTCCTACGCTCATTGGTGGTAGCCCAGACGGGGGTAGGAATACCGGCCTTCAAGGACACCGGCCAGCCCGAAGGCTGCCCCGCCTGAGCCACCATTATTTTGACGGCACAACGGCATAAGAACCGCTGCGCTAAAAAATGGCGCACTAAGGCAACGACATAAAAAAACACGCATGGCGCGTGTATTGTCGCCTTGAAGTAACTCGGGTTCCTACGCCCGGCTGCCGATTTTGCGGCAGCGCGAAAACTGTATAACGACCGCTCGCCAGAGAAAAGGCTTTTTTCGTTCATTGCAGCGATTTCCTTAGCAATCGGTCAGGACTTGATCGGACTGCTGCGGATTTGATCGGAGTGTGCTGTTAGTTCTGCTTCTCTTCCGTTTAGCCGAGTCAGCTTTATTACCCAGCACCGAAATATGGCCGTGCATTCCGCTGTTAAAGGCCGGTGAGGCTGCAGGCTTATTACTGACCGCGCTTATGAGGCTTTCGGCGATGTAGACCGCTTCATCTTTGGTTAGTGGAAATGAGTCAATGCCAAAGTTTAAGGTGATCATGCAGCACCTCCGGCGCGTTGTGCGATGCGCGACTGCATCCAGCCATCAATTTCAGATGCCAGCCAGGCAACGTTTTTACCACCGAGGGAAATCTGCGACGGAAACTGCTCACGGCTGATAAAGTCATAAATCGTAGAGCGTGACAGACCGCAGGTGTTGATAACTTCGGGCAGGCGCATAAAGCGATCACGGGGATAGGAAACTTCACCAGTTAAAGGCGTCATTGGGTTTGTAGAAGATGAAACAGAGTGCATGGCGTTACCTTTTTTTAGTCCGACCGGAGCTGTCCGGTTACGGGTGTGTCTTTGGGTAACTCCCTATTTTGAGCATATTTTTTCTATTGTAAACAAGCCCTAAAGGCTACTAAATGAGCAATTTTGAATTCTGTTATACCCTGTTATCTCCTGTAAGTATCTATAGGTATTTTTGACAAAAAAACTTCAAAATTATTTTAATTGATAGGTAAAGACAATCATTAGAAGCTAGCCAGGAAAAGAGTCAATTTTTTGAGCCGTGAACACTAGTGAATACCGGGTGAATACTTTGCGGCTAACTGTTCACTACTTTAATTACTGTATTTACTATATTTTTTATCTTAGTGAACAGTAGTGAATAGTTTAATCAGAACTAAAATTCGTTAAAGCATGAATTAGGCAAGATTTCGGGTTTGCTTGCTGAGCGACAGGCAGAAAGCAATGAAATGATTCGTCCGTTGGTACACGACAGAATGTGCTCATCCTTTACAGACGATGCGAGACAACGATGAGCACTACAGAAAATAAACCTGCGTCACTGATTCGATTTGAAAAAGCGCGCGCCGAGCACACGGCAAAAATGACGGCGTTTAACGCTGTCGCTGCTGACATCACCCGTTGTGAGAAAGAACGTCAGGAAGCTATTGAGGCGGGTAAAGAAGCAGAGAGCTACTGGCGCACTAGTTTTCGAAAACTACGTGGCAACCTCACGGCCGAACTTCGTGCCGAACATTCGCAGCGCATCGCCAGCCGCGAGCTGGCCGATGAATTTGCGGGATTGCTGAAAGAACTGGAGCTGGATAAGCAATTTGCCATGCTGCGCTGCTGTGCCAGCGGCAAAGAATACGTTGAAGCACACCAGACAGCCTTTACTGAGTTTGCTGACGCGCATTGGGAATCGGCATTGCGTAACGTAAGCCCTTCGCTGCTATGGGCAATCAAATTGCGCCTCCAGCGCGAAAGTATCGCATCCACTTTCGTCGGTGAAGATCGCGACACAACGCGCGACATAGCATGGCTTGTGGGGAATGCTTTGACTCGCGCGGCGATCGCGCTGCCTGAAAGTATTTTGAAAGAAGCTCCATTACTGGAAAATATCGGTCTGTATCGCCCTGCGCTGACCGGCGTCGATATGGAACTATATAATTCGCCGGTACGCCGCACCAAAATGGCTATATCAGTTCAGGCACAGCTCGATGAATTGAAGGGAGGCGACCAAAAATGATGCATTGTCCGTACTGCAAAAGCCCGGCGCATGCGAAATCCAGCCGCTATATGTCCGAGCAGGTAAAAGAGCGTTATCACCAGTGCACAAATCTGGATTGCTCCTGCACATTCAAAACGAACGAGAGCATTACTAAAGTCATCACCGCGCCACCGCCGGAACCCGTTGAGGAAGTCGTGTCGGTGCCGGTTAAGGAACGGCAGACGTTAGGCCGATATGGATCAGCATTCCGCAATACTCACTAACCTTACAGCCGCTGCCCCAATAGCGGCTTTTTTGTTTCTGCAGTTCGTCGTTTGAAAGCTTTTTTCTGGCAAGCCGGTTTGTAAAGAGCCATGCATGTATAGAGTGCATGGATTCGCATGCAAAAATATGCGTTTGTGGGATAGGTTCAGGCCATACAGGGCGCGGCTTAGATGGCTTTATGCACCTGCATGATAAGCGGTACATAAAGCGGGCAGGCGTGGCGGGGATAGCATTGCGCGCGTCTATGACAGTCCCCATAAAGATTCAAGATTTAGAGTATCGCTCTGAGGAGCCATATCTTCAGTAAGCCGTTCCATCTGTACAATCAAAGGAGTATGGAAAGCAGTTCCTGAGACAATACAGGCTCCAGGGGGAAGGGTAGGAATTAATGACCTTGATGCAGAATCAAGAGTGCTTAACGTATTTTTTAAAAGAAAGAGATCATTTTCATTCACCAATCGATGTATGAAGTAATTATGTAGCTGTGAAATGATTGTGGGTGATATATCAAAAGGTCGCTGGCTTGATATAGTCACAAAATAACCAAATTTCCTACCCTCTTTAATTATTTCTTCAAATAATTCTAATCTATAGTCTTTCCAACTTTCAGCTTCTCTAGTTGAACTTTCTGATAATATATTGTGTGCTTCATCAATAATCAAATGGAAACTTTCGCAATCATTATCTGTCGATTTGTGGTCTAAGAATGAGCATTTTGCAATCATCATGGGAATGGTTTTTTTTATTGATTGATTGCAGTGTTTTAAAGATACAATAGTAATAGGTAATCGTTCTGATTTTAAATTCGACACTCCAATCACTTTCGATAATGAGGGGCCGGTTGCGGTTATCTTGTTGATTAGCGGCGATATGTGTTCATATTGGACGTAGTTTTTTGATACGGAATTAATTAACTGCAACGTTGAGCGTATGAAAATTTCATCGAAAACAGAATTGGCAATAAGTGAGCTGTTATATGTTGTTTTTAAATTATCTATGGCATCGTCAGGATGATTAATCCAGTTATTCGGATGGTCATATTTATTTTGAGTTGAGTGCCATGTGAAATGGGCTAATTCATCAGAGATTGACTTATGATCTCTCTCTGGGAAATATGGTATTAAGCCTTTGAGTAATGTTATCGTTTCTCTATGCTGGTTAGTTCCAAACATGATTGAAATTGATCTTTTAAGATATGTGTCGAGGTTGTTGTCATATTCATTTTTATTTCTTACTAAATGGGTTAGGAACGGTTTTTGGGTTTTTTCAGTTGCTGAGAATAGGACTGATAGTAGCTCATCATCCCAAAATTCACCCTCTGAGAAATGTAACTTATCTTGAGGGGTTTTCGTATTTAACTCTACGGTTTTGCTTATTTCAGGGAAGCTTTTAGCTAAGGTTCCATATTCGCCATTGAAATCTATCAGTGTAATTTTTGATTTCTGTTTGAAGTCGATGTTATCCATGACGAGAGTGAGAAGAGAATGGTATAGTTTTGCCAGAGTATTTGATTTTCCACTGCCAGTATTTCCAAAAATACCTATGTGCGAGTTAAATACACCATTAATAGGTATGCTGATTGGCAACTCTTCAAGGATTGACTTGCCGATGTCAATTAAAGGGGTATCATTTGATTTTCTGAAGTTGTAAATTTCAGAAATCTTCTCGTCTGATATTAAATAAAGCTGATCATTTATCATCGGAAGGAATTTAATTCCAGAGTGGAATCGTCCTTCAAAGAAGTAACCTAATATACTAAGTTCAATGAATCTATCATATTTTTTTTGCTCAATCTCATCCTGTCGAATATTGAAATTTTCAACAATTTCTTCGCCGATTATTTTTCCTACTATATCCTGATACCCCTTTCGAATTAGAACGAATTCATTAATAGCTATTCCTCTGAGGATTTTTCCATGATGAAAGTAAGTTGACTGATACAGAGCATGGTCAACTTTCGCTACTACCATTGTTCCTTTTACTTGAGTAACATAACCAACATTTAATCCGTCCATGAAATCCAATCTCCGTTATCAGATGTAAAAATCCTATCTATAAAAGTATCAAAAGAAATATTGTGGGCATCGATTTTGGGATATATGTACGTTATTCTTGAATCATTGATTGTTTCATTTATTGATCGCCGACTATCCTTGCTGTAGCAAAAAATAAAAACTTTCAATGTTGGATTGCTGAGAGAGCGCTTAATTATTTCTAAAATATGCTCATCTTGGAATGAGAAACCAAAGCATATTAAAACAGTTTGAGGTTTTTCAAGTTCATAGCTCAAGAGACGAAGGCTTTGGTAATAATGTTGCTGGAAAACAGTTTCAGAAAACTTTTCTTTTGTAGGGCTTACTATTGCCAATCTGTCATAGTCAACTCTAAAATCAGCAAGGCTATCAATATCTTTTTTACTAAGATCTAAGTAGTCAGAAAGGTCTTCATCTGTGTCATTAAAGTTCTTAGTAAAATCATTTATATCTATACTGCATTCTAACTTGGTTTTTTCTGGTGCAAACTTTGGGTAGTCAATGTTAATTTTTTGTTCATTATTTTTATTCCATGATACGGAACCATGCATCTTTATTATATTAACTGTTGGGATTTCTTGTTTATATAGATCGTGTGTTCCTTGATGCCAATGTGATAAATGGAAATTGCTGATGTTTAGGCTTCGCTCTCTAAATCCCAATGCTCCATCATTGAAATAAAAGCTTTTTTTGTTAAGGGCAATATCAGCTGCTGTTTCAAAAAAGAGATCATAGTTTGTAGTGAAAATATTCCCTCTTTTTATTTGGTTCGAGCCTTTTCTTTCCAATAGGGAAACCAGTTCATACAAAAATCTATTGTAATCTTGTAAGGTTTTAGAAAATTTCTTGGGTGTAGGTTTTGGTTCAATGCAAAAGGTTTTATGAATAATGTTGTTATAATAGGCGCTTAATATGTAGTTTTCTACATCTGTTTTACCTTTAATGTCACTATGTGAAAGTAAGGTTTCATATGTTGTATCTTTATCTAACCACAGAGTTGGTATGTATGTAGCAGAGGCTCCAGAACCGAACAGGAAATTTATATTCTTGTCATAAATATTTGATGCCCTGCAAGGGAATTCTTTATCCATTATTTAAACTCCTTATGCTTACTCACTTGTGTACCCCACCAATTCATCAACTCAATTCTCTGTTCTAAATAAATTGAGCGATTATAAGCTCTACGAACTTCATTTTTATCCGTATGAGCTAATGCTGACTCGATCACATCAGGATTTAACCCAGCTTCATTCATTGCTGTACTCGCGATTGAACGTAAGCCATGAGCGACGAGTTTACCTCCAAAACCAATTCGCTTTAATGCTGCGTTAGCCGTTTGACTATTCATTGCTTGCTTGGGATTATTTCTACTAGGAAAGACATGCTCTCTGTTGTTGCTTATTGATTGCATAACATCAAGTATATACATAGCTTGTGAAGAAAGTGGAACAATATGCAAGCGCTTGGCTTTCATACGCTCTGCTGGAATAGTCCATAGCTTAGCATCTAGATCGATTTCGTCCCAACGAGCCCCCGCAGCTTCAGAAGGTCGAACAAGAGTAAGAAGCTGCCACTCAATTAGACAGCGTGTTGGAATTGATAAGTTAGACATCATCAATGAGTTTATTAGTTTTGGTAGTTCCTCAGGTCTAAGCGTCGGCATGTTTTGTTTTTTTGGCTTTTCGAAAGCCATCCCAACGCCAGACGCTGGGTTTGCATCGATCAAACCGATATTAACCGCGTAAATCATAATCTCGTTAATGCGCTGCACTAACCGGCGAACTGTCTCAAGCGCCCCGCGAGCTTTAATCGGCTCCAATGCTTCAACGATCGTTCTGGCTTTGAGTGTTTGGACAGGAATCTCACCTATAGAAGGGAAGATGTCTTTCTCCAGCGATCGCCAAATATCCTTCGCGTAATCCTCAGTGACGCTTTTGCTTTTGAGCTGGAACCACCTCCCGGCCACAACTGAAAAAATGCTATCCAGTTCGATTTGACGTTGCTCTGACACTTCCTCTTGCTGCTTCTGCGGGTCAATCCCTTGCGCAAGCATCGAAAGATATTGGTCACGCATTTGGCGTGCGACAGCAAGCGTTAGGGCAGGGTAAGAGCCTAGGCTGAGATTTGTACGACTGCTGCTTTCTGGCCGCTGGTAGCGAAAACGCCACAGCTTCTTACCGGATGTTTTCACGAGCAGGAAAAGTCCGTCGCCATCGTGAAGCGTGAAGTCTTTCTCTTGAGGCTTAGCTTTGAGGATTTCGTTATTGGTGAGGGGGCGTGTCATCCGCGCCATGACTGGTTTCCGTCCATAATTGGTACACGTTTTTGGTACACATTATAACGTGTACCAATTCGTGTACCAATTATCTCTGGATTCAGGCGGATCGTCTCGGAAGGTTACAGACACAAAAAAGCCCGCAGGGCTTGTGCCATGCGGGCTTTCAGGACTTCTACGGATGACTCTGGAATCATCTTCGAAGGATTTTGGTGGAGCTGGCGGGAGTTGAACCCGCGTCCGAAATTACTACACCGTCGGTACTACATGCTTAGTCAGTCTTTACATTCGCCTGGCAGCTGCGGACAGACACGCCACTGACAGACTAGCCTGATTAGTTTTAACGCTTCAACCCCAGGCAGGGCATCCACGCGATCTCTTTTGGGTTTGACCTCTCTTGATCCCCGTCCTAAGAGCGGAGGCTAGGGAGAGAGGGCTCTAAGCAGGTTATTAAGCTGCTAGTGCGTAGTTTTCGTCGTTTGCGACTATTTTTTTGCGGCTTTTTACGAGGCAAACCGCCCCTCGGCATGCACCTTGGGTTTCGCGAATCCCGTCGAATCCAGAATCAGCCCCAAGTTGTTAAACTGTAGCGCAAATCTATAAAAGAATCCAGTGCTTAACGGCTGGCGCTCTTCATAATTCGTGCTTTGTCCATCTTCCACTCGCGATCTTTAATATCAGAGCGCTTGTCATGCTCTTTCTTACCGCGTGCAACGCCGATTTTGAGCTTGGCCCAGGCGTTTTTCCAGTAGAGCGAAAGCGGTATGATGGTATAACCGTCGCGATTAACGCTGCCAAACAGTGAAGCGAGCTCGCGCTCTTTCAGCAGCAGTTTGCGGGTGCGCGTAGGGTCGCATACCACGTGCGTTGAAGCACCGATCAGCGGCTGGAACGTGGCGCCGAACAGAAACGCCTCGCCGTCGCGCAGCATGATATAGCTTTCGCTGATATTGGCTTTACCGGCGCGCAGTGCTTTGACTTCCCATCCCTGTAACGACAGACCCGCTTCGAACTCCTCTTCGACGAAGTATTCGTGGCGCGCGCGTTTGTTGAGGGCAATGGTGGCTGAACCGGGTTTGTGAGCTTTTTTCTTTGTCATAGTGCGGCGTAGTCTACATTACTCAGTTTGTGGGCGCATCCCCATGTCCTGCGGGGCGGTAAAAAACATCCTATTTTAGCACAGCTGGCAAAAGCATGAATTTTTGTTTAATGGCTTAAAATGGTATAATTCAACGGTTTTGTGACCAACAGGAACCCTTATGGCCCAGATTAGTCGTTCAGCGCTGGTCCCCTATAGCGCTGAGCAGATGTACCAGCTTGTGAATGACGTGGATGCCTATCCTGAATTTCTTCCCGGCTGCACCGGCAGTCGCGTGCTGGATAACAGCGGTCATCAGATGACTGCTGCGGTTGATGTCTCAAAAGCGGGCATCAGTAAAACCTTTACCACGCGTAACACGCTAACGGATAACCAGAGCATTCATATGCAGCTGGTTGATGGCCCGTTCCGTAAGCTCACCGGCGGCTGGAAATTTATCTCGCTGGGTGATGACGCCTGCAAAGTTGAGTTAAGTCTCGACTTTGAGTTCACGAATATGCTGGTTGAGATGGCATTCGGGCGCGTGTTTAAAGAGCTGGCAAACAGTATGGTGCAGGCGTTTACCCAGCGCGCCAAAGAGGTCTATCGTGACTAAAATCCGCGTGGAAGTGGTGTATGCGCTTCCGGATAAGCAGTATCTGCGTGAGGTCACGCTGGAGCAGGGCGCCACGGTAGAGCAGGCGATAGAGGCATCAGGCCTGCTGCAGCTGCGCCGCGATATCGATCTGGCAAAGAATAAAACCGGGATCTTCAGCCGGCCGGTGAAGCTTGGTGATACGGTTGAAGAGGGCGATCGGGTTGAGATCTACCGGCCGCTGATTGCCGATCCGAAAGAGCTGCGCCGCCAGCGCGCTGAGCGTGCCGCGGTGAAAAAGTAGCTGACGTTAAGCATTAAAAAAGGCGCCCCGGGCGCCTTTTTTATTGTCATCAGCTTAATTATCTTTCTGGCCAGCGAGCCGCGGCTTGTTATCAATGTTCGTCAGAACACCGCTGCGATCAAAGGTCAGCGTCAGCGTCTGCTGCTTCACGTGCTCATGACCGGGTTCCTGACGGAAAATGTAATACCAGACGTTGCTGCCAAAGGGATCGTGCATCATCGGGGTGCCCAGCGTGTAGGCTACCTGCTGCTGCGTCATGCCGGTGTGGATCTTGGCGACATCGTTGGCGGCCAGGTAATTCCCCTGATTGATATCCGGACGATAGACAACGCGCTCCAGCGTGGAACATCCGGCGGTTGTCATCAACATTACCACTGCCGCAGCAGTCAGCGTCTTAAAGCGCATCTGTACATTCCTTTTTTCGGGCCAAACGCCTTTCAGCAGGCAGTTTTGTTGCCATTACATTCTGAACTCTGCACGCGGCAGGCTTTTATTATGGCGATATCACTGCCGATGATAATAGACCTTTTCCCGGTTGGGAACCTCTACAGAGCATGCATATGACCACCAGGCCGGAAAAAAGTGCGGTCTCAGGCTGCTAAAAGTTCTTTGGCGTTCGCCAGCGTGTTACGCGTGACTTCGCTGCCGCCCAGCAGACGAGCCAGCTCCTGCAGACGCGCCCGCTTATCCAGCGGCTGCATATGCGTTTCCGTCATCGCGCCGTCGGTCTCTTTGCTGACAAAGAAGTGCTGATGACCGCAGCCCGCAACCTGTGGCAGGTGCGTGACACACATAACCTGCGTCGACTCGCCCAGCTGACGCAGCATCTTGCCCACTACAGCAGCCGTCGGGCCGCTGATGCCGACATCCACTTCATCGAAAATCATGGCCGGGGTTTCCATCTTCTGCGCGGTGATCACCTGAATAGCGAGCGCAATACGCGAGAGCTCACCGCCAGAGGCGACTTTACCCAGCGGCTGCAGCGGCTGGCCGGGGTTGGTTGTCACCCGGAAATCGATGCGGCTGGCACCCTCGGCGGTGAGCTGATCGGGATTAAACTCCAGCACAATCGCAAACTGCCCGTGCGGCATCGCCAGGGTACGCATGCTTTTCGTAATGAGATCGCACAGCTCCTGAGCGGATTTTTCACGCTGATGATGCAGCGCTTCGGCGCAGGTGATAGCGGCTTTGTGATGCATTACAACATCATGCTGCAGACTTTCCTGATCGCTCTCCTGCTGCGACAGCAGCTCCGCTTCTTCCAGCAGCTGCTGATGCAGGGCCGGCAGCGCTTCAGGCGCAACGTGATGCTTGCGCGCCAGTGCAATCTGCCGCGACAGGCGCTGCTCCAGCTCGTAAAGACGGTTAGGATCAAGATCGAGACGTTCGCAGTAGTGACGCAGCTCGTCGCTGGCTTCACTCAGCTGAATCGCCGCTTCTTCCAGCAGATTAAACACGCCGCTGACTTTATCATCCAGCGAGACCAGCTCGCTGAGCATGTTGCGGGCGCTGTAAAGCAGGCTCTGCAGGTTAGTATCGTCGCCATCAGCAAGGATATGCAGCGCCTGCTGGCTGGTAGAGAGCAGCTGTCCGCTGTTGGCCAGACGCTTGTACTCTTCATCAATCTGCTCATATTCACCCGCCTGCGGGGCAAACTCGTTCAGCTCTTTCAGCTGATACTGCAGCAGCTCGCGGCGCGCTTCACGCTCCTGTGACTGCTGCTGATGCTGCGCCAGCACACGGCAGCTGTGATGCCAGCGCTGGTAGTGCTGACGCATCTCTGTCAGCAGCCCGTCATGCGCCGCGTAAGCATCCAGCAGATGCTTCTGGTGATCAGTTTTCAGCAGCAGCTGATGGGCGTGCTGACCATGGATCTGAATCAGCAGCTGGCCCAGCTCCCGCAGCTGGGAGAGGGGTACGGCCGTGCCGTTAATAAAGCCGCGTGAGCGCCCATCGGCGCTGATAACGCGGCGCAGCAGACACTCATTACCGTCATCCAGCTGATTATCAACCAGCCAGCGCTGCGCTGACGGCGAGGATTTCAGCTGAAAGCGGGCGCAGATATCAGCCCGGCTCGCCCCCTGACGCACCATATCCGCTTCCGCCCGTCCGCCAAGGCAGAGGCCCAGCGCATCAATGGCAATAGATTTACCTGCGCCGGTCTCACCGGTGATCGCTGTCATACCGCGATGAAAGTCGATCTCGAGTTCACGAACGATTGCGAAGTTACTGATGGTCAGTTGTGCCAGCATACAATCACCTGTATGGAAAAACAGATATGGTTTTTCGTACAGTATAAACTGGTTTTTTAACCAGTAAAGTAGCCAGCGCTGATTTCTAAAACAATTTTTTTGACCAGCCGAGTTTTGAGCTTAATGTATTGAAGTAGTTGTAATTTTTAGGATGAATCAGATTAAGATGGCTGCTGCTGCGCCGGATCAGCACATCTTCACCTTCCTGAATCGGCAGGGCAATCTGGCTGTCACAGCTGATCTCCAGATCGCTGCGCAGCGAGGAGAAACGCAGGCGAATGGTACTGTTGCTGTTGATAACCAGCGGGCGCGACGACAGCGTGTGCGGGAACATCGGCACCAGCACAATCGCATCAAGCGAAGGGGTAAGAATAGGTCCGCCCGCGGAGAGCGAGTAGGCGGTGGAGCCGGTAGGGGTGGAGATAATCAGGCCATCGGAACGCTGAGAAAAGGCGAAGACTTCGTCAATATAGACCTCAAACTCAATCATATGCGCTACTTTGCCAGGATGGAGCACCACTTCATTGATGGCGCTGCCAATGCGCGGTGAGCAGGTATCGCGGCAGACCTGCGCCTCAAGCAGAAAGCGACTCTCCACAAAGTAGTCGCCCTGAAGAACATCATCCAGCTGCTGCTGCGCGTTATCCGGATCGAGGTCGGTCAGGAAGCCCAGATTGCCACGGTTGATGCCAATCACTTTAATGTCATAGCGTGCCAGCACCCTGGCCGCGCCCAGCATATTGCCATCGCCGCCAACCACCACGGCCAGATCGGCCTGCTGGCCTATTTCCGCCAGCGTGCCGGTCTTTACATCGGTTAAGCTCAGCTCGCGCGCAATCTGCTGTTCGACAATCACCTCATATCCCTTATCGGTCAGCCAGCGCCAGAGCATCTCATGGGTGGTTAACGCGGTAGGATGGCGCGGATGACCCACGATTCCGATGCAGCTAAAGTGTGTGTTCATGTGGCGGGTATTCCTCATAAGCCAAAACGGCCTGGCAATGTGATGGGTTCACTTGAAACCGTCAAACTGATCCCCATAATAAGCCAACCAGCGAAATGAATGTGCAAAACGCGGAGAAATTCATGAGTAGTAAAGAACAGAACACCCCAAACGAGCAAGTCTCAGACGAAATTCAACAGGATCAACAGCCGGCGGACGCGGAGACAGCAACTGAGGTGGATCCGCGTGATGAGCGCATTGCGCAACTGGAAGCGGAGCTGACCCAGGCGCAGGGCGGCGTACGCGAAGCGCAGCTGCGTGCGCAGGCGGAGATTGAAAACATCCGTCGCCGTGCGGAAATGGACGTTGAAAAAGCGCATAAATTTGCGCTGGAAAAGTTTGCCAACGAACTGCTGCCCGTGATCGATAGCCTGGAGCGTGCGCTGGAAGTCACAGACAAAGAGAACACCGAGCTCGCTTCGATGATTGAAGGCATCGAGCTGACGCTGAAGTCGCTGCTGGGCGCCGTGCGCAAGTTTGGCGTTGAAGTGGTGGGCGACACCCACGTGCCGTTCAACCCGGATCTGCATCAGGCGATGTCGATGATGGAATCGGATGAGGTTGAGCCGAACCATGTGCTGATGGTGATGCAGCGTGGCTATACCCTGAATGGGCGCCTGCTGCGTCCGGCGATGGTGGCGGTTTCTAAAGCCAAAGCCTGAGCAGAGTAGTGCATCGCAACGGCCGCCTGACGCGGCCGTTGTTGTTTCAGGGGAGGACTGGCGTCCAGTCGATCGGCGTTTCTCCCGCCTGGCTGAGCAGTGCGTTGGTCTGCGAAAAGTGCCGGCAGCCAAAAAAGCCGCGGTGCGCTGAGAGCGGAGAAGGGTGGGGGGCTTTCAGCACGTGATGACGCTGCGCATCAATGATGCTGCCTTTCTTCTGCGCGTGCGATCCCCACAGCAGAAAAACCACGCCCTCACGGTGCGTATTGATGGCATCAATCACCGTATCAGTAAACGTCTCCCAGCCAAGCCGCGCGTGCGAATGCGCTTTTCCCGCCTCGACGGTCAGTACCGTATTCAGCAGCAGCACACCCTGGGTGGCCCAGCTCTCCAGAAAACCGTGCTGCGGCCGCTGAAAACCCTCAATATCCTGTTCCAGCTCTTTGTACATGTTAAGCAGAGAAGGCGGGATGGCTACGCCGGGCAGCACTGAAAAAGCCAGGCCGTGAGCCTGATTCGGCCCGTGATAAGGGTCCTGACCAAGGATCACCACTTTGATATCGCCCAGTTCGGTCAGTTTAAACGCATTAAACACATCTTTCTGCGGCGGATAAACGGTCACGCCCGCCGCCCGCTGCTGCGCAACCGCCTGCAGCGTCTCTTTGAAATAGGGTTTCTCTTTCTCATCTGCCAGCACGTCGTGCCAGGTCAGCTTGTCACTCATGGTTAACTCCTGCAGCTGGTTTTCCTTAGCTTAGCTGCTTCAGAGCGCGAGCAGAAGAATTAACCCCGCCGTTTCAGCTTGATGCAGGTCAAGGCACCGGCGGCGTCCCGGTGATATACCAGCCTGTCTATCTGTCAACGGCGTTCAGAGACAGAACGCCTCTTTCTGGAGATCGCTATGATTACCGGCATTCAAATTACTCAAACCCATAACCCGCTATTGCTGAACTCATTCTGGCTGCTGGATGAGGAGGCCGGACAGGCGCGCTGTCTGTGCGCCAGAGGTATCTATGAGGCGGATCAGGTTGTTGCCCTGAGTGAACTGGGCGAGATGGCCTACCGCGAAATCCCCCTGGAGCAGAAACCGCAGGTGCGCGTTGAGGGCGGACAACATCTTAACGTCAACGTACTGCAGCGGGAGACGCTGGAAGATGCGGTTAAGCATCCCGAAAAGTATCCGCAGCTGACCATTCGCGTATCCGGTTATGCCGTACGGTTTAATGCCCTGACGCCAGAGCAGCAGCGCGATGTGATCACCCGTACCTTTACAGAGAGCCTGTAACTGAAGTAGCGATGAAAAGTTGCTCATGCTGCAGGCCAGTGCGGAAGCGGTCCGGAACGCATGCGTTGATTAAAATGCGACATTTACCGGCGTTCGCGCTGACCCGCCTGTCAGTGGCCCTTAAGGCCTGCTGAACGTAAAAAAAAAGCGCCGGTTCAGGCGCTTTTTTTACTGCAGTGACGTTTTATTCCGCACCTGACTCCGGCGTAGTTGATCCGCTTGGCTTGCGGCGTTTACCCACGTTTTTGGTGTCACGATGGCGTTTTTTCACGCGCGGTTTTTCGTCTTCTTTCTCTTTCTTCTCTTTGCGTTTGGCAAGCGCCTTTTTCGACGGCTTTCCGGTGACTTTAGCACTCGGCGCACGCGACTCAGGGCGCAGCTCATCAATCACGCGTGATTTCAGCGGCTCATTGACGTAGCGGCTGATTTTACCCAGCAGAACGTGATCGTGCGCCTCAACCAGCGAGATAGCGATCCCTTTGCGTCCGGCGCGGCCGGTACGGCCAATACGGTGCAGATAGGTATCTGCCGTACGCGGC
This sequence comes from Pantoea sp. SIMBA_079, assembly GCF_046940275.1. Lineage (NCBI taxonomy): Bacteria > Pseudomonadati > Pseudomonadota > Gammaproteobacteria > Enterobacterales > Erwiniaceae > Pantoea > Pantoea sp. SIMBA_079. The sequence goes on along the minus strand of NZ_JAWRYR010000012.1, from coordinate 70,573 downwards.
AGGTCAAAGTTGATCACGTGGGTCACGTCATCAATATCAATACCGCGCGCCGCGACGTCAGTGGCAACCAGCACGTTCACGCGACCGTCGTTGATGCGTTTAATCGCTTCATTACGGTTAGCCTGAACCATCTCCCCTTCGAGGTAGCTGCTGCGCAGGCCCGCTTCATGCATCCAGGTCACCAGCTCGTGCAGACGTTCACGCTTGCGCACAAACACAATCGCACGCTTCACTTCCGGCTGCTTTAACAGGTGCACCAGCAATTTGGTCTTGTGCTCAAGGTTATCAGCACGGTAGTACCACTGCTGAATGCGTTTGCGTTCGCTTTTGCTCGGGTCGGCTTCAATCGCGACCGGATCGTTGAGCAGGCGTTCAGCAAAATCTTTGATGTGCTCGCCTTCCAGCGTGGCAGAGAAGAGCAGCGTCTGTTTGCGCCAGCGCGTCTCACCGGCGATGGTCTCGATATCCTGGGCAAAGCCCATATCGACCATGCGGTCCGCTTCATCCAGGATCAGCGTTTCTACCGCGCGGCAGTCAAAATTCTCTTCTTTGATGTACTGCAGCAGGCGGCCGGTGGTCGCCACTACAATATCCTGGTTTTCGCTGAAGACTTCAGCGTGGTTCATATAGGCAACACCGCCGGTAATAGTGGCAATGTCGAGATGGGTGTGCTTCGCCAGCTCACGCGCCTGGTCGGCCACCTGCATCGCCAGTTCGCGTGTAGGGGTGAGGATCAGGATACGCGGCGGACCCGACTTCTTACGCGGGAAGTCCAGCAGATGCTGTAATGCGGGCAGCAGATAGGCGGCGGTTTTCCCCGTTCCGGTGGGTGCCGAACCTAACACGTCACGGCCTTCCAGCGCGGCAGGAATGGCTTCAGCCTGAATGGCCGTCGGGCGCGTGAAGCCTTTTTCCTGCAGGGCATCCAGCAGGCTTTCGTCGAGTTCGAGTTCGGAGAATGTGGTTACTGTCATGTTCTACCTCAGTTTGGGGCGCTGATTATAGACAGATCAGCCGCAATCTTCATCTGTTTGTGTTCATCAGACGCAGATGAATTCATCATGCGACCACGTTACACTCTCGCCAGATAACAATTCAATGGCCGAAAGCATGTCTCAGTACCAGCCGCCAGCACGGGCGACATTAAGAAAAGATGGGTTTACGTTTAAGCAATTTTTTGTCGCACACGATCGCTGTGCAATGAAAGTCGGCACGGATGGCGTGCTGCTGGGGGCATGGGCGCCGGTGGCTGGCGTCAGGCGTATTCTGGATATTGGCTGCGGTAGCGGGCTGATCGCCCTGATGCTGGCGCAGCGCACGCCGGAACAGGTCACGCTGGATGCGGTCGAACTTGATAGCGATGCCGCCGCGCAGGCGCAGGAAAACGTGCAGGCCTCGCCGTGGGGCGCCCGTATCACCGTGCACCAGGCGGATATCCTTAACTGGAGCAGCCGGTGTGAAAAACGCTATTCGCTGGTCGTCAGCAATCCACCTTTCTTTGTGCCCGGTATGGCCTCATCCAGCGTCGCGCGAGACACGGCGCGCAGCACCGCCACGCTCGATCACGCCGCGCTGCTGCAGTGCGCGGCACAGTTGATCGAAGAAGACGGGCTGTTTTGCGTGGTGCTGCCGGTGGAGAGCGGCGAGGCGCTGGTTCAGCTTGCCCGCGACGATGGCTGGCATCTGCGGCTGCGCTACGACGTTGCGCCTTATGCACAGCGGCCACCCAACCGGCTGGTACTGGGCTTTTCACCCGCTGCCGGTGATCTGATTCAGGAGCGGCTGGCGATCCGCAATGAAGACAAAAGCTACTCCGCTGATTGGCTGAGCCTGGTGACTGACTTCTATCTTTTCCGCTGAGTATTGGCTGTCACCGTACTGCAGCAGCGGTCGCGATCTGCCATGACGATCGCAGGTTTCATGCTATATCGTGTCGCAACTTAGCGAATTTTGCGCGCTGCCATCCGCTATGCTGAAAAGAAGAGTAATAAAGATGAAAAAGAGGCTGCCTTACGCTACTCTGCCAGCACTGATTGGCAGCGCATAAGCCATTGAAAGCGGGTGAACTGCTGCCGGCAAAACCGGTAAGTCGCAAATGGCTGCGCTGCCGGTACGAAAAAACAGGTCGTGGTGAACTTCAGGCCAGAACAGAACTCAAAGCGCATGCTTGCTCACGGGTATGAGATGTGCTGGCAGTCCACTTACGCATAAAAGAGTTTTGGGGAGACATTACCTCGGATGAGCGAGCAGTTAACGGATCAGGTTCTCGTTGAGCGGGTTCAGAAAGGAGATCAAAAGTCCTTTAACTTACTGGTAGTCCGATACCAGCATAAAGTGGCGAGCCTGGTTTCACGCTATGTCCCTTCGGGTGACGTGCCCGATGTGGTACAGGAATCATTTATCAAAGCCTATCGCGCGCTGGAGTCGTTCCGCGGGGATAGCGCTTTTTACACGTGGCTTTACCGCATTGCGGTAAACACGGCGAAAAATTATCTGGTGGCTCAGGGCCGCCGTCCGCCTTCCAGCGACGTTGATGCAATTGATGCGGAAAACTTCGAAAGTGCGGGCGCGTTGAAAGAAATATCGAACCCTGAGAACTTAATGTTGTCTGACGAACTGAAACAAATTGTTTTTCGGACAATTGAGTCACTTCCTGAAGATCTCCGGATGGCTATCACGCTCAGAGAGCTGGATGGCCTGAGCTATGAAGAGATCGCTGCCATTATGGATTGCCCGGTTGGTACTGTCCGATCGCGCATATTTCGTGCCCGGGAAGCCATTGATAACAAAGTTCAACCGCTTATCCAACGTTAGTGATAACGGCTACTGAAAGGGTACCAAGGCATGCAGAAAGAAAAACTTTCCGCTTTAATGGATGGTGAAACGTTAGACAGCGAGCTGCTGTCCTCGCTGTCAAAGGATGTCGAACTTCAGAAAAGCTGGGAGAGCTACCATCTTATTCGCGATACGCTGCGCGGCGATGTTGGCGAAGTGCTGCATTTTGATATCTCCGCCCGTGTGGCCGCAGCCATTGAAAATGAGCCGCTGCGCACTGCGGCAACGCCGCTGATCCCGGAAGCGCAGCCGGAACCGGCACGCTGGCAAAAAATGCCGTTCTGGCGTCGCGGTGGCAACTGGGTAGCGTCAGTCACGCAAATTGGCGTCGCCGCCTGCGTATCACTGGCGGTAATTGTTGGCGTGCAGCACTACAACGGCTCTTCTGCCGGTGGGGCAGCAGAATCATCGGATGCACCGGCGTTTAATACGCTGCCGATGATGGGTAAAGCGTCACCGGTAAGCCTGGGCGTACCGTCTGATGCCTTTGATACCAATAGCTCAAACCAGCAGGTTCAGGATCAGCGGCGTCGCGTCAATGCCATGCTGCAGGATTACGAACTACAGCGCCGGTTGCATGCCGATCAGGTGCAGTTTGAAAACACGGTACCGCAGCAGGCGCAGGCCACCGTTCCCGGAACCCAGTCGTTAGGAACTCAACAGCAGTAATGAAGCAGCTCTGGTGCGCCGTTAGCCTCATGGCAGGCAGCCTGCTCTGGACATCTACCGCCCCGGCACAGACTTCGTCTTCCGGGGCGTTGTTACAGCAGATGGAGCAGGCGACTCAAAATCTCAATTATGAATTCGCATATATTAATGTCTCCCGACTGGGCATTGAGTCACTGCGCTATCGGCACGCCGTGGTGGATAAGCGCGTCTTTGCACAGCTGTTGCAGATGGATGGCCCACGTCGTGAGGTGATCCAGCGCGGCAGTGACATCAGCTATTTTGAACCTGGCCTGGACCCGTTTTCACTGCCGGGTGACCATATCATTGACGCACTGCCCTCATTAATGTTCGCTAATTTTGCCCGGCTCGGTCAGGCGTATGATTTTGTGCCGGTAGGGCGATCGCGTATGGCTGACCAGATGTGCGAAGTTGTGCGTATTGTCTCCCGTGACGGTACGCGCTACAGCTATGTGGTCTGGCTGGACGTGGATACCAAACTGCCATTACGCATCGATTTGCTGGATCGTGACGGCGAAACGCTGGAGCAGTTTCGTGTTATCAGCTTTGCGGTGGATGAGGGCGTACGTAATCTGATGCAGGGACTGGAGAAGGCAAACCTGCCGCCATCGCTCTCTGTGCCGGCGGGCGACAAGGTTGAACTTAGCTGGCAGCCAGGCTGGATACCGGCGGGCATGAAGCTGATTTCACAAAGCCGTCGCGCGATACCCGCCATGAATAAAACCGTCGAATCACGTCTCTACAGCGACGGGCTGTTCAGTTTTGCCATCAATATAGCGCCTGCCGATAAAAACAGCGTGCCCCAGCAATTGCGCACGGGACGTCGTACGGTGCAGACCGTTGTGCGCGATAATCAGGAGATCACCGTGGTGGGCGAGTTACCGCCTGCAACCGCGAAACGTATCGCCAGCGCTATTGATACAGGGGCAAAAAAATGATGAGAGAGTGGGCCACGGTTGTGGCATGGCAGGACGGCATTGCCACGCTGCATTCTGAAGCGAAAACCTCCTGCAACAGCTGTTCAGCACGCAAAGGGTGCGGCAGCCATGCGCTCAACAAGCTGGGGCCGAAGAACGCACACGTCATGACGATTCCCAGCGCTGAGCCGCTTCAGCCGGGTCAGCGCATTGAATTAGGCATCCGTGAGAGCAGTCTGCTGGGCTCAGCGCTGCTGGTTTATATGACCCCGCTGTTTGGCCTGTTTGCTGTGGCTGGCGTATTCCAGATGCTGTTTCACAGCGATCTGGCTGCTGCCTGCGGGGCACTGCTTGGTGGCGTAGGGGGCTTTATCATTGCCAAAGGCGTTTCATCCCGCTATGCCGGGCGCGAAGCCTTTCAGCCGGTGATCCTTAGCGTGGCGCTTCCGCCTGATGCGCTGCGGGTCGAAGATGTCAGCTGATGCCGCCAGGGCCGCCAGATGTGCGGCCTTTTCATTTCCGCTTACCCGCTGAATTCTGTTGCAAATCCCACAGGTTCCATTCTTTAACGCACGGCGTTAACAGTGTAATATGCGACGTCATTAATGAGGCCGACAGGGTTCCGGGTAAAGATTGCTTGCCTGAATGTGTCTGTGCTCACGTTTTCAACTGATTCTCTACGTGAAGATATTCATATAAATGAAGCACATACGAAATTTCTCTATTATTGCTCACATTGACCACGGCAAATCAACGCTCTCCGATCGTCTGATTCAGATTTGTGGTGGCCTGAGCGATCGTGAGATGGCAGCGCAGGTTCTTGACTCCATGGATCTGGAGCGCGAGCGCGGCATTACGATTAAAGCGCAGAGCGTTACGCTCGATTACACAGCGCCAGACGGTGAAACTTACCAGCTCAATTTTATCGACACCCCGGGCCACGTAGACTTCTCGTATGAAGTTTCCCGCTCGCTGGCGGCCTGCGAAGGGGCGCTGCTGGTGGTCGATGCAGGACAGGGCGTTGAAGCACAGACGCTGGCGAACTGCTATACCGCCATGGAAATGGATCTGGAAGTGGTACCGGTACTGAATAAGATCGATCTGCCTGCTGCCGATCCTGAGCGCGTAGCTGAAGAGATTGAAGATATCGTGGGTATTGATGCCGTAGACGCCGTGCGCTGCTCGGCGAAAACCGGCATCGGTGTACCTGATGTGCTGGAGCGCCTGGTGCGCGATATCCCGGCGCCGGAAGGCGATCCGGATGGCCCGCTGCAGGCACTGATCATCGACTCGTGGTTTGATAACTACCTCGGCGTTGTTTCCCTGATCCGTATCAAAAACGGTACGCTGCGTAAGGGCGAGAAGGTCAAAGTCATGAGTACCGGTCAGGTATATAACGCTGACCGTCTGGGTATTTTCACACCCAAACAGGTTGACCGCACCGAACTGAAATGCGGTGAAGTTGGCTGGCTGGTGTGCGCAATCAAAGATATTCTCGGCGCGCCAGTGGGCGATACGCTGACGCTGCAGCGCAATCCGGCAGAGAAGGCGCTGCCAGGCTTTAAAAAAGTTAAACCCCAGGTCTATGCCGGTCTCTTCCCGGTAAGCTCGGATGATTATGAATCATTCCGTGACGCGCTGGGCAAGCTGAGTCTGAACGACGCCTCCCTGTTCTATGAGCCAGAGAGTTCAACCGCGCTGGGCTTTGGTTTCCGCTGCGGCTTCCTGGGTCTGCTGCACATGGAGATCATTCAGGAGCGTCTGGAGCGCGAGTATGACCTCGACCTGATCACCACAGCACCAACGGTAGTGTATGAAGTGGAAACCACCGATGGCGAAGTGGTGTATGTCGACAGTCCATCCAAGCTGCCGCCGCTGAACAACATCGAAGAGCTGCGTGAGCCGATTGCAGAGTGTCACATGCTGCTGCCACAGGAATATCTGGGTAACGTGATTACCCTGTGTGTGGAGAAGCGTGGCGTTCAGACCAATATGGTTTACCACGGCAACCAGGTTGCGCTCACCTACGAAATTCCGATGGCTGAAGTGGTGCTCGACTTCTTTGACCGCCTGAAATCGACGTCGCGCGGCTATGCGTCGCTGGACTATAACTTCAAGCGCTTCCAGGCGTCAGACATGGTGCGCGTGGACGTATTAATTAACGCAGAGCGTGTTGATGCCCTGGCGCTGATCACCCACCGCGATAACTCGCAGTACCGCGGTCGCGAGCTGGTGGAGAAGATGAAAGATCTGATCCCGCGCCAGCAGTTTGATATCGCGATTCAGGCGGCGATTGGCAACCACATCATTGCGCGTTCCACCGTGAAGCAGCTGCGTAAAAACGTCCTGGCAAAATGCTACGGCGGTGACGTCAGCCGTAAGAAAAAACTGTTGCAGAAACAGAAAGATGGTAAGAAACGCATGAAGCAGGTCGGCAACGTTGAGCTGCCGCAGGAAGCTTTCCTCGCCATTCTGCATGTCGGTAAAGACAGCAAATAAGGAACCACAATGGCTAACATGTTCGCCCTGATTCTGGTTATCGCTACGCTGCTGACCGGTATCATCTGGTGTATCGATCGCGTGAAGTGGGCACCTGAGCGTCGTGCAAAGCAGGCCGCTGCGCAGGCGCAGGCGGGTAACGCGCTCGACAGCAAAACGCTGGCGAAGGTTGCAGCACAGCCAGGCTGGATTGAAACGGCGGCATCAGTATTTCCGGTGCTGGCGGTGGTACTGATTGTACGTTCATTTATTTTTGAACCCTTTCAGATCCCCTCCGGCTCAATGATGCCCACGCTGCTGATTGGCGACTTTATTCTGGTAGAGAAGTTTGCGTATGGCATTAAAGATCCCATCACGCAAACCACGCTGATCCCGACCGGACATCCAAAACGCGGTGACGTTGCCGTGTTTAAATATCCGAAAGATCCCAGCGTTGACTACATCAAACGCGTGATTGGTCTGCCGGGCGACAAAGTGGTGTTTGATCCGTTCAGCAAAACGCTGACCATCAATCCTGGCTGCGGTAACGGCAAATGTGATACGGCGCTGCCGGTCACCTATACCAATATTGAGCCAAGCGACTTTATCCAGACCTTCAGCGGCTTTGATGGCAATGAAACCGGCAACGGCTTCTTCCGGAAACCGCAGGGTGAAACGCTGCGCGGCGGCCTGCGTCTCGGTACACGTAAAGAGACGCTGGGCGATGTGACGCACAATATCCTGCTGGTGAATGAGGCGCAGAGCCAGGCGAACATGTACTATCAGCAGCCGGGCCAGCCGCAGGCGACCTGGGTCGTGCCGCAGGGGCAATATTTCATGATGGGCGATAACCGTGACAACAGCGCCGACAGTCGCTACTGGGGCTTTGTGCCTGAGAAGAATCTGGTCGGTAAAGCGGTCGCTATCTGGATGAGCTTTGAAAAACAGGAAGGTGAATGGCCGACAGGTGTACGCCTGAGCCGTATCGGCGGCATTCACTAAATACGGGTGGCTTCCTGTCTGACAGGAAGCCACTGCACACGAAACAGAACGCGCTGCTCTCAGCCCTGTTTCGTATGCAGAGTTACAGACGCACAGAACAACTGGAATCGCATGAACCCCATTCTCATTACTAAGCTGCAGCGCAAACTGGGCTACACTTTTACTCATCCGGAACTTTTGCAGCAGGCCCTGACACACCGCAGCGCCAGCAGCAAACATAACGAACGGCTTGAATTTCTTGGCGATTCAATTCTCAGCTATGTGATTGCCAACGCGCTCTATCACCGCTTCCCGCGCGTGGACGAAGGTGATATGAGCCGCATGCGTGCCACGCTGGTGCGTGGCAATACGCTGGCAGAAATGGCGCGTGAATTTGAACTGGGTGAGTGCCTGCGTCTCGGGCCAGGCGAACTGAAAAGCGGCGGCTTCCGTCGTGAGTCGATCCTTGCGGATACGGTAGAGGCGCTGATTGGCGGCATCTTCCTCGACAGCAATATACAGACCGTTGAGAAGCTGATTCTCGACTGGTATCTGAATCGTCTGGAGCAGATCAGCCCGGGCGATAAACAGAAAGACCCTAAAACGCGCCTGCAGGAGTATCTGCAGGGTCGCCATCTGCCGCTGCCCTCCTATCTGGTGGTGCAGGTACGTGGCGAAGCGCACGATCAGGAGTTCACCATTCACTGTCAGGTGAGTGGCATGGCCGACCCGGTAGTGGGCGTAGGCTCCAGCCGCCGTAAAGCGGAACAGGCTGCCGCCGAACAGGCTTTAATCAAGCTTGGACTCGAATAAATTGTTTTACGACAGCGCCATCCCGGCGCTGACTAAGTCAGGACCCGAATGAGCGAACACGAAACTTATTGCGGCTTTGTCGCGATTGTAGGCCGGCCTAACGTCGGTAAATCAACCTTACTGAACCAACTGCTGGGGCAGAAGGTCTCGATCACCTCACGCAAGCCGCAAACCACGCGCCACCGCATTATGGGCATTCACACTGAAGGCGCTTATCAGGCGATCTACGTGGATACGCCCGGGCTGCATATGGAAGAGAAGCGGGCGATCAACCGCCTGATGAACCGTGCTGCCAGCAGCTCAATTGGCGATGTGGAGCTGGTGATTTTCGTCGTGGAAGGCACGCGCTGGACACCGGATGATGAGATGGTGCTCAACAAACTGCGCGATGGCAAAGTGCCGGTGGTGCTGGCGGTGAACAAGGTGGATAACATTCAGGATAAAAGTATCCTGCTGCCGCACCTGCAGTTCCTGAGTCAGCAGATGAATTTCCTCGATATCGTGCCGATCTCTGCTGAGAATGGCAAAAATGTCGATACCATCGCAGCGATTGCCCGCAAGCGCCTGCCGCTGGCAGAGCATCACTTTCCGGAAGACTACATTACCGACCGCTCACAGCGCTTTATGGCTTCAGAGATCATCCGCGAAAAGCTGATGCGTTTCCTGGGCGCCGAGCTGCCTTACTCCGTCACCGTGGAGATTGAACAGTTTGTCGCTAACGATCGCGGCGGCTATGACATCAACGGCCTGATCCTGGTGGAGCGCGAAGGCCAGAAGAAAATGGTGATTGGCAACAAAGGGTCAAAGATCAAAACCATCGGTATCGAAGCGCGGCGTGACATGGAAGAGATGTTTGAAGCCAAAGTGCACCTCGAACTTTGGGTGAAAGTAAAATCGGGCTGGGCAGATGACGAACGTGCGCTGCGCAGCCTGGGCTACACAGACGATCTGTAACTGATGGAAGGCTGGCAACGCGCGTTTGTGCTGCATAGTCGCCCTTACAGCGAAACCAGCCTGCTGCTCGATCTCTTCACGGAAAGTCAGGGACGCGTCCGCGTGCTGGCTAAAGGCGCGCGCTCGCGCCGTTCTCAGCTGAAAGGCACCCTGCAGCCTTTTACGCCGCTGCTGGTGCGCTGGGGCGGACGCGGCGAAGTGAAAACGCTGCGTAACGCCGAAGCGGTGTCACTGGCGCTGCCGCTCAGCGGTATCACGCTCTACTGCGGTCTCTATGTCAATGAACTGCTGTCGCGCGTGCTGGAGCAGGAGATCCCCTTTTCTGAGCTCTTCTTCGATTATCTGAACTGTATCCAGGAACTGGCTGCCGGCACGGCCTCGCCGGAACCGGCGCTGCGCCGGTTTGAGCTGGCGCTGCTCGGGCATCTTGGCTACGGCGTCGATTTTCTGCACTGCGCCGGCAGCGGCGAAGCGATTGATGACGCCATGACCTACAGCTACCGCGAAGAGAAGGGCTTTATCGCCAGCCTGGTGCTGAACCAGCGCAGTTTTACCGGTCACCAGCTGCGCGCCATTGAAGCGCGCAGTTTCCCCGATGCCGACAGCCTGCGGGCAGCCAAGCGCTTTACGCGCATGGCGCTGAAGCCCTATCTCGGCGGCAAACCGCTGAAGAGCCAGGAGCTGTTTCGCCAGTTTATTCCAAAGAAGAAACCCGATGCGCCGCAGGCGTAGCGGCGGTCATACCACCTGAACGTATCATCGCGATACACTGCACTGACATTGGACAAAGAGAAGCGTAGTTATGGCTGAGTTGCTGTTAGGCGTCAATATTGATCATATCGCTACCGTACGTAACGCGCGTGGCACCCACTATCCCGATCCGGTACAGGCGGCTTTTGTGGCCGAACAGGCGGGTGCTGACGGTATCACCGTGCATCTGCGCGAAGACCGCCGTCATATCACCGATCGCGATGTGCGTATCCTGCGCGATACCATTCAGACGCGGATGAACCTGGAGATGGCGGTCACGGATGAGATGATCGCCATCGCCTGTGACATCCGGCCGCACTTTGTCTGTCTGGTGCCGGAGAAGCGTCAGGAGGTGACAACGGAAGGTGGACTGGACGTCGCGGGCCAGCAGGCGGGCGTCAGCGCAGCGGTACAGCAGCTGTCTGAAGCGGGCATACTGGTGTCACTGTTTATCGATGCCGATCGCCGGCAGATTGATGCGGCCGTTGCCAGCGGCGCCCCCTATATCGAAATTCATACCGGCGCGTACGCCGAGGCACCGGAAGGGCCGGTGCGTGACGCTGAGCTGCTGCGCATTCGTGAAGCGGCGCACTACGCGGCTTCCCTGGGACTGAAAGTCAACGCCGGCCACGGACTGACCTATCACAACGTACAGCCGATTGCGGCGCTGCCGGAGATGCATGAGCTGAATATCGGCCATGCCATTATCGGGCGGGCGCTCTTCAGCGGGCTGGCAGAAGCGGTGAGCGAAATGAAACAGCTGATGCGGGAAGCGCGGCGCTGATGGCGATCCTCGGTCTTGGCAGCGATATCGTGGAAATTGAGCGCATCGCCGGCGTCATCGAACGATCCGGCGATCGCCTCGCGCGCCGCGTACTGAGCGACGCAGAGTGGCAGCAGTATCAGGCGCATCAGCAGCCGGTGCGTTTTCTGGCCAAGCGTTTTGCCGTTAAAGAGGCGGCGGCCAAAGCGTTTGGCACCGGGATCCGGGGCGGGCTGGCGTTTAATCAGTTTGAGGTATTCAACGATGCGCTGGGGAAACCGGGTCTGCGCTTTTTTGAGCAGGCGAGCATCATTGCAGAGCGGCTTGGCGTGCAGCGCGTGCACGTGACGCTGGCTGATGAGCGCCACTACGCCTGCGCCACGGTGATTATTGAGGACTGATGTTCGTCCTCAGTACGGATGCAGCTGCACAAATTTTTCCCACAGCGCGTCGCGGCTTTCGGCGCGCTGTGGGTCACTGATAATTGCGTTGTCGATAGGGCAGACGCTCTGACAGGTTGGGGTTTCATAGTGCCCCACGCACTCGGTGCAGCGCGCCGGATCGATTTCATATATCGCCTCACCCAGCGCGATAGCCTGATTGGGACACTCCGGCTCACACATGTCGCAGTTAATACATTTCGCCGTAATCAGTAACGCCATTCTTTATGTCCGTTAATCCTTAATAAATGCGCGGTCATTATAGGCCGGTTTAACGCTTATATCAGCTTTTTCACCAGTGCTTCACTGTGGCGGATGTGGCTTGATGCCCGCTCCGGATCGTGCTGCACCAGCGCCATAAACAGTAAATCCGTCAGGGCCAGCTGTGCGCTGGTTGAGGAGATGGCCGCGCTGCGCGTGCTCTGCTCCTCTGCAACGGTATAGAGACAGATGGAGGCGCACTGCTGCAGCGCGTTCGGCGTAAAACCGGTAAACGCCACCACATCAGCCCCGATAGCGGCCGCTTCCTGTGCCGCCAGATTAATTTCACGCCGTTCGCCGGTGTAGGAGATGGCCAGCAGGACATCGCCAGGCGCCATCGCCTGTACGCTGGCGAGCAGGGCGTGCATATCCTGCTCAGCCACCGCATTAATGCCGATTTTCATCAGTTTCCAGGAGAAATCTTTCGCCACCAGGCCAGACGCGCCGATGCCCACCAGCAGAATGCGGTTGGCATTCTTCAGCAGATGCAACGTCTCCATCAGTTTCTCTTCGCTGTTGATATCCAGCGTAGCGCGGATCGCGGAGATCTTTTCAGTCAGCAGCTTCTCACCTACGGTTTTCAGTGGATCGTCACTGAGAATATGGTTATGCACGGTGATCGCATCGCGATCCGCCAGCGATTCACTCAGCGCCAGCTTCAGGGCCGGAAATCCTTTATAACCCAGCTTCTGCGCAAACTTCACCACGCTCGACTGGCTGACGCCCGCTTCTTCAGCCAGCTTTTGTGAGCTGAGATGGCGCGCCCGATCGGGCTGTGACAGTAAAAAGTCAGCCAGCCGGCGCTCATTCAGCGCCAGCCGGGGATAGAGCTGGCGGATTCGCAGCAGTGAACTCATGTTCGATCCTTACTCCCGGTTTCATAGCATGCCGCAGGTTACCTCTCTGCCGCACGCGCAGTAATAGTGAATACTCCGTGCCACCAAGAATAAACTATTCAGTGGGCTTTGTAGCTAGCGGAATTAAAAATCACAGCTTCGCTAAGCGCGGTTGCTGGCTACACTGTAGAGCAGCAACTGATTTAAAAAAGGAGAGAGGTTTGACACAGGACTCGCAACGCCGCGTCGTATTTTTCGACCTGGATGGCACGCTGCATCAGCAGGATATGTTTGGAACCTTTATGCGCTTTTTGCTGCGCCGGCAGCCGCTGAATCTGCTGCTGGTGGTTCCGCTGCTGCCGGTTATCGGGCTCGGGCTGCTGGTTAAAGGCCGGGCAGCGCGCTGGCCAATGAGTCTGCTGCTCTGGGCAATCACGTTCGGGCACAGCGAAACGCGCCTGCGCGCGCGTGAAGCGGAGTTTGCGCAGTGGTTCCGCGAGCGGGTAGTGGCGTTTCCGGTGGTGCAGCAGCGCCTGACAGATTACCTGCAGAGTGACGATGCCGATGTCTGGCTAATTACCGGCTCACCGCAATCACTGGTGGAGCAGGTCTATTTCGATTCCGCCTTTCTGCCGCGTGTGAAACTGATCGCCAGCCAGATGCGGCCAGGACGCGGCGGACGCGTGCTGGCAATGCGCTGCCTCGGCCACGAAAAGGTCGCGCAGCTGGAAGAGCAGATTGGCACGCCGCTGCAGCTTTACAGCGGCTACAGCGACAGCAAACAGGACAACCCGCTGCTGTTTTTCTGTCAGCATCGCTGGCGCGTAACACCGCGTGGCGAACTGCAGCAGCTGGAGTGAATCGCGCGGCGTTTTTGTCTATAATGCGCCGCCTTTTCATTCTGCAGGAGTTACCCGGTGAAACCACAAACTGATGAATACTGGATGCGTCACGCGCTGCAGCTGGCGCAGCGTGCCCGGGAGCAGGGTGAGGTGCCGGTCGGGGCTGTACTGGTGCAGGGAGAGCGGATCATAGGGGAGGGCTGGAACCGGCCCATCGGCCAGTGCGATCCTACCGCACACGCGGAGATCATGGCGCTGCGCCAGGGCGGTAAAGTGCTGGATAACTACCGCCTGCTGGATACCACGCTCTATGTCACGCTGGAGCCGTGCGTCATGTGTGCCGGTGCCATGGTACACAGCCGCATTACCCGGCTGGTTTACGGCGCAAAAGATGTCAAAACCGGTGCGGCCGGTTCACTGCTGGACGTGCTGGGGCATCCGGGGATGAATCATCAGATCGAGATCGCCTGCGGCGTGCTGGCGGAGGAGTGCGCCGGCATGCTGAGCGACTTTTTTCGTATGCGACGCGAGCAGAAGCGCGCGCTGCGTCAGGCACAGCGCGCAGATTAATTCATGGCGATTTTGGGCTCAACCGCCGGATAACCGGCGCCCAGCTCCGCTTCCAGCGCTGAACGCTGCGCCAGGCGCCGCTCCTGCTCCTGCAGATAGCCCACCAGACTTAGCTGATACTTACGGATATTCTCCACGTAGTTATACGCTTCGTGCCCGCGCGCATAGCCATAGGCGGTTTGCGCGTAGTAGCGCTTCTGACTGAGCATCGGCAGGCGCAGCTTCACATCAGCCCAGCTGTCAGGGTTGCCGCCCTGTTTCGCCGTCAGCCGGCGCACATCGAGCATGTGCGCATATCCCATGTTATAGGCCGCCAGCGCAAACCAGATGCGCTCGTCGTCAGGCACGCTCGCCGGCACTTTATCCATCATACGCTGCAGATACTCACTGCCGCCGCGAATGCTCTGCTCCGGGTCAAGCCGGTCATCAACATTAAGGCTATCCGCCGTGTTACGCGTCAGCATCATCATGCCGCGCACGCCGGTGGGTGAGGTCGCCTGCGGATTCCAGTGCGACTCCTGATAGGAGATCGCCGCCAGCAGACGCCAGTCCATGCTGGCAGAATACTTTTTAAACAGCGGTTTGATATCCGGCAGCGTATTGTCAATCGCGCGCAGGAAGGTGCGGGTATCGACATAATCAAATGTGCCAACGTGACCGAGGTATTTCTCCTCCAGTCGCGCCATCGTGCCTTCTTCACCCATCTGGCTGTAAAAATCGAGCATGGCCGCGTTAAGGCTGCTGTCATCATTGCGCGGCAGATACCAGGTCACCGGCTCTTCATCGGTGATATCAAAGGCGACCGCCAGCTGCGGGTGAATACGCTGCAGCAGGCCCACGGTAACCGAGTCGCCTACCGTGTAGTCAAGTTTGCCGTCAGCCACCGCCTCCAGCAGCGCTTTCTGTCCCTGATCGGTGGCGATTGCCCAGTCGAGATCGGGATAGCTGTTGGCTTTTTCTGTCCGCAGCGTTGAGAGATAAGCTGAGCCGGACTGCACCACCAGGCGGCCTTTCAGGTCGCCCAGCGTGCGCGGACGCGGTTTATCGATACGGTAAACCAGCTGCTGCGACACCGAATAGTAGCTGGGGCCGGCCTGATAGTGCGCCAGACGCTCGCTGTTATAGATAAGCCCGGCGGCGAGCAGATCGGCTTTTCCCTCATCGAGATCGTCAAACAGATCGCCCAGGCTGGGCCGCACAGTGACCTCCAGCCTGACGCCGAGGTAGTCTGCAAAGCGTTTTGCCAGCTCGTAATCCATGCCAGCCGGTGCCTGGTTGATGGTGTAATACGTCAGCGGCGAATTGACCGTACTGATGCGTAACACGCCGCGTGATTTGATCGCTGTCAGCGCGTCCCGATCGCCCCCGTACCAGGGGATTGCCGGCCATAGCGCCAGCGCCAGCAGCACGGTGATCAGACCGATGAACAGATAATTTAATTTTAGGCGTTTCAAATGGTTGTCTCTTAATGGCTCACAGGCCTCTGTCCTTTAAAGGCAGTATTGGTATTGTTTTTTACTCCCAGAGCGAGGGGCATTTTGCGCAACAAAGCGAAACAGGGCAACTCATATAGCAGGTTTTGCGCAAAATTCAGGCAAATCCCGTATGGCAGTTTTTCTGCGCAAACGGTTTCGTTACCTGCGCGCTTTCTCTATAATACCGCCCGTTTTCCCTGTTGCGCCCAATGAAGCGTCGCCCGGCGCTTCGAAGACGAGAGATCTTTAATGATGGAAATTCTGCGTGGTTCGCCCGCTCTGTCAGCATTTCGTGTAAACAAACTGCTGACCCGCTTTCAGAACGCTCATCTGCCGGTGAGTGATATTTACGCCGAGTATGTCCATTTTGCTGATGTTGCTGCACCGCTCAGCGCGGATGAACACGCCCGCCTGCAGCGCCTGCTGAAATATGGCCCTTCTCTCGCTGAACATGCGCCTCAAGGGCGTCTGCTGCTGATTACGCCGCGTCCTGGCACTATCTCTCCCTGGTCATCGAAAGCCACGGACATTGCTCACAACTGCGATTTGCCGCAGGTTAAACGCCTGGAGCGCGGCCTGGCGTTCTATGTTCAGGCGCCGCAGCTGACAGAAACGCAGTGGCAGCAGCTGGCTGGCCTGCTGCACGATCGCATGATGGAGTGCGTATTCAGCGACCTGCAGGCAGCAGAGCAGCTGTTTGCTCATCACACACCGCAGCCGCTGCAGAGCGTTGATGTGCTGGGAACCGGACGTCAGGCGCTGGAGCAGGCGAATACCACGCTGGGGCTGGCGCTGGCAGATGATGAAATAGACTATCTGCTGGATGCTTTTACCCGTCTGGGTCGCAACCCTAATGACATTGAGCTCTATATGTTTGCGCAGGCGAACTCAGAGCACTGCCGTCACAAAATTTTCAACGCTGACTGGATCATTGATGGCGAAAAACAGCCCAAATCGCTGTTTAAAATGATCAAGAATACGTTTGAGCAGCATCCCGATCACGTGCTGTCAGCCTATAAAGACAACGCTGCCGTGATGGAAGGATCAGACGTTGGTCGCTTCTACGCTGATGCACAGCAGGGCGAATACGCTTTCCATCAGGAAGCCGCGCATATTCTGATGAAAGTAGAGACGCATAACCATCCCACCGCTATTTCTCCCTGGCCGGGTGCTGCGACCGGCTCGGGCGGTGAAATTCGCGATGAAGGCGCAACCGGGCGTGGCGCCAAACCGAAAGCGGGTCTGACCGGCTTTTCCGTTTCCGATCTGCGCATTCCGGGCTTTGAGCAGCCGTGGGAAGAGGATTTCGGCAAGCCGGATCGTATTGTTACCGCTCTGGATATCATGACTGAAGGTCCGCTGGGTGGCGCAGCGTTTAACAACGAATTTGGCCGTCCGGCGCTGAACGGTTACTTCCGTACCTATGAAGAGCAGGTTAACAGTCATAACGGCGTTGAACTGCGCGGCTACCATAAGCCAATCATGCTGGCAGGCGGTATCGGTAATATTCGTGCAGACCACGTGCAGAAAGGCGAGATTGTCGTGGGGGCCAAACTGATCGTCCTGGGCGGGCCGGCGATGAACATCGGCCTCGGCGGCGGTGCAGCGTCATCCATGGCCTCCGGTCAGTCAGATGCCGACCTCGATTTTGCGTCAGTGCAGCGCGACAACCCGGAAATGGAGCGCCGCTGTCAGGAAGTGATCGACCGCTGCTGGCAGCTGGGCGAAGCCAACCCGATTCTGTTTATCCACGACGTCGGCGCGGGCGGTCTCTCTAACGCTATGCCTGAGCTGGTCAGCGATGGCGGACGCGGCGGTAACTTCAATCTGCGCGACATTCTCAGCGATGAACCTGGCATGAGCCCGCTGGAAGTGTGGTGTAACGAGTCGCAGGAGCGCTATGTGCTGGCCGTGGCGCCAGAGAAACTGGCGCTGTTTGATGAGCTGTGCCAGCGCGAGCGCGCCCCGTATGCGGTGATTGGTGAGGCTACCGAAGAGCAGCACCTGTCGCTGAGTGACAGCCATTTTGACAACAAGCCCATCGACATGCCGCTGGATGTTCTGCTGGGCAAAACGCCTAAAATGACGCGTGATGTCACGCGGCAGCAGGCAAAAGGCGATGCGCTGCAGCGTAGCGGCATCACAATTGCTGATGCGGTTAACCGCGTGCTGCATCTGCCTGCGGTGGCTGAGAAAACGTTTCTTATCACCATCGGCGACCGGTCGGTGACCGGTATGGTGGCGCGCGATCAGATGGTCGGACCCTGGCAGATCCCGGTTGCGAACTGCGCCGTGACCACGGCCAGCCTCGACAGCTATCACGGCGAAGCCTTTGCCTTAGGTGAGCGCGCGCCGGTCGCACTGCTGGATTTTGCAGCCTCCGGGCGTCTGGCAGTAGGCGAAGCCCTGACTAACCTGGCTGCTACTGCAATTGGCTCGCTGAAGCGCGTGAAACTGTCCGCGAACTGGATGGCAGCAGCGGGACACCCGGGTGAGGATGCCGGCCTGTATGAAGCGGTTAAAGCCGTTGGTGAAGAGCTCTGCCCGGCGCTGGGGATCACTATTCCGGTTGGCAAAGACTCAATGTCGATGAAAACCCGCTGGCAGCAGGGCAATGAGGAGCGTGAAATGACCTCGCCGCTCTCGCTGGTGATCACCGCTTTTGCGCGCGTGGAAGATGTCCGGCGTACCGTAACGCCGCAGCTGCAGGCGGATCAGGATAACCTGCTGCTGCTGGCAGACCTCGGCAACGGAGCCAATACGCTGGGTGCAACCGCGCTCTCGCAGGTCTATCGTCAGCTGGGCGATAAGCCGGCTGACGTGCGCGATGCCGCACAGCTGGCGGGCTTCTTTAATGCTATCCAGACGCTGGTCAGCGAACAGAAGCTGCTGGCCTACCACGACCGTTCCGACGGCGGCCTGCTGGTGACGCTGGCAGAGATGGCCTTTACCGGCCACTGCGGTGTTGAGGCGGATATCGCTGCGCTGGGCAGCGATGCGCTGGCGGCGCTGTTCACCGAAGAGCTGGGCGCGGTGCTGCAGATTAACGCAGCCGATCTGGCGGCGGTAGAGCAGGTATTTGCTGACCACGGTTTGCGCAGCGCGCTGCACGTGATTGGCAAGGCGCTGCCGGGCGACCGTTTTGTGATCCGCGCCGGCGAGCATCCGGTCTACAGCGAAAGCCGCACAACGCTGCGTACCTGGTGGGCCGAAACCACCTGGCAGATGCAGCGCCTGCGTGATAACCCGGCCTGTGCCGATCAGGAGCATGAAGCGAAGCAAAACGACAGCGATCCGGGTCTGAACGTTCAGCTGACCTTCCGTCCGGAAGAGGATGTGGCTGCACCGATGATCGCCACAGGCGTGCGTCCGCGCATCGCCGTACTGCGCGAGCAGGGCGTTAACTCGCACGTTGAGATGGCAGCCGCATTCCATCGCGCCGGCTTTACCGCCGTGGATGTGCACATGAGCGATCTGCTGGCGGGCCGTCGCGGTCTGGAAGAGTTCCATGCGCTGGTGGCGTGCGGCGGCTTCTCTTACGGTGACGTACTGGGTGCCGGCGAAGGCTGGGCAAAATCGATTCTGTTTAACGGGCGCGTGCGCGATGAGTTTGAAAACTTCTTCCATCGTCCGCAGACGCTGGCGCTGGGGGTCTGCAACGGCTGTCAGATGATGTCAAACCTGCGCGAAGTGATCCCCGGCAGCGAGCTGTGGCCGCGTTTTGTGCGCAATCAGTCTGAGCGTTTTGAGGCGCGTTTCAGCCTGGTGGAAGTGGCGGCCAGCCCGTCGCTGCTGCTGGAAGGGATGGCGGGTTCACGCATGCCGATCGCGGTATCGCACGGTGAAGGCTTTGTTGAAGTGCGTGATGGCGCCCATCTGGCCGCGCTGGAAGCAAAAGGCCTGGTCGCACTGCGCTTCACGGATAACTTCGGTAACGTGACCGAAAACTATCCGGCTAACCCGAACGGCTCGCCAAATGGCATCACGGCGGTGACGAACGAAAGCGGTCGCGTCACGATCATGATGCCGCATCCGGAGCGCGTCTTCCGCACCGTCAGCAACTCCTGGCATCCGGCGGAGTGGGGTGAAGACAGCCCGTGGATGCGTATTTTCCGCAATGCGCGTAAACAGCTGGGCTGATCTGCATTTCGCAGCAGGCAGATAAAAGAAACCACAAAGCCGCCGCAGGGCGGCTTTTTTGCAGGATTCAGGGCACGTGTCGCGATATACCGACAAATGAGCGACTGCACTGTCGCTATCAGGCGACACTTAACGCCCTGATTTTTATAATTAAGAAAAAACCTGATGAAATGCGTCGCTAAGCAGAGACACTTCTGCGCCGTCAGCAGGCTGCTTTCGTGATCCGGACGCCATTTTCCCTGGTGTAACTCTGATAAATAAAGAGTTTTAAAAAGTGGCACGATAGTTGCTATAATCAGCGCGTGGCTCATTCGCCTGTCTGTGATTGCCCCGTACTTTACGGCAGAGCTCACAGAACCCTGAATGACGCACCAAACGGAGCCTGCCGTCCACCTGACCGATAATCGCCTGCATTGCAGCGTTATCAAGCATCGGACGTAACGTTGAGTTAGGCTCCACCTCTTCTGAGCGGCAGACCTTCGGGTCTGCCGTTTGCATTTCCGGCTTTCTAAGCGCGCCAGAGTTAGCTAGCATGCCTGCAGCACCCTATTTGCGAGAGCGCGGCAGTATGAGATGGCGTCTGTTTCCCCGATCCCTGCGACAACTGGTCCTGATGGCATTTTTACTGGTGCTGCTGCCGCTGCTGGTGCTGGCGTGGCAGGCGTGGGAAAGCCTGTCAGCGCTCAGTAATCAGGCCGCCGATACGAACCGCAATACCTTTACCGACGTGCGGCGCAGCGAGGCGATGGCCCGCACCGCGCTGGAGCTTGAACGCAGCTATCGTCAATATTGCGTACTGGGTGATGCTGCGCTGATAAAACTCTATACCACGCAGTGGACCCGCTACGGGCAGATGCTGAACAGCCATGCGGCCAGTCTGCCGGAACTGCCCACCTTTACTCTGTTGCGCGGCACGCTGCCGCAGCTCGCCACAGCCGCCTGCGAAAATGGCACGCCTTCGGCGTCCGGGGCCGCTGCGCTGGATCGCTTTTCGGACGCTAACGCGCGTATGGTACAGGCGACGCGCGAGGTGGTGTTTTCCCGCGGGCTGCAACTGCAGCGTGATATCGCCGAGCGCGGCCAGTTCTTTGGCTGGCAGGCGCTGATCCTGTTTCTGATTACATTGATGCTGGTCCTGCTGTTTACCGGCATGATTATCGGACCGGTAAAGCGTGTGGAGCAGATGATCAACCGGCTGGGAGAAGGGCAGTCGCTGGAAAACAACGTCAGCTTTCGCGGACCGCGTGAGTTGCGCTCGCTGGGACAGCGTATTGCGTGGCTTAGCGAGCGGCTGAGCTGGCTGGAGGCGCAGCGACATGAGTTTTTACGTCATCTTTCGCATGAGCTCAAAACGCCGCTCGCCAGCCTGCGTGAAGGTACCGAGCTGCTGGCCGATGGCATTGCCGGGCCGCTTAATGCAGAGCAGCAGGAAATCGTCGCTATTCTGGACAGCAGCAGCCGCCATCTGCAGCGCCTGATTGAACAGCTGCTGGATTACAACCGCAAGCTGAACGAGATGCCGCTCAGCCCGGAACCGGTCGCACTGGATGCGATCGTGACTGCTGTGACCCGCATACATTCCCTGCCAGCCAGCGCCCGGCAAATAAAAACGCACGTTGATCTGCAGGCCACCTCCTGTCTGGCAGAAGCGACACTGCTGCAGCGCGTTATTGACAACCTCTACTCGAACGCCGTGAACTATGGGCGTGAATCCGGTAACATCTGGCTGCGCAGCCAGCAAAAAGGCGATCGGGTGTGGATTGACGTAGCGAACAGCGGTATCCCGATCCCGCCAGAGGAGCAGGCGATGATCTTTGAACCCTTCTACCAGGGCAGCCGGCAGCGGCAGGGGCCCGTAAAAGGCAGCGGTCTGGGCCTGAGCATTGCGAAAGATTGCCTGCGTCGCATGCAGGGCGATCTGCAGCTGGTCAGCCACAAAGAGGCAGATGTCTGCTTTCGCATTATTTTACCCGCCAGCGCCAGGAAGCCTGAATCATGAAACGCCTTATCAGACACGCACTTCTGAGCGTACTTATTTTGAGTGGCGTGAGCGCCTGCCAGCCGCATGCGGTGCCTGTGCCACAGCGTGAGCGGGTGAGCGTTGCTGAGCCCGCTACCCGGCTGCCTGACTACCTGACGACCGCCTGTCAATACGTATGGCCTGCGGAAACCTCAGCGGCGGTAAATAATCCGCTTTACTGGCAGCGTGCGATTGATTGCAGTGAACGTTTTACGGCCACGGAGGCCCGCGCGGAGGCGCGCCGCTGGCCGGTGCAGAACTGGGCGCGTGCCTTTAAGCAGGGCATCCTGCTGGCGAACGGTAACGTAACGCCGGTTGAGCGCCGGCAGTATATTGCCACGCTCGACAGCTACAGCGCAGACTTTCCCGCAACGGTACGTCCGCTGATCCAGCTGTGGCGCAGTAACCAGGCTGCACAGCTGGAGCTGAGCGCGGCGCGCAGCCGCTACAGCGCGCTGCAGCAGAGTCACGATAGCGAACTGGATGCCCTGCGTCATCAGCAGACCCGGCTGCATCAGGCGCTGAACGACACCCAGCGCAAACTGGAGCGGCTGACCGACATTGAACGCCAGCTCTCAGCGCGTAAAGCGCCGGACAGCAACGATAGCCCGCACAGTGAGGGCGAAACGCAGAGTGAGGAGCAGCCATGAGTTCACGCGCCCGTTTACTGCTGGTGGATGATGACCCCGGCCTGCTGAGGCTGCTCGGTATGCGTCTCACCAGCGAAGGTTTTCAGGTCGCTACCGCCGCCAGCGGAGCTGAAGCGCTGCGTCAGCTGCAGAAAGAGCCGGCTGATGTGGTCATCAGCGATTTGCGGATGGATGAGATGGACGGGCTGGCGCTGTTTGGCGAAATTCAGCGACGTCATGCCGGGCTGCCGGTAATTATCCTGACCGCGCACGGTTCCATACCCGATGCGGTGTCGGCCACGCAGCAGGGCGTATTCAGTTTTCTTACCAAGCCGGTAGATCGCGACGCGCTGTATAAAGCGATTGATGAGGCGCTGGCGTTGCGTGCCCCGGTCAGTGACGACCGGTGGCGTGAAGCGATTGTCACCCGGAATCCGCTGATGCAGCGGCTGCTGGAGCAGGCGCATATGGTGGCACAGTCGGATGTCTCCGTGCTGATTAATGGTCAGAGCGGCACCGGGAAAGAGGTGCTGGCACAGGCTATCCATGCTGCCAGTCCGCGCGCCGCAAAACCGTTTATCGCCATTAACTGCGGCGCACTGCCGGAGCAGCTGCTGGAGTCAGAGCTGTTTGGTCATGCGCGGGGTGCGTTTACCGGTGCGGTCAGCGCGCGCGAAGGATTATTCCAGGCAGCAGAAGGCGGCACGCTGTTTCTGGATGAGATTGGCGATATGCCGCCGGCGCTGCAGATTAAACTGCTGCGCGTGCTGCAGGAGCGTAAGGTGCGTCCGCTGGGCAGTAACCGGGATGTGGAGATCAACGTCCGTATTCTTTCTGCTACCCACCGCGACTTGCCTAAAGCGATGGAAAAAAAGAGTTTTCGGGAAGATCTCTATTACCGGCTTAATGTCGTGAATCTGAAGATCCCGGCGCTGCACGAGCGCGCTGAAGATATTCCGCTGCTGGCTAATCACTTACTGCGTCAGGCAGCCGAGCGCCATAAACCCTTTGTACGCAGCTTCTCCGCGGGTGCGATGAAGCGACTGGTCAGCGCCAGCTGGCCGGGTAATGTCCGTCAGCTGGTTAACGTGACTGAGCAGTGCGTCGCGCTGACCGTTGCACCCGTCATTGGCGAGGCGCTGGTGGAGCAGGCGCTGGCGGGTGAGAACACCGCGCTGCCCACCTTTGCTGAGGCGCGCAATCAGTTTGAACTTAATTATCTGCGCAAGCTGCTGCAGATGACCAAAGGCAATGTTACGCATGCCGCGCGTCTTGCTGGACGCAACCGTACCGAGTTCTATAAGCTACTCTCTCGTCATGAGCTGGATGCCAGCGACTTTAAAGCGTAGTTTGCCGCGTCACCGGCGCCGTTAGCGATATATACTTTCTGTTATCCGTCCGTCATGGAGGGAGCAAAAAAGGGATCTGCGATGAAAAAGATCGATGCAATTATTAAACCATTTAAACTTGATGACGTGCGTGAAGCGCTGGCGGAAGTCGGCATCACCGGGATGACGGTGAGCGAAGTCAAAGGCTTCGGACGTCAGAAAGGCCACACTGAACTCTATCGTGGCGCAGAATATATGGTCGATTTTCTGCCTAAGGTAAAAATCGAGATGGTCGTGGGCGATGATATCGTTGATACCTGCGTAGAAACCATCATGAAAACGGCGCAGACCGGCAAAATCGGCGACGGTAAAATTTTCGTGTTTGACGTGGCCCGCGTGGTGCGCATTCGTACCGGCGAAGAGGATGAAGAGGCGATCTGATCGTCTGCTCTGCATTACAGTAAAAGCCTGCCAGCCGCAGGCTTTTTTATTGTTGCGGTTACAGCACCTTATGCGGGCCGAAAACCTCATAGTGGATACGGTCCGTGGTGACGCCTGCGTCCAGCAGCTGGCGAGCAACAAACTGCATAAACGGCAGCGGGCCGCAGAGCCAGAACTCACGGTCCGGCTGGCTCAGTTCCGCTGAGACGCAGGCCAGATCCATCACACCCCCGGCATCATACTGACCGGCATCGTCGCTGGCAGGCTGGCGATACCAGACATGGCTGCAAAAATGCGGCAGGGTGGCTCCCAGCGTTGCGACCTCCTGCGCAAAGGCGTGCTGCGCGCCATTTTCCGCCGCGTGCAGCCAGGTTACGGCTGCCGGATGCTGCTGCTGCGCCAGCACGGCGAGCATCGCTAACATCGGCGTCTGGCCCACGCCCGCTGAGATCAGCGTGACGGGCGTCGCTGGCTCTGTCTGCAGCACGACATCACCCGCCGGCGCGCTGCACTGCACAATATCTCCTACCCGGGCGCAGTCGTGCAGCCAGCCGGACACGGTGCCGTGCGCTTCACGTTTGACCGCAATTCGATAGCCTTTGCCGTCAGGCGCGTGCGTCAGCGAGTACTGACGATGCTGCATAAATCCATTTTCTGTCAGACGCAGGCTGAGCGTCAGGTATTGTCCCGGCAGGAAACCGGCTACCGGCTGTCCGTCATTGGGCACCAGCTCCAGACTGGTGATCACGCTGCTCTCCGGCGTGATACGGCGGATACGGAAATCACGCAGGCCACGCCAGCCACCGGTTTTCTGTTCTGATGCCTGGTAAATGGCTTCTTCGCGCTGAATAAAAACCTGTGCCAGCAGCGCATACGCTTTGCCCCATGCCGCAAGCACCTCATCCCCGGGGTTCAGCTGCTCCTTAATGGTATCCAGCAGCGTCGCACCGACCAGATCATACTGTTCAGGCCGGATATTCAGGCTGGCGTGCTTCTGCGCAATTTTTTCTACCGCCGGCAGCAGTGCAGGTAAATCTTCCAGGTGGGTGGCGTAAGCGCAAATCGCATTAAACAGGGCTTCACGCTGATCGCCGCTGCGCTGGTTATTCATATTAAATACGTTTTTCAGTTCAGGGTGATCGTTCAGCAACTTGTGGTAAAAACAGCCGGTAAGAGCAGGCCCCATCTTTGCAATAGCGGGCACAGAAGAGTGAATAGTCGCGATAGTCTGAGCGTCAAGCATGGTGTGTTCCTCAGCGGATAACTTAAAAAGATGCATTTTAAATGCATCTTATGATGCGCGCGTCCGGCTGTAAACCGGATGCAACGGGTTTTATCGCAAAGCGGATCCATATTCCGTGCGATTCAGGCTTATCTTTCGGACCCTCACGCCATTTTTTTGCGCATCGCTGAAGCGTAAAAAAGCCGTTCCAGCGGCCTGCCAATCGTTTGCGTAAAAAGAGCGCCCTGGCGCTATCGTCCCCTGGCAAAACCGTTTACACTGTTGGCCTTCGCCCCTAAGCGGGGGCTTAAATTGCCGTTAAAGTTGCTGAGTCAGGAGATGCGGATGTTAAAGCGTGATATGAACATTGCCGATTATGATGCCGATTTGTGGCAGGCTATGGAGCAGGAGAAAGTGCGTCAGGAAGAGCATATTGAACTGATCGCTTCAGAAAACTACACCAGCCCGCGCGTTATGCAGGCGCAAGGTTCACAGCTCACCAATAAATACGCGGAAGGGTATCCGGGCAAGCGCTACTACGGCGGCTGTGAATATGTTGATATCGTTGAGCAGCTGGCTATCGACCGTGCAAAAGCGCTGTTTGGTGCAGATTTTGCCAACGTTCAGCCTCACTCTGGTTCTCAGGCAAACTTTGCTGTTTACACTGCACTGCTGCAGCCGGGCGACACCATTCTCGGGATGAATCTGGCGCACGGTGGTCACCTGACCCACGGTTCACCGGTCAACCTCTCTGGTAAACTTTACAACGTTATTCCCTATGGCATCGATGAAACCGGCAAAATCAACTATGACGAACTGGCCGAACTGGCACAGACGCATAAGCCAAAAATGATCATCGGCGGTTTCTCTGCTTACTCCGGCGTCTGCGACTGGGCAAAAATGCGTGAAATCGCTGACAGCATCGGTGCCTGGCTGTTTGTGGATATGGCTCACGTAGCAGGCCTGGTGGCGGCTGATGTGTATCCTAACCCGGTTCCGCATGCGCATGTCGTTACCACGACTACGCACAAAACGCTGGCGGGTCCGCGTGGCGGCCTGATTCTGGCGAAAGGTGAAGATGAGGATCTGTTCAAGAAGCTCAACTCTGCTGTTTTCCCTGGCGGACAGGGCGGCCCATTGATGCATGTCATCGCTGGCAAAGCTGTGGCATTCAAAGAGGCGATGGAGCCGGAGTTCAAAACCTATCAGCAGCAGGTCGCTAAAAACGCTAAAGCGATGGTGGAAGTCCTGCTGGAGCGCGGTTACAACATCGTTTCCGGCGGTACGTATAACCATCTGTTCCTGATCGATCTGGTGAGCAAAGGCCTGACCGGTAAAGAAGCGGATGCCGCGCTGGGACGTGCAAATATCACCGTGAACAAAAACAGCGTGCCAAACGATCCGAAAAGCCCGTTTGTGACCTCTGGCGTGCGCATCGGTACACCAGCGGTAACCCGTCGCGGCTTCAAAGAGGCGGATGTGCGTGAGCTGGCTGGCTGGATCGCTGACGTGCTGGATGATGTGAATGACGAAGCCACCATCGAACGCACCAAACAGAAAGTGCTCGATATCTGTGCCCGTCTGCCCGTTTATGCCTGACAGGTTTTAACGGATGAAAAAAGGATGGCTCCGGCCATCCTTTTTTATTTGTGTGCTTTCCACCGCTTAGCGCACAATTGATCCGCTCTGCGGGTTTATTTTTGGCCGGTGCTTTGCCACAGTAGCGCCCAAATCGCAGTCAGTGGCGCGCGCCACAGGAGAGAGCATGACCATCGCATCAGCCAGGTGGCTGGGACTGAGCTATTTCACCTACTTTTTTTGCTACGGCATCTATTTACCTTTCTGGAGTGTCTGGCTGCAGGGCAGCGGCCTGGATGCGGAAAAAATCGGCCTGCTGCTCGGTTGCGGCATGGTGGCTCGTTTCGCCGGCAGTCTGCTTATCGCCTCGCAGGTTAAAAATCCGGCGCAGCTGATTGTCGCGCTGCGGCTGCTGGCGCTTCTGACCGCACTGTTCGCCCTCGGCTTCTGGTTCGGCGGTCAGTGGCTCTGGCTGCTGCTGGTCATGGTGGGATTCAATCTGTTTTTCTCCCCGCTGGTGCCGCTGAGCGATGCGCTGGCGGCCACCTGGACGCGCCAGATTGGGCTGGCCTACGGCCCGGTGCGGCTATGGGGATCGCTGGCGTTTGTCATCAGCTCGGCGCTTACCGGCATGCTGGTCAGCGCTTACTCTTATCAGGCGATTTTGCTGCTGCTGAGCCTGGGCGTGATGGCCATGCTGAGCGGTATGCTGCTGCCACCGCAGACGCGTCCGCAGGGTGATGCGCGACAGGGTGCCAGCGGAGGCTGGGCAGCGTGGCGCGACCTGCTGCGGGAAAACAGCGTCTGGCGTTTTATGATCTGCGTTACGCTGCTGCAGGGCGCACATGCCGCCTATTACAGCTTCAGTGCCATCTGGTGGCAGCAGGCGGGCTACTCTGCCTCTGTGGTGGGGTATCTGTGGTCGCTTGGCGTGGTGGCGGAGATCGTGGTGTTTGCACTCAGCAGCCGGTTATTCAGACGCTGGAGCGCGCGCGATCTGCTGCTGCTTTCCGGCGTCTGCGCACTGATCCGCTGGACGCTGCTCGGGGCCACGACCGCGCTGCCGCTACTGGTTGTTGCTCAGATCTTGCACTGCGGCAGTTTTACTGTCTGTCATCTGGCGGCGATGCGCTTTATCGCTGCACGCAAAGGCACAGAGGTGATCCGCCTGCAGTCGCTCTACTCGGCGCTGGCAATGGGCGGCGGCATCGCCGTGATGACCATGATCTGCGGCGTCCTGTTTGCACATCTGCAGGGGCATCTGTTCTGGGTGATGGCACTGGTTGCGCTGCCGGCGCTGTTCCTGCGCCCTGCAGCTCAGAACTCCAGCAACTGAAGAATGCGCTGCTGCTGATGATCGCTCAGCGGCAGCTCTGCGTGGATCAGCGGCGGCGAAAAGAGCGGCAGCGAAATGGCATAGGGGGTGACCACCAGCGCCACATCGCGCGGTGCACCCTCACGCTGAAAGTGCAGCATATCCTGATAGGTAATATTGATCGGCAGCAGCGTCATGTCGCGCAGCTGCTGCTCCAGCAGCTGCTCCAGCGCAGCGTCCACGCCGGTCAGCAGCAGAACCTGCTTCTCCTGCAGCGCACTCTCCTGCATCATCCAGGCACCAAACAGCACGGCGACCAGGCTTGTCTCCTCGGCGCTGAACTGCGTGCCAAAGTCGCTGCTGAAATGGTACAGCGCGCGCTCGGTGGT
The DNA here is from genome assembly GCF_046940275.1 of Pantoea sp. SIMBA_079. NCBI lineage: Bacteria > Pseudomonadati > Pseudomonadota > Gammaproteobacteria > Enterobacterales > Erwiniaceae > Pantoea > Pantoea sp. SIMBA_079. Next base: position 41,909 of record NZ_JAWRYR010000012.1, on the reverse strand, counting down.
GCGCATCAGTCGCGGATAGAGCCGCGCCACATCCAGCGCAACGCTGTTATCTATGCCAATCGAGAAATGGCTGCGGTCCAGCGCCTGCGCCAGGTGGGTATAGAGCTGTATCTTTAACTCATGCTGGTTGCGGATGCGCGTTTTTGCCAGCTGCTCAAAGCGCGCAATCAGCGCCTCTGTGGCGCTCATCAACCGGCGCGCCTGTGGCGCACTCAGCTGCGTGGCATCAGGGGCGTGGATCAGGCTGAACAGCAGCGTCCAGAAGTCGGTTTCGCTGGCATCAGGCATCAGGTGGCAGCGTTTCTGCCAGTGGTGGATAACATCATCTGCTGCGATACGCTCGGCTTTCTCTGACAGCCAGCTGCGCTGGCGCTCATTGAACAACGCCGCCTGACGTTGACAAAGGGCATATTTCATAAAAATAAGCAGAAAAAGCCGATCGCGTGGAGAGAAGTTGCGCATCAGCCGCAGGCTGCAGTGCTGGATCAGCGCCTGCAGGTTGATCTCATCCCACAGCGCTTTTTCAATCTTCAGCACTTTAAGCCGCTGGCGCAGTGCAGGAACAAAATGGTCGCAGACAAACGCCTGCGACAGACGCAGGGCGCGTCGCAGCCAGTGGATCAGGCAGAGTCTTCTGTCCAGTTCCGTACCGTGAATGCGAAAGCTGCCATCCACCATCTGATGTAGTTCCAGCTGATGAAAGCGCTGTATCTCATCACCCACATCCGCGATATCCTGACGGGCAACCGCAGGATCAACGCCGTTCAGCTGGCACAGTTTTTCGAGCGTCAGGGCGGGAGCGGGCAGAAATAACAGCAGTAACAGATGGCAACGTCGCTGGGAACGGCTGAAGAGTGGTGCTGTAGCAGGCGCAAAACTCATCACGTATTTTATCCGCAGCTCATTTTTCAGCTAAGAATAGCTAATATCGCGCTGAAATTACGCCATCAGTACAGACTTTTACTCAGAGCTTCAGGGCGGGTCACAGTTTTTTTCGGACCACGTAAACCTTTACCTTATAAATTGTTACTTTATAACATATGAAAATTGCGCTTTTACTGGTTACGCTGTTTTTCTCCGCTGCAGGTGCCTGTCATCCGCACAGTTTTATTGCGATGAAAGCAGAGCTGACAGGCGAAAACGATCGGCTGACCGGCATAAAAATGGTCTGGACGATGGATGAAATAACCTCCGCTGACCTGCTGTATGACGCCGGAAATGCTGAACCGGGTGACGTGGTATGGAAAAAGCTGGCGGCTCAGGTCATGGCTAACGTGCTGGGCCAGCACTATTTTACCGAGCTGTGGCAAGCGAAAACGCGGGTGAAATTTCTCAATCTGCCACAGGAGTATCATTTGTCGCGTAACGGACATAAGGCCGTACTGGAATTTATTATGCCGCTGGGCGAGCCGCAGCCGCTGGCCGGAAAGCGTTATCGTATGCTGACGTTTGACCCCAGCTACTTTGTTGATATGCAGTATGAGAATGCGCAGGATATTGCCATGGATGAGAATGTAAAGGCGCACTGCCAGCTGGCACTGACTACACCCCAGCCGGATGCTTCGCTGCAGCAGTATGCGCTCTCGCTGGATAAAGCTGACGCGCCGCCGGAAGAGATGGATCTGGGCCGACAGTTTGCTCAGACGGTGACGCTGATATGTCGCTGAATACCTCGCTTTCAGTCCGGCGTCGCTGGCCGCTGCCCGCCGCCGTAATGCTGCTGCTGGTCGCGATGCTGCTCTGGCACGCCTGGCCGCAGATCCTGCTGCAGAGTGTACTCTGGCAAAAAGTGCTTAATCAGGCAATGACACAGCTGCTGCAGCAGGTGGCGGCACAGCCACATCAGGCAGGGCTAACATTATTGCTGCTGAGCCTGGCGTATGGCGTGCTGCACGCGCTGGGGCCGGGACACGGTAAAGTGGTGATCGCCACTTTTTTAGCGACGCACCCGACACAGTTACGCACCAGCATCCGGCTGACTCTGCTGGCTGCACTGCTGCAGGGCGGTGTGGCGGTCGCTCTGGTCACGCTGATGCTGGTGGTACTGCAGACCTCATCGCGCCAGCTTCATCTCAGCAGCTACTGGCTGGAAAAAGGGAGTTATCTGCTGGTGATAGCGCTGGGTGGGTGGCTGGGCTGGCGTGCCGTGCAATCGCTGCGGTCAGCCCTGCGTCCGGCAGCAGGCGGGCAGATCCACGCGGTACATCCGCAGCATCAGCATGAGGCAGGTTGCGCGTGTGGTCATGCGCATGTGCCGGATGCGCGTCAGCTGGCACAGGCGGTGGACGTCAGGACGCAGCTGCTGCTGGTGCTCTCAATGGGGCTGCGCCCCTGTTCCGGAGCGCTGATGATGCTGTTATTCGCGAAAGTGATTAATGTCTATCTGTGGGGCGTGGCCGCCGCGCTGGCGATGGCGCTGGGTACCGCACTGACGGTCTCGCTGCTGGGCATTGTGGTTCAGCGTTCACGCCTGCTGGCCGCCAGGGTGAGCCGGTCAGCATCGGATCAAAAACGAACCGCCATCCTGATAGCGCTATTGATGTTACTGGGCGCCATCGCACTGATTCTGGCCGGACTGCTTTTGTGGCAGAGTGCACTACCCGCTGCCGGCGGCGGCCTGCGACCTTTTTAACGTGCTCCATAATAAACATCCGGACGCGTGTAATCGCCCGGATGTTTACGCTTCTTCTGTCTGAGAAAAATATCCTGCTGCCCGGCGCTGGTGTAATTAGCATTCTCTGTCTACGCTAAATGACATCAGCTGAGAATTTACTTTTTTAAAATAAACTTTTATCAGTCGTCGTTTTTGCGAGGAAAATACCATGCCTGAAATCCGGACTCATAATGGCATCACGGATACCGTGACCGATACACATACGGGCCTGCCGTTAAAGCGCATTTCCTGGAGTGCAATATTTGCAGGGGTTATTGCTGCGCTTATTGTTCATATATTACTGGGAGTATTAGGAACGGCAATTGGTGCCACGACCATTGATCCGCAGCAGGAGCAGAATCCTCTGGAGCATCTTGGCACGGGCGCACTGATCTGGACCGGTGCCAGCATGCTGATTGCAATGGCGGTAGGTAGCTATATCGCCGGCCGTCTGGCACAGCGTGAAGGTGCACTGCATGGTTTACTGATGTTTGGTGTCAGCACGCTTATTACTCTGTGGCTGGCCTTTTCACTGGCGAGCGGTATTATTGGCGGCGCCTTTAATATTCTGGGTTCAGGTGTAAACGCACTGGGTAATGGTATTTCTTCTGTTGCGCCTTCGCTAACCAATATGGCGAAAGAGAAACTGCAGGAAAATAATATTAACCTCGACGATCTGCAGAATGAGCTGGAAACCACGCTGCGCCAGACCGGCAAGCAGGAATTACAGCCAGAAAATCTGCAGCAGGATGCAAATAGCGAAGCAAACAACGCTGAAAATCAGGCAAAAAATACGGCACAAAATCCGCAGAATGCGGATGCCGATCTGAGCAACTGGTTTAAAGGTGTGCTGAGCCGTCATTCTGATACGCTGCAGGCTGCTGATCGCGATGCGCTGAAAAATATCATCAAAGCGCGTACCGGTAAGAGCGATCAGGAAGCAGAGCAGATTGTTAACCAGGCAGAGCAGAGCTATCAGCAGGCAATGCAGAAGTATCAGCAGCTGAAGCAGGAAGCGGAGCAAAAAGCGCGTGAAGCTGCAGAACAGGCTGCCGCTGCTACAGCGAAAGCAAGCTGGTTTACCTTCATCATGCTGATTATCGAAGCCGTACTGGCCGCGATTCTGGGTGGTGTGGGTCGCCGCACTCAGCCACGTCAGGTGTTAACGCACGAACGTCGTTAATCCGTACCTTCAAAAAAGGCGGCCCGTGGGCCGCCTTTTTTTTGCTTAGCGCTTCAGCGCTTCGCTCAGCTCTTCGCGCATGTTAGCCAGCATGGCTTTCACAACGCGCGGGTTACCGGCTACAAGATTACCTGAGTGCAGGTAACCGTGGTTGCCGGTGAAGTCGGTAACGAGACCGCCAGCCTCACGTACCAGCAGTTCGCCCGCGGCAAAATCCCATGGCTTCAGGCCAATCTCAAAATAACCATCTACGCGGCCTGCTGCCACATAAGCCAGATCCAGCGCCGCTGAACCGCTGCGACGGAAGTCTGCGCACTGGGTAAACAGTTTGCCAACAATGTTGATATACGGCGTAGCGTGCTGCTTGACCTTGAACGGGAAGCCGGTTGCCAGGATAGTGCCATCCAGATCGCGGGCGTTGCTGCCGCGCAGACGATAGCCATTCAGCTGTGCACCCTGACCGCGTACGGCAGTGAAGAGTTCATTACGCATTGGATCGTAAACCACGGCCACTTCAGTACGGCCTTTAATGCGCACGGCAATAGAGACGGAGAAGTGTGGCAGACGTTTGATGAAGTTGGTGGTGCCATCCAGCGGATCGATTACCCATTGAATGTCCTGATCCTCACCCGCCAGCTCACCGCTCTCTTCGGTGATGATGGTATGTTGTGGGTAAGATTTACGAATCACTTCGATAATCAGGCGTTCTGCGTCGCGGTCAACATTCGTAACGAAGTCGTTGCTGCCTTTCTGGCTGGCTTCGACAGCGTCCGGGGTTTCGTAATTTTTGGCAATTAAATTTCCGGCCTTGCGCGCTGCGCGCACGGCGATGTTGAGCATCGGATGCATCGGTATCTCTCGCTGGATGTTAAAGAACGGGGAAAACGGCGCGGAGTATAACAGCGTGTTCAGCAAATGTCCTGCATTTATGTTAGGATGCGCGCCATCATTTTCTCACCCGCTCATAATTATGCTGCAAAATATCCGAATTGTACTGGTTGAAACGTCCCACACCGGCAACATGGGTTCTGTTGCCCGCGCCATGAAAACCATGGGGTTAAGCAACCTTTATCTGGTGAATCCGCTGGTTAAACCTGACTCGCAGGCGATTTCTCTGGCGGCGGGTGCCAGCGACGTGATTGGCAACGCCCGCATTGTTGATACGCTGGATGAGGCGATCGCCGGCTGCAGTCTGGTGGTCGGCACCAGCGCCCGTTCACGATCGCTGCCGTGGCCAATGCTGAATTCACGCGAGTGCGGCATCAAGAGCGTGGAGGAGGGGCAGCAGGCACCGGTCGCGCTGGTGTTTGGTCGTGAGCGTGTCGGACTGACCAACGATGAGCTGCAGAAGTGTCACTATCACGTAGCCATTCAGGCCAACCCGGAGTACAGCTCGCTGAATCTGGCGATGGCGGTGCAGATCATCGCGTATGAAGTCCGTATGGCGTGGCTGGATGCGCAGGAAAAAGCGGCCCCGCAGCCGGAATATGAAGCCTCACCTTATCCGCTGGTGGACGATCTGGAACGCTTTTATCAGCATATCGAACAGATGATGCTGGAGAGCGGCTTTATCCGTACCGGCACACCGAGCCAGGTGATGAGCAAGCTGCGTCGCCTCTATACGCGTGCGCGTCCGGAACGCGATGAGCTGAATATTCTGCGCGGCATGCTCTCCTCCTTTGAAAAACCCAAAGGTGATAAGGGTAATAGTTGAGTAAAACGCCAGGTTAAATAGTTGAGTAAATTACTCGGTTAAATAGTTGACCAAAATACTCGGGAATGGCAGACTGCGCTGACTGACATTCCACTGATAACCCGCCTGCGCAAGGGCGGACGCCGACGAGGTTTTACGCTATGAGACTGACATCCAAAGGACGCTATGCCGTTACCGCTATGCTGGACGTGGCCCTGCATTCGCACGAGGGACCGGTACCGCTGGCGGATATTTCCGAGCGTCAGGGGATATCACTCTCCTATCTGGAACAGCTGTTTTCACGTCTGCGTAAGCATGGCCTGGTCGCCAGCGTGCGCGGCCCGGGTGGCGGTTATCTGCTGGGCAAAGAGGCCAGTGCGATCGCAGTAGGTGCAGTGATCACCGCGGTGGATGAGTCGGTGGATGCCACGAAATGTCAGGGCAAAGAGGGCTGTCAGGGTGGTGAACGCTGCCTGACTCACGTGCTGTGGCGCGATCTCAGCGAGCGCATCAGCGATTTCCTGAATAATATCTCGCTGGCTGAGCTGGTGAATAATCAGGAAATCCTGGATGTTGCTGACCGTCAGAACAGCGTGGATAACCGTCGTTTTCAGCAGCATCGCGTGCAGGAAACCATCAACGTTAATCTGCGTGCCTGATCGCAATCGCATTGCCTGACTGAAAACTGACTTTTTACAAAGCCCCGGGCGCTTAGCGATTAAGCCCCCGGGGCTTTGTGCTGTTAGCGCTTCTGCTACCGGCCGCATGACCGGTTTACTCTCCGCAGGCTGAATCATGCTATAAAGACCTGTGTTTTATTTTACGGAGTTACAGCGCCATGAAATTACCGATCTACCTGGATTACGCAGCGACTACGCCTGTGGATCCACGGGTCGCCAGCAGAATGATGCAGTGTCTGACGCTGGATGGCACCTTCGGTAACCCTGCATCCCGTTCCCACCGTTTTGGCTGGCAGGCCGAAGAGGCCGTGGATGTTGCCCGCAATCAGGTTGCGGCGCTGGTTAACGCCGACCCGCGTGAAATTGTCTTTACTTCCGGGGCAACCGAAGCGGACAACCTGGCCATTAAAGGGGCAGCACACGCCCGTCAGGCGCGCGGACGGCATATCATTACCAGCCAGACAGAACATAAAGCGGTACTCGATAGCTGCCAGCAGCTGGCCCGCGAAGGGTTTGACATTACCTGGCTGACGCCCGGCAGTGACGGCATTGTCACACCGGCTATGCTGGCTGCCGCGCTGCGCGACGATACCGTGCTGGTGTCGCTGATGCACGTCAACAATGAGACGGGCGTCATTCAGGATATTGCGGCGCTGGGCGCGCTCTGTCACGCACGTGACATTCTGTTCCACGTCGATGCCACGCAGAGTGTGGGCAAGCTGGCGCTTGACGTCAGTACGCTGCCGGTAGATCTGATGTCGTTTTCGGCGCATAAGCTCTACGGACCCAAAGGCATCGGTGCCCTCTGGGTGCGCCGTAATCCGCAGGTAAAAATTGATGCGCAGATGCACGGCGGCGGACATGAGCGCGGTATGCGTTCCGGCACGCTGCCGGTACATCAGATTGTCGGCATGGGTGAAGCCTATGCGCTGGCAGGCGAGGTGATGGCTGAGGAGATGGCGCGACTCGCCACGCTGCGTCAGCGACTCTGGCAGGGCATCAGCAGCCAGCTGAGCGGCGTACAGCTCAACGGTACACTGGCGCACAGCGCGCCAAACATCCTCAACATCAGCTTTGCGCAGGTTGAGGGTGAAACGCTGATTATGGCGCTGAAAGATCTGGCGCTTTCGTCCGGCTCTGCCTGCACCTCGGCGAGCCTGGAACCTTCGTACGTGCTGCGCGCCATGGGCGTTGAGCCGGAACTGGCCTACAGTTCGCTGCGCTTTTCGCTCGGACGCTTCACCACGCAGGAGGAGATTGACTACGCCATTGCGCTGGTCAATAAAGCTGTCAGCCGGATGCAGGCCGTTGCCCCGGCAGCGGCCCGCTGATCCATGCCACTCTGCGCCGGTCTGGCGCGGAAATGAGACCAAACGTAAACGGAGCGACGCGATGACAACACAACCGATGAATATTACGCTTAGCGCTCAGCCCGCTGATGCGCGCTGGGGCGAAAAAGCGCTGCTAAGCAGCACTGAGAGTGGTATGACGCTGCACCTCACGGGCACCGATGCTCTGCTGACGATTCAGCGTGCGGCGCGCAAGCTCGACAGCCAGGGGATCCGCCACGTCGCGTTGTGCGGTGACGACTGGGATCTGGAGAAGTGCTGGGCATTCTGGCAGGGCTATCGCAGCCCGAAAGGAAAGCGTCAGGTTGAATGGCCGCCGCTCAGCGAGAACGATCGTGCTGAGTTCGATCGGCGCTTGCAGATTGTAGACTGGGTGCGCGATACCATTAACCTGCCCGCGGAAGACCTGAGTCCGGAGCAGCTGGCGCACAGCGCTATCGATCTGATCAGAGAAGCAGGCGGCGATGCCGTCAGCTATCGCATTACCAAAGGTGAAGATCTGCGTGAGCAGGGGTACAGCGGGATCCACACCGTAGGCCGCGGCTCATCGCGCGCGCCGGTGCTGCTGACGCTTGACTTTAACCCGACCGGTGACGCAGATGCGCCGGTTTACGCCTGTCTGGTCGGTAAAGGGATCACCTTTGATACCGGCGGCTACAGCCTGAAGCAGAGCGCCTTTATGGACTCCATGAAGTCCGATATGGGCGGTGCAGCGACCGTTACCGGCGCACTGGCGCTGGCGATTGCCCGCGGGCTGACGAAGCGCGTAAAACTCTATCTCTGCTGCGCCGATAATATGGTCAGCGGCAATGCGTTTCGTCTCGGCGACATTATCCGCTATCGCAATGGTAAAACCGTTGAAGTGATGAATACCGATGCCGAAGGGCGTCTGGTGCTGGCAGATGGCCTGATTGACGCCAGTGCGCAGCAGCCGGAACTGCTGATTGATGCTGCCACGCTGACCGGCGCCGCCAAAACGGCACTCGGCAACGACTATCACGCGCTGTTTACCTTCGATGACGTACTGGCTGAGTCGCTGCTGGGCAGCGCCACTGGCGAAAACGAGGCGTTCTGGCGTCTGCCGCTGGCGGAGTTCCACCGCAGCCATCTGCCGTCAAATTTTGCCGATCTCAACAACATCGCCAGCCCGGCTCACGCCGCCGGTGCCAGCAGCGCGGCAGCGTTCCTCTCATGGTTTGTTGAAAAATATCAGCAAGGCTGGCTGCATATCGACTGCTCCGCAACCTATCGCAAAAGCGCGGTGGATCAGTGGTCAGCGGGCGCAACCGGACTCGGCGTGCGCACGCTTGCCAACCTGTTACTGAAATAATCCCGCCCCGGGCAGGCTCTCTCCTGCCCGCTTTTTTGGAATGAAACACGCATGAGTAATCGTCTTGAAGAGGTGCTGAAGCTGGCCGCCACCGAGCCGGCGCATCGCCCGGAGTTTTTTCAGCTGCTGCTGGCTGCGGATGTCTGGGTGCCAGGTGAAAGCCCGGCTGAACAGTTTAATGCGACTTCGCCCGTCGAGTTACAGCACTGGGAGAAAGAGGGAGGCGGCAGCGTGATCCCGTTCTTCAGCTCTGAGGCGGCGATGCGCGAGGCGATAGCGGATGAGCAGCCGTGGCTGCGGCTGCCGGCGCGTACGCTGTTTGAGATGACGCTGGGTGAAACGCTGTTTCTGAACCCGAAATTACCAGCCGGTAAAGAGTTTACCCCTGGTGAGATCGCGCATCTGCTGGGTGAAGAGGGGAGTGCGCTGAGCCAGCAAACCGTGCTGGAGGGCGGTCATGCGCTGCTGTTATCTGAGGTGGCTGAACCGCCGGCACAGATGATCGACTCCCTGACCCGGCTGTTTGCTAAATATAAGCAGGTGCGCCGCGCCTATATTGCCAGCCTGCGGGAAAGCATGACGGAGGCGCCCAATCTGCTGATTGGTATTGAAGCTGACAGTGATATTGATGAGATAATTCAGGCAGCAGGCAGCGTGGCAACCGATACGCTGGCTGATGATGCGCCCATTGATATCTGTGAAGTGGATGCCGGACAGCAGGGCGTCAGCCACTTTTTTACCGCACATATCACCCCGTTCTATGAGCGGCGCTGGGGCAGCTTTTTGCGTGATTTCAAAGGCAGCCAGCGCATCATTTAACCATCGCATGCTGATGCGTATGGCTCCCGTGCCGCACGTCATACGGGGCGCATTAATGCGTATGGCTCTGAAATCACACGTAACACGGGGCGCATTAATGCGTATGGCTCTGAAATCACACGTAACACGGGGCGCATTAATGCGCCCCCTACGGGGATGGGTGCAAAATCTTCTGTAGGGGCGCCATTCATGGCGCCCTGGTTTCAGGCGGGTACGCAGTACGCATCAGGTGCGAAATCCCCCACAGGGGCGCCATTCATGGCGCCCTGGCTTCGGGCAGGTGACTATTTTTCGATCGGTAAATCGTCGCGGCTGCCCCATTCACCCCAGGAACCGTCATACAGCGTTGCATCACGCACGCCCAGCGCCGTCAGTGCCAGAATCAGGACTACCGCCGTTACGCCCGAGCCGCAGCTGGCAACAATGGGCCGGTCCAGCGCCACTCCTGCCTGAGCAAACTGCTGGCGCAGTTCAGCATCGGGTTTCAGCGCGCCGTTTTCCACCAGACTGTTCCACGGCAGATTAAGGCTGTGCGGAATATGTCCGCGCAGCAGGCCGGGACGCGGCTCATCTACCTCAGCGTTAAAGCGGTTTGCCGCGCGTGCGTCTACAATCTGCGCGCCTCCCTCATGGCTGAGCAGCAGCACATCGTTCAGTCGTTTCACCTGGCTGCTGTCCATGTGTGCCGTAAAGTCTCCTTCCGGCAGCGTTACCGGACCCTCTGCCGTAGCGAAACCTGCGGCTTTCCAGCCCTGCAGGCCGCCTGCCAGAATGGAAACCCGTTCGCAACCAAAAGTACGCAGCATCCACCAGGCGCGTGGGGCAGAGAAGAGGTTACCCTCGTCATACACAATCAGGTGCTTATCCTGCACCACGCCCAGTTCGCGCATTGCGACGGCAAAACTTTCAGGACGGGGCATCATATGCGGGTAAGGGCTGGTGTGATCGGAAAGCGCTTCAATATTAAAGAAAGCTGCCTGCGGCAGGTGACTGGCCAGATACTCTGCGGTGATATCGCGCACTGCATCCTGACCCGGCGGAACCATACGCGCATCCAGCACCTGGACTTCTTCATCATCGCAGTGCTCATGCAGCCACTCAGCAGATACAAACAGGGGAGCCGTCATTGCCATCTTCTCTCTTATCGGGGAAAAAGCCAGTCTCCGGGAATGTGCAGGCTATCTCAAGCCCGTAATGGCGAAAGTGAGCACCTCAGGATGAAATTACGCCACATAGTCTGCTGCCTGTGTCGGGTCTGTGGCACACGCGGCTAAACCGCGGCAGAACGCCAGACCGGCGCATTACTGTGCGGCCTGCACCAGCAAAAAGTAATTATTTTCAATAATTCCACCAATCACTCATAGGCAACACGCGTCGATCTCCCTATAATCGGCGCGTTTTTCTTACCGGGAGAGGGTTCCCGGTTTATTCAGGATGCTAATTCAGAGGTAATCATGGCAATCGAACGTACTTTCTCCATCATCAAACCAAACGCCGTTGCTAAGAACGTTATCGGTGCTATCTACAACCGTTTTGAGAGCGCGGGCTTCAAAATCGTTGGCGCAAAAATGCTGCACCTGACCAAAGAGCAGGCTGAAGGCTTCTATGCTGAGCACAAAGGCCGTCCATTCTTTGATGGTCTGGTTGAGTTCATGACCTCTGGCCCGGTAGTGGTTTCTGTTCTGGAAGGCGAAAATGCCGTTCAGCGTCACCGTGACCTGATGGGTGCGACCAACCCGGACAACGCACTGGCAGGCACCCTGCGTGCAGATTACGCAGACAGCTTCACCGAAAACGCGACCCACGGTTCTGACTCTGCAGAGTCTGCTGCCCGTGAAATCGCTTACTTCTTCGCTGAAAACGAAGTCTGCGCGCGCACCCGCTAAGTGCATTGCAGCTGAAGCGGACAGGGGAGTTTACACCTTTTACCTCGGCGTAAAACGGTTACCCTGGCATCGTGCTGCAGTTATAGTACAATAATGCGCCCCTGTTGAGCCTGGCTCAGCCGGGGCGCTGTTTTTTCTTCTTTCCTAACCAGAGCCGTAACGTGTAACAACGAGGCCAGAGATTATTATGTCCGAACAGATTGTGACGCCAGCTGCCGCGTCTCCCGCCGTGGTTTCTCCTAAAAACGAAAAAATTAATCTGCTTGATCTGAACCGCCAGCAGATGCGCGAATTTTTTATCGAAATGGGCGAGAAGCCGTTCCGTGCCGATCAGGTCATGAAGTGGATTTACCACTACTGCTGCGACGATTTCGAGCAGATGACGGATATCAACAAAGTGCTGCGCGGCAAGCTGATGCAGCGCGCAGAGATCCGCGCGCCGGAAGTAGCGGAAGAGATGCGCTCCAGCGACGGCACCATTAAATGGGCGATTCGCGTAGGCGATCAGCTGGTGGAGACGGTCTATATTCCGGAAGCGGAGCGCGCCACGCTATGCGTCTCCTCTCAGGTGGGCTGTGCGCTGGAGTGCAAATTCTGCTCCACGGCGCAGCAGGGTTTTAACCGCAACCTGCGCGTTTCCGAAATTATTGGTCAGGTGTGGCGCGCGGCCAAAATTATTGGCGCCGCGAAAGTGACCGGCCAGCGTCCCATCACCAACGTGGTAATGATGGGCATGGGTGAGCCGCTGCTCAACCTGAACAACGTCGTGCCGGCGATGGATATTATGCTGGATGATTTTGGCTTTGGCCTCTCCAAACGTCGCGTCACGCTCTCAACTTCAGGCGTTGTACCCGCGCTGGATAAGCTTGGCGATATGATCGACGTGGCGCTGGCGATCTCGCTGCACGCTCCAAACGATACGATCCGTGATGAGATCGTGCCGATCAACAAAAAGTACAACATTGAAACCTTCCTGGCCGCGGTGAAGCGCTATATCGGCAAATCGAATGCGAATCAGGGCCGCGTGACCATTGAGTATGTGATGCTGGATCATATCAATGACAGCACTGACAATGCGCATGAGCTGGCAGCGCTGCTGAAGGAGACACCCTGCAAAATCAACCTGATCCCATGGAACCCCTTCCCGGGCGCACCGTATGGCCGCAGCTCCAACAGCCGTATCGATCGCTTCTCCAAAGTGCTGATGGATTATGGCTTTACCACCATTGTGCGTAAAACCCGTGGTGATGACATTGATGCTGCCTGCGGTCAGCTGGCGGGCGATGTGATCGACCGTACCAAGCGTACGCTGCGTAAAAAGATGGCAGGTGACGCTATCTCTGTGAAGGCGATCTGAAACCGCACGCCCGCAGATTCGCTGCGGGCGTAATGCATGGCACTCTCCCGGTTTATTCGCAGGGAGAGCGCTATGTTAAAAGGATTAGGGATCGCCGTGGTGGCTGGCTTTGTTGTAACCGGGTGTGTCACTGGCTCGCCATCGCATCGCGCAGCAGATATTCGTCTGCAGCTGGGACTGCACTATCTGGCAGCGAACAATCTAGCCGCTGCTGAACGCAATCTGCTGCAGGCGCAGCGCGTTGCTCCTGAAGATTATCGTGTGCCCCTGGCGCTGGCGCGGGTCGCTCAGGCGCAGCAGAATAGTGTACAGACACGCCGGTACTACCAGCGGGCACAACAGTTAGCGCCCGCTAATGGTTATGTCGCTAACAATTACGGTGCGTTTCTCTGCGGATTAGGGCAGTATGGCGAAGCGCATCAACAGTTTAAGCTGGCAAATGCGGCACCAGAGAGCGATGCCCGTCAGGATGTCCTTCTGATTTCAGGCTATTGTTATCTGCAGGCGGGCAATGAGGCCGCCGGGCGCAAACTGCTGCTGCAGGCGCTGAAAACCGCACCTGAGCAGGGAAACTGGCTGCTGGAGGAGGGTGAACGGCAGCTGATGCAGCCGGCAGGAAACAGGCTTTCCGTGCTTTTAGAACTCTACCATCAGCGTCTGCCCGCAACGGCAGAGAGCCTGTGGTTACAGATACGTTTCGCCGCGCAACAGGGAAACGCTGCTGACGTTACACGTTATGGCGACCGGTTGGCGCGAAGTTTTCCACAATCGATACAGTACCAGCGTTATTTAGCTAATGAATACTGAAGCCACTCAAGAAAACTCTGCAGTACATTCCACAGGTGAACGCCTGCGTCTGGCCCGTGAGCAGATGGGGCTGACGCAGCAAAACGTCGCTGAGCGCCTGTGCCTGAAACTTTCCACCGTGCGGGACATTGAAGAGGATAAGTCGCCGGCCGATCTCGCGTCGACTTTTCTGCGCGGTTACATTCGTTCCTATGCCCGTCTGGTTCATGTACCGGAAGACGATCTGCTGCCGATGATGGCGAAGCAGGCACCGGTGCGCGCAGCTAAAATTGCGCCGATGCAGAGCTTCTCGCTGGGCAAGCGCCGCAAAAAGCGCGATGGCTGGCTGATGATCTTTACCTGGCTGGTGGCGTTTGTTGTTATCGGCCTGACCGGCGCCTGGTGGTGGCAGAATCATAAGGCCTCACAGGACGATCTGGTCTCGATGGCCGATCAGAACGGCAGCAGCGACAGCGGTCAGTCTATCCCGCTGGGCGATACCAGCACGGATAGCATGAGTGACAGCGACACCAATGCCGCGGGCACGCCGGTTGATAACGGGGCAGGGGCAGTGACGTCCCAGAGCAGCAGCACCGCAGGCAGCGCGGATAACAGCGCTAGCGCGCCGGCGGCCTCTTCTGCCGCCGCGGGCGACAACGCGGTGGTGTCTCCGTCGCAGGCGCCGGTTGATAACACGCCGCCAGCGGCCACCTCGCCGGCACCGGCCAACAGCGTTGCGGCCGGCAGCATGCCAACGGCGAATGCTGCTGTCAGCCAGCCCGCAGGCGATCCCAATGCTGTCGTCATGAATTTCAAAGCCGACTGCTGGCTGGAAGTCAGCGATGCAACCGGCAAGAAACTGTTCAGCGGGATACAGCGCAGCGGCGGCAAGCTCAGCCTCTCCGGCACACCTCCGTATCGTCTGAAAATTGGCGCACCGCGCGCGGTTGACGTGCAATATCAGAATCAGCCCGTTGATTTAAGTCGTTTTATCCGTAATAACCAGGTTGCCCGTCTGACGCTGGGTGCGCAATAACGCGCAGCGCGCTTTCCGGGGAATTGTGGAGAGAAAATATGCATAACGAAGCACCCATTATCCGTCGCAAATCAACGCGTATTTACGTCGGCAAGGTGCCAGTCGGCGATGGTGCACCCATCGCCGTTCAGTCCATGACCAACACCCGCACCACCGACGTGGAAGCCACGGTTAACCAGATCCGCGCGCTGGAGCGTGTGGGTGTGGATATCGTACGCGTCTCGGTGCCAACCATGGACGCGGCGGAAGCCTTTAAACTGATTAAGCAACAGGTCAACGTGCCGCTGGTAGCGGATATTCACTTTGACTACCGTATCGCCCTCAAAGTGGCAGAATATGGCGTCGACTGCCTGCGTATCAATCCGGGCAACATCGGCAACAACGAACGTATTCGTCAGGTAGTGGACTGCGCTCGCCACTATAACATCCCGATTCGTATCGGGGTGAATGCCGGTTCGCTGGAGAAAGATCTGCAGGAAAAGTATGGCGAACCCACGCCGCAGGCGCTGCTGGAATCCGCTATGCGCCATGTCGATCATCTTGATCGCCTGAACTTTGATCAGTTCAAAGTCAGCGTTAAAGCCTCTGACGTATTTCTGGCCGTAGAGTCTTACCGCCTGCTGGCGAAAGCGATTGATCAGCCACTGCATCTCGGGATCACCGAAGCGGGCGGCGCGCGTGCCGGCGCGGTGAAATCGGCCATCGGCCTCGGTCTGCTGCTGGCAGAAGGTATCGGTGACACGCTGCGTATTTCACTCGCGGCCGATCCGGTAGAAGAGGTGAAGGTTGGCTACGACATCCTGAAATCGCTGCGTATCCGTGCGCGCGGGATCAACTTTATCGCCTGTCCGACCTGTTCACGTCAGGAGTTTGACGTGATCGGTACCGTAAACGCACTGGAAGAACGGCTGGAAGATATTATTACGCCGATGGACGTCTCCATTATTGGCTGCGTGGTCAACGGTCCGGGCGAAGCGACCGTGTCGACGCTGGGCGTCACCGGTGGCAGCAAGAAAAGCGGTTTCTATGAAGATGGCGTTCGTCAGCGCGATCGTCTCGACAACGATGACATGATCGATCAGCTGGAAGCGCGCATTCGGGCCAAGGCATCCATGCTGGATGAGAGCCGCCGCATCAGCGTGCAGCAGCTGGAAAAATAATCAGGCGGTACGCGCCCGGCGCGTACCAGTTTATGAATGAACCTGTGCGGTTTCATCCTCATAAGGTATGATGCCGGACAGGTTTTTTTGTATTAAGAGATTTTAACGTGGCGAAGAATATTCAAGCGATTCGCGGGATGAACGACTTCCTGCCAGCCGATACCGCAATCTGGCAGCGTATCGAGGGCACCCTGAAGCAGGTGCTGGCCAGCTATGGCTACAGTGAAATCCGTCTGCCAATCGTCGAGCATACCCCACTGTTCAGCCGCGCCATTGGTGAAGTCACCGATGTGGTTGAAAAAGAGATGTACACCTTTGAAGATCGCAACGGCGAGAGCCTGACGCTGCGTCCGGAAGGCACTGCGGGCTGCGTGCGTGCCGGCATTGAACATGGCCTGCTCTATAACCAGGAGCAGCGCCTCTGGTATGTCGGACCGATGTTTCGCTATGAGCGTCCGCAGAAAGGGCGCTATCGCCAGTTTCATCAGATGGGCGTCGAAGTATTTGGCCTGCAGGGACCGGATGTTGATGCTGAGCTGATCATGATGACCGCTCGCTGGTGGAAAGCGCTGGGCATCGCCGATCACGTTGAACTGGAGCTGAACTCCATCGGCTCTCTGGCGGCGCGTGCAGACTATCGCAGTGCGCTGGTGGCGTTTCTGGAGCAGCATCAGGATGTGCTGGACGACGATTGCAAACGCCGTATGTACACCAATCCGCTGCGCGTGCTGGACAGCAAAAACCCGGAGATTCAGGCGCTGCTGAATGATGCGCCAACGCTGGGTGAGTTTCTTGATGAAGAGTCGCGTGCCCATTTCACCGGGCTCTGCGCGCTGCTGGATGATGCCGGTATTCGCTATCGCATTAACCAGCGTCTGGTTCGTGGTCTCGACTACTACAACCGCACTGTTTTTGAGTGGGTCACCAGCAGCCTCGGCTCGCAGGGTACCGTATGCGGCGGCGGGCGTTATGATGGCCTGGTCGAACAGCTGGGCGGACGTGCCACGCCAGCGGTAGGATTTGCCATGGGCCTGGAGCGGCTGGTGCTGCTGGTGCAGGCGGTGAATCCTGAATTTGAACCGACGCGGGTTGTCGATGTCTATGTTATCGCTTCAGGGCAGGGCGTTCAGTCTGCGGCTATGCAGCTGGCGGAAACGCTGCGTGATGCGAACCCGGCGCTGAAGCTGATGACCAACTTCGGCGGCGGCAACTTTAAGAAGCAGTTTGCCCGTGCAGATAAATGGGGCGCACGCATTGCGCTGGTGCTCGGTGAGGATGAAGTGAAAGCGGGTCAGGTGGTGATTAAAGATCTGCGCACCGGCGACCAGCAGACGCTGGCTCAGCAGGACGCCGCTGCGACGTTGCAGACGCTGCTGCAGTAAGCAGCACGCGGCAACAGCCATTTTAAGGAGAGGGATTGCGTGGAAGTTTACAGCAACGAGAATGAACAGGTTGATGCGCTGCGTCGCTTTTTTGCCGATAACGGCAAAGCGCTGGCGATTGGCGTGGTAGTAGGGATTGCGGCGCTGGGCGGCTGGCGCTACTGGAGCTCACAGCAGGACAACGCCGGTAAAGCCGTGTCAGCGCAGTATCAGCAGCTCACCAGCGTGATGCAGGCAGATAAACCCGAAAGCCTGGAGGCTGTTGCCAGCTTCGCCAGCGAAAACAGCAATACCTATGGTGCGCTGGCCGCGCTGGACCTGGCGAAACAGTACGTTGAGACCAGCCAGCTTGATAAAGCGATTGCGCTGCTGCAGAAAGGGTTGAGCGACACCAAAGATGCCAATCTGCAGGCGGTTATTAATCTGCGTCTGGCGCGTATTCAGCTGCAGCAGAAGCAGGCTGATGCCGCCCTGACAACCCTGGATAACGTCAAGGGTGACGGCTGGAGCGCTATCGTGGCCGATATTCGCGGTGAAGCGCTGCTGAGCAAAGGCGACAAGCAGGGCGCGCGCGATGCCTGGAGTAAAGGCGCAGGTTCGCAGGCTTCTCCGGCACTGAAGCAGATGCTGCAGATGAAAATAGATAACTTAAGTTAAGCCAGACAAGAGAGCGCACATGGAATTACGTAAATACCTGCTGCCAGGGCTGATTTCCGTCACTCTGCTCAGCGGTTGCTCGCTATTCAGCGGCGAAGAAGATGTAGTGAAGATGGCTCCGCTGCCGAAAGTGGAAAATCAGTTCACGCCGGAAACTGTCTGGAGCACGTCAGTAGGCGACGGCATTGGCGATTTCTACTCCAACCTGCATCCGGCATGGCTGGACGGCACCGTTTACGCTGCCGACCGTTTTGGCGTGGTAAAGGCGCTGGATGCCAGCAACGGTAAAGAGAAGTGGAAAGTCGATCTCTCTGAGAAGACTGGTTTCTTCTCGAAAAACATCTCTGCGCTGCTCTCCGGCGGCGTCACCGCCAGCGGCGATCGGATCTATATTGGCAGCGAGCGCGGGCAGGTATTTGCACTCAACAGCAGCGACGGCTCGCTGGCGTGGCAGACCAAAGTCGCCGGTGAAGCGCTCTCCCGTCCGGTGGTCAGCGATGGCCTGGTACTGGTTCACACCAGTAACGGTATGCTGCAGGGTCTGGACCAGAGCAGCGGTGCGGTAAAATGGACCGTTAACCTCGATATGCCGGCGCTCTCGCTGCGCGGCGAGTCTGCGCCTGCGGTCGCCTTTGGCGGCGCTATCGTTGGCGGTGATAATGGTCGCGTCAGCGCGGTGATCCTGAACCAGGGTCAGCTGATCTGGCAGCAGCGCATTTCACAGCCAAGCGGTGCGACGGAAATCGATCGTCTGAATGATGTCGACACTACGCCGGTTATCGTGAACGGTGTGGTCTATGCGCTGGCGTACAACGGCAACCTGACCGCGCTCGACCTGCGCTCCGGTCAGATCATGTGGAAGCGCGAAATCGGCGGCGTCAAAGATCTGATTGTCGATGCCGGACGCATCTACCTGGTGGATCAGGACGATCGCGTAATTGCGCTTAATGCCGATGGCGGCGTGGCGCTGTGGCGTCAGAGCGATCTGCTGCACCGTAACCTGACGGCGCCGGTGCTGTTCAACGGTTATCTGGTGGTGGCAGACAGCGAAGGTTACGTACACTGGATCAACACGCTGGATGGCCGCTTTGTGGCGCAGCAGAAGCTGGACAGCGACGGTTTCCAGACCGAGCCGGTTGTTGCCGGTGACAGGCTGCTGATTCAGGCGAAAGGTGGCGAGGTTTACGCCATCAGCCGTTAAGGTCAAAGCGTGCGGGAAAGGACTTCCGTCATCAATTGCGGCTCCTGATTCGTCAGGAGCCGTTCTGTTTTTTATCAGGCGTGATATTCTAGGCGCCTTAAGCCTGAAGCGGGCGACAAATGTCGTTATACTCACGCCATTCGGGCGATTCATTTTTAAACTGAGGCAAGTGTTATGGTACCTGTGGTCGCGCTGGTTGGGCGTCCCAATGTGGGGAAATCCACGCTGTTTAACCGCTTAACGCGCACCCGTGATGCGTTAGTGGCCGATTTCCCTGGACTGACTCGCGATCGCAAATATGGTCGCGCCGAAGTGGAAGGGCGCGAATTTATTGTTATCGATACTGGCGGTATTGATGGCACCGAAGAGGGCGTGGAAAACCGCATGGCGGAACAGTCGCTGCTGGCGATTGAAGAAGCGGATGTGGTGCTGTTTATGGTGGATGCCCGCGCGGGCGTGATGCCGGCAGATCAGCAGATCGCCAATCATCTGCGCTCCCGTGAAAAAGCAACGTTCCTCGTGGCAAACAAAACGGATGGCCTGGATGCCGATGCCGCCGTGCTGGACTTTTACGCGCTTGGTCTGGGTGATATTCATCCGATTGCCGCGTCGCACGGTCGCGGCGTTACCTCGCTGCTGGAAACCGCGCTGCTGCCGTGGATGGACGTGGCAGACCCGCAGGAAGTCACCGAAGAGGATGAAAACGAAGCCTACTGGGCCGCGTTAGCCGCAGAAGAGAATGGCGAAGAGGCTGAAGAGGAAGAGGCGTTTGATCCGACCGGCCTGCCGATTAAGCTGGCTATCGTGGGCCGTCCTAACGTAGGTAAGTCAACGCTCACTAACCGTATTCTTGGTGAAGATCGCGTAGTGGTCTATGACATGCCGGGCACGACGCGTGACAGCATCTATATCCCGATGGAGCGTGACGAGCGGGAGTATATCCTGATCGACACCGCCGGGGTGCGCAAGCGTGGCAAGATCACCGATACCGTTGAGAAGTTTTCGGTGATTAAAACCCTGCAGGCGATTGAAGATGCTAACGTCGTGATGCTGGTGATTGACGCGCGTGCCGGTATTTCCGACCAGGATCTCTCGCTGCTGGGCTTTATTCTCAACAGCGGACGCTCGCTGGTGATCGTTGTAAACAAATGGGATGGTCTGTCGCAGGAAGTGAAAGATGAAGTGAAAGAGACGCTGGATTATCGTCTCGGCTTTATCGATTTTGCCCGCGTACACTTTATCTCGGCGCTGCACGGCAGCGGCGTAGGTAACCTGTTTGAATCCGTAACGGAAGCGTACGACTGCTCAACCAAACGCGTCAACACCTCTATGCTGACGCGCATTATGAACATGGCAGCAGAAGATCATCAGCCGCCGCTGGTACGGGGCCGTCGCGTTAAGCTGAAATACGCTCACGCCGGTGGTTATAACCCGCCTATCGTGGTCATTCACGGTAATCAGGTAAAAGATCTGCCTGATTCCTACAAGCGCTATCTGATGAACTACTTCCGCCGCTCGCTGAACGTGATGGGTACGCCAATCCGTATTCAGTTCAAAGAGGGTGATAACCCGTATGCCGGCAAACGTAATCTGCTGACGCCGACGCAGCAGCGCAAGCGCAAGCGTCTGCTGGCGCACCTGAAGAAGAATAAGCGTTAACTAAAAAAGAGCCCGCCGGGCTCTTTTTTTTTGCCTGTGATTTAACAGCCGCTTAGCACCGCAGATGTAGCAAAAATGCTATTGGCCGGTAAACCCTGCGTTATGATCGTTCACTTTTAATTGTACCATCTGGTACAATCCTGCCGCCTTATGGTGAGCTCGCCCCGATATACCGCGTTCTCATGCATGAGTGCGTGGTAGCGGGCTGCTTCGCAGTCCGTCATTAAATAAAGTGCTGCAGTGTCCCGCGACAGAGCCGGACAGGCGGCATGCAGTATTTTTCAGGAGAGTTTGTGTGAAGGCAGAACATTCCACTCGCCCCGGCAGGGGACTCAGTGCCTGGTCCGTGCTGTTCGGGCTGGTGCTGCTGGCGATCGGCCTGTTTTTCGCTATTGGCGGCGGTAAACTGGCGGCGCTGGATGGCAGTAAATATTTTCTGATTGCCGGTATCGTTATGATCGCGTCGGCGATCCAGTTTATCCGGCGCAAAGCGTCAGCGGTAACGCTGCTGGCGCTGGCGTTTATCGGTACCCTGATCTGGGCGGTGATGGATGCCGGCTGGCACTTCTGGCCGCTGGTTTCCCGGCTGATGGTGCCGGCAGGCCTGATGCTGTTTGCATTTCTGACGTGGCCTGCGCTGCGTAAAAGCGAAGGCAAAGCGCCGCTGGCAACGCTCTCTTATGCGCTGTCAGCGCTGATTGCGGCTGGCATGGTCGCCACCGTGGTGCAGATGTTTCAGCCGCATCCGACCGTGGCCTTTACCGGTTCACAGCTGCCGCTGATCCCGGCAGATAAAAGCAAACCGCAGCAGGACTGGAGCAGCTACGGCCGCACGCCGGAGGGCGATCGCTTTGCGGCGATTGACCAGATCACGCGTGACAACGTTAAGGAACTGCAGGTTGCCTGGACCTTCCATACCGGTGACACGCCGCTCAGTCCGACCGGCAATGGCGCTGAAGATCAGCAGACGCCGCTGCAGGTAGGCAACACGCTCTATATCTGCACGCCGCATAACAATGTGATTGCAGTGGAAGCGGACAGCGGTAAGCAGATCTGGAAGCGTGAAATCAATGCGCAGGCGGAAGTGTGGAACCGCTGCCGCGGTCTGGCCTATTTTGACGCCACCAAACCGGTAACGCAGCCCACGCAGCCAGGCTCCACGCCCGTGCCGCCACCGGTACTGGCCGCAGGCGACAGCTGCCAGCGCCGTATCCTGATGAACACCATCGATGCGCGTCTTATCGCAATTAATGCCGACAACGGTGAGTTCTGCGCCAGCTTTGGCAACAACGGTGTGGTTGATCTGAAGCAGGGGCTGGGCAAGGCGCCCGATCCGCTCTATCAGCTGACCTCCGCTCCGCAGGTTGCCGGTACCACCGTGGTAGTCGGCGGTCGCGTGGCGGATAACGTGCAGACCGATATGCCAGGCGGCGTACTGCGCGGCTTTGATGTGATCAGCGGTAAAATGCGCTGGGCGTTTGATCCGGGCAATGACGATCCGAATGCGGTACTGATGCCGGGCCAGGATTATACCCGCAGCACGCCAAACTCCTGGGCGCCGCTCTCCTACGATCCGGCAATGAACACCGTATTCCTGCCGATGGGCAGCTCGTCAGTGGATCTGTGGGGCGCGAATCGCACAAAACTCGATCACACTTACGGCGCATCAATCCTCGCGCTGGATGCCACCACCGGTAAACAGAAGTGGGTCTATCAGACAGTTCACAACGACCTGTGGGACTTTGACCTGCCGATGCAGCCAAGCCTGGTCGACTTCCCGATGAAGGATGGCACCACCAAACCGGCGGTGGTCATCGGGGCAAAAACCGGCATGATCTGGGTGCTGGACCGCCTGACCGGCAAGCCGCTGACCAAAGTGGAAGAGCGGCCGATGCCGCAGGGCCACATCCCGAACGAGCAGTACACCAAAACCCAGCC
Organism: Pantoea sp. SIMBA_079; assembly: GCF_046940275.1. Classification (NCBI taxonomy): domain Bacteria; kingdom Pseudomonadati; phylum Pseudomonadota; class Gammaproteobacteria; order Enterobacterales; family Erwiniaceae; genus Pantoea; species Pantoea sp. SIMBA_079. The sequence continues at coordinate 19,140 of NZ_JAWRYR010000012.1, read as the reverse complement.
GCACTCGGTTGAGATGCCCAATATCGGCAATCAGACGCTGACGGAATCCGATATGTGGGGCGCGACGCCGTTTGACCAGCTGGCGTGCCGTATCGCATTTAAAGGCATGCGCTATGACGGTCTGTTCACCGTACCGGACACGGACAAGTCGCTCAGCTTCCCGGGGTCTCTGGGTGGTCTGAACTGGGGCAGCATCTCATTTGATCCGAACAACCAGTATATGTTCGTCAATGATATGCGTCTCGGCCTGTGGGTGCAGATGATCCCGCAGGACACAAGCAAAGTGGCCCGCGGCAGCAACGGCGGTGAGTCGGTGAACACCGGTATGGGTGCCGTACCGCTTAAGGGCACGCCATATGCGGTGAACAAAAACCGCTTTATGTCGCCGCTCGGCATTCCGTGCCAGGCCCCGCCTTTTGGTACGCTGTCAGCCATCGACATGAAAACGCGCCAGATCGTCTGGCAGGTGCCGGTGGGTACCGTGCAGGATACCGGCCCGTTTGGTATCAAAATGCACGCGCAGATGCCGGTAGGCATGCCAACGCTGGGCGGTACGCTGGCAACGCAGGGCGGACTGGTGTTTATCGCCGGTACCCAGGACTACTACCTGCGCGCCTTTGACAGCTCAACCGGTAAAGAGGTGTGGAAAGCGCGCCTGCCGGTCGGCAGCCAGGGTGGCCCGATCAGCTATGTCTCGCCCAAAAATGGCAAGCAGTACATCCTGATCTCTGCCGGTGGCGCACGCCAGTCGCCGGATCGCGGGGATTATGTGATTGCCTACGCGCTGCCAGACAGCAAGTAAGAGCAGCAGGGCCGGCAGACAATGCCGGCCTTTTTTTTGCCTACTCCCCGTTCTGCCACAGCGCCTGCAGCGCTGGCGGCGCATCCTTTTCCGCCACATAAATCACAATGGCACCTGCTTCATGGTGAGTGGCGTAGGTGATCTGAATACGAAAATAGTGCTGATCGCCACTGCCTGCGGTGCTGGCTTGCTCCGCCTGCTCTCCGAAGGGCAGCGCCTGCTCCAGCACCTGACAGACCCGCTGTTTCTGCGGCTCCGGCAGCTGGGCCAGCGCAAAACGCCGCTCTTTACGCAGTTTGGGGATAAAGGCGAAACCGCCCTCCCGCGCCAGCTCTATAATGGCGTCATCCGTCAGTTCTACGTTCACTTCACACCCACCTCTTGCCAGGCGGCCCTGATCTGCTCCGCGACCTGCCGATCAAAGCGTTTCGCCGCATGCTCAACGGTAAAGCGGGCAAAGGTGCTGAAATCAGCATCCTGCGGCAGGGTTTTGTCACACAGCGTGTCATACCATGCCTGGCCGGCGCGTTCCCACGCAAAGCCGCCCAGCGCGGTGGCCGCGAGATAAAACGCGCGGTTGGGAATGCCGGAGTTAAGATGCACGCCGCCGTTGTCATCACGCGTTTCGATATAGTGCGCCATATCCGCAGGCTGCGGATCTTTGCCCAGCAGCGGGTCATCATAGGCGGTGCCGGGTGCAGACATTGAGCGCAGACCGCTGCCGTTAATGCCTTTGGCCAGCAATCCTTCACCGATGATCCAGTCCGCTTCCTCCGCGCGCTGCTGGCGCTGATACTGTTTTACCAGTGAGCCAAAGACATCAGACATCGACTCATTCAGCGCGCCCGCCTGCTGAAAGTAGATCAGGCCCGCTTCGCTTTCCGTGACGCCGTGCGTCAGTTCATGGGCCACCACGTCAATCGCGATGGTGAAGCGATTAAAAATCTCGCCGTCACCGTCACCAAAGACCATCTGCTGGCCGTTCCAGAAAGCGTTCTGGTACTCCTGGCCATAATGCACGGTACCGTCCAGCTTCAGCCCTTTGTTGTCGAGCGAATTACGCTGATAGACGTTCCAGAAAAAATCATAAGTGACACCCAGATAGTCCCAGGCTTCATCAGCGGCCACGTCGCCATTGCCGGGCTGACCTTCCTGACGTATCAGCGTGCCGGGCAGCGTCTGGCTATGCCCGGCATCAAAAATGGCGCGCAGTACCTCGCCTGGCCGGGCAATATCCGCCGGGGCGACAACGCGGTGCGGCTCCGCCATCAGCTGCTGAACGTGGGTAAGCGTACGGCGTGCCGACGCCTGTTGCGGCCCTGCACAGTTATCGATGATATTACGCAGAATATAGGGGGGGATTACGCTGTATGACATGCCGGACTCCCTGAGTGATGGGTATGCAAAGAGTATAGACCGGGGGCAGGCAGAGCAGGGGGGCGTGAAAGCAGGGAGAGCATCTCTCCCTGCTGGCTTAGTCAGACCGGCGGGATGTGCGGCGGCGCTTCAGCGGCGTGAGGGCAGTGACTTCGCTCTCTACCCAGCCATCCTGCAGCCGGGTGCGCAGTCTGTCGCCCGGCTGCAGCGGGGCGATCTGTTTTACGACTTCGCCCTGCGTATCGGTGGTAACGCTGAAGCCGCGCGCCAGCGTCGCCAGCGGGCTGACGCCCTCCAGCTGTGCCATCAGCGTGCCAAAGCGCTGGCGATCCTGCCCCAGCTGCTGCGTCATGCTCTGCTGCAGCCGGTAGTGCCAGTGCGTGAGCTGCTGCTGCGCGCGCAGGATGCGTCCCTGCGGCTGCTGCGCACTGAGCCGCTGCAGCAGCCGATCCTGCTGCCGCTGCGCGCTGCGCAGTTGCCGATCGGCGGCGGCGGCTAAGCGACGCTGCAGCTGAAACAGGGCGGTCTGCTGGCGAGCCAGGCGCAGCTGCGGATGCTGCTGCTGCAGGCGATGCTGAAGCTGGGTGAGATAACGCTGCTGCCCGGCAAGGTAGTAGTCCATCGCCATCTCCATGCGCTGCTGCTGTGACTGCAGCTGGCGCAGCAGTTCGACCTGATTGCGGCTGACGATCTCAGCGGCGGCAGAGGGCGTGGGCGCGCGTAAATCCGCGACAAAATCGGCAATGGTGACATCCGTTTCATGTCCCACGGCGCTGACCACCGGCAGGCGGCTGGCAAAAATCGCACGCGCCACGCGTTCATCGTTAAAGCACCAGAGATCTTCCAGCGAGCCGCCGCCGCGGCCGACAATCAGCACGTCACATTCGGCGCGCTGGTTGGCCAGTTCGATGGCACGCACGATGGCAGCCGGCGCATCAGCACCCTGCACCACAGTGGGGTAGATAACCACCGGTAATGAGGGATCGCGGCGGTGCAGCACGCGCAGCACATCATGCAGCGCGGCGCCGGTTGCGGAGGTGATCACCCCGACCTGACGGGCCGGATCGGGCAGCGGCTGCTTGAACTGCTGATCGAATAACCCTTCTGCGCTGAGCTGCGCTTTCAGCTGCTCAAACTGCTGCTGCAGCAGGCCTTCACCCGCCGGATGCATGCTTTCAACGATTAACTGATAGTCGCCGCGCGGCTCATACAGCGTGACGCTGGCCCGTACCAGCACCTGCTGCCCGTGCTGCGGACGGAACGTCACGCGCCGGTTGCTGTTGCGAAACATCGCGCAGCGCACCTGGGCACCATCATCTTTCAGCGTAAAGTACCAGTGGCCGGACGCGGGCTGCGTGAAATTAGAGATCTCAGCGCTGAGCCACACCAGGCCCATCTCATTTTCCAGCAGCGTGCGCACCGTGGTATTGAGGCGGCTGACGGTAAAAATATTGGCGGTTGCAGGTAGTGACATGTGATGAGGATCAAATTTTAAATCAGAGGGTTAATTCATCGATACTACAGGGCTGCTGCGCAGGATCAAGACTTTTTCTGAAAAAGCAGTAGAGGCAATCGATTTCGTCCTGTATAATGCCGCGGCAATATTTTATCTGTTTTCAACGCCCCCAGGTGGAGATATTGCAATGCTAAGAATCGCGAAAGAAGCCCTCACATTTGACGACGTCCTGCTCGTTCCCGCTCACTCCACTGTATTGCCTAACACCGCTGACCTCAGCACCCAACTGACCAAAAACATCCGTCTGAACATTCCTATGCTCTCTGCTGCGATGGATACCGTGACCGAAGCGGGCCTGGCGATCGCGCTGGCACAGGAAGGCGGCCTCGGCTTTATCCATAAAAATATGTCGATTGAGCGTCAGGCTGATGAAGTGCGTAAGGTGAAAAAGCATGAGAGTGGCGTGGTAACAGAGCCGCAGACCGTGCTGCCGACCACAACGCTGGCGGAAGTGAAAGAGCTTACCGACCGTAACGGCTTCGCCGGCTATCCGGTCGTCAACGCCGGTAACGAGCTGGTGGGGATCATCACCGGTCGCGATGTACGCTTTGTGACCGATCTGACGCTGCCGGTTACCGCGGTTATGACGCCGAAAGAGCGTCTGGTCACGGTAAAAGAGGGTGAAGCGCGCGAAGTGGTGCTGCAGAGGATGCATGAAAAGCGCGTTGAAAAAGCGCTGGTCGTGGATGAGAGCTTCCACCTGCTGGGCATGATCACCGTAAAAGATTTCCAGAAAGCTGAACGTAAACCCAACGCCTGTAAAGATGCGCAGGGCCGTCTGCGCGTGGGCGCGGCGGTGGGTGCCGGCGCCGGTAACGAAGAGCGCGTGGATGCGCTGGTTGCCGCTGGCGTTGACGTGCTGCTGATTGACTCTTCGCACGGCCACTCCGAAGGCGTGCTGCAGCGCATTCGTGAAACCCGCGCCAAATATCCCGATCTTGAAATCATTGGCGGCAACGTTGCCACCGGTGCCGGTGCCCTGGCGCTGGCTGAAGCGGGTGTGAGCGCGGTGAAAGTGGGTATCGGTCCGGGCTCTATCTGTACCACCCGTATCGTGACCGGCGTAGGCGTACCGCAGATCACCGCTGTTTCTGACGCCGTGGCGGCGCTGGAAGGCACCGGTATTCCGGTCGTGGCTGATGGCGGTATCCGCTTCTCTGGCGATATCGCTAAAGCGATCGCCGCAGGCGCAGCCGCTGTGATGGTGGGCTCCATGCTGGCCGGTACCGAAGAGTCTCCGGGCGAGATCGAACTCTACCAGGGCCGCGCCTTTAAATCCTACCGCGGCATGGGCTCGCTCGGTGCGATGTCCAAAGGTTCTTCTGACCGTTACTTCCAGACTGACAACGCCGCAGACAAGCTGGTACCGGAAGGCATTGAAGGCCGCGTTGCTTATAAAGGTCGCCTGAAAGAGATCGTTCATCAGCAGATGGGTGGCCTGCGCTCCTGCATGGGCCTGACCGGCTGCGCGACCATTGATGACCTGCGTACCAAAGCGGAGTTTGTTCGCATCAGCGGCGCCGGTATCAATGAGAGCCACGTGCACGATGTGACCATCACCAAAGAGTCACCGAACTACCGCATGGGTTCCTGATCCCTGAAGATTTCCCGCCCGGCTCTGGCCGGGCGCTTTTATTGTTAAGTCCCTTCCACTGGAAATGCCTCAATGACGACTGAAAATATTCATAAACATCGTATCCTGATCCTCGATTTTGGTTCGCAGTATACGCAGCTGGTTGCGCGCCGCGTGCGTGAGCTGGGCGTCTACTGCGAACTCTGGGCGTGGGATGTCACCGAAGAGCAAATCCGTCAGTTCAACCCAAACGGGATTATCCTGTCAGGTGGCCCTGAGAGCACCACCGAGCTGGACAGCCCGCGTGCGCCTGAGTATGTCTTTAACGCCGGCGTGCCGGTGCTGGGCGTCTGCTACGGCATGCAGACCATGGCGATGCAGCTGGGCGGCAAGGTTGAAGGCTCAAACGAGCGCGAGTTTGGCTATGCGCAGGTGGAAGTCACCACCCAGAGCGCGCTGGTGCGTGATATCGAAGATGCGATCAGCGCCGCCGGCAAGCCGCTGCTGGATGTCTGGATGAGCCACGGTGATAAAGTCACCGCGATCCCGGCTGACTTCGTCACCGTTGCCAGCACTGAAACCTGTCCGTTTGCCATCATGGCCAATGAAGAGAAGAAGTTCTACGGCGTGCAGTTCCATCCGGAGGTGACGCACACCCGTCAGGGACTGCGCATGCTGGAACGCTTTATCCGCGATATCTGCGGCTGTGAAGCACTCTGGACGCCGGCGAAAATCATTGAAGACGCCGTTGAACGTATCCGCCAGCAGGTAGGCAGCGACCGCGTGATCCTCGGCCTTTCCGGCGGCGTTGACTCCTCGGTAACCGCCATGCTGCTGCACCGCGCTATCGGCGATCGCCTGACCTGCGTATTTGTTGATAACGGTCTGCTGCGCCTGAATGAAGCAGAGCAGGTCATGGATATGTTTGGCGATCATTTCGGTCTGAACATTGTCCATGTACCGGCGGAAGCGCGTTTCCTCGATGCGCTGGCGGGTGAAAACGATCCGGAAGCCAAACGTAAAATCATCGGCCGCGTATTTGTCGAAGTGTTCGATGAAGAAGCGCTGAAGCTGACCGAAGTGAAGTGGCTGGCGCAGGGCACTATCTATCCGGATGTGATTGAGTCTGCCGCCTCTGCCACCGGCAAAGCGCACGTCATCAAATCGCACCATAACGTGGGCGGCCTGCCGAAAGAGATGAAGATGGGCCTGGTTGAGCCGCTGAAAGAGCTGTTCAAAGATGAAGTGCGCAAGATCGGTCTTGAGCTGGGTCTGCCGTACGACATGCTTTACCGTCACCCGTTCCCGGGTCCGGGTCTCGGCGTGCGCGTGCTGGGCGAAGTGAAGAAAGAGTACTGCGATCTGCTGCGCCGCGCCGACGCCATCTTTATTGAGGAGCTGCGCAAAGCGGATCTCTACAATAAAGTGAGTCAGGCGTTTACCGTGTTCCTGCCGGTGCGCTCCGTCGGCGTGATGGGCGACGGCCGTAAGTATGACTGGGTCGTCTCACTGCGTGCGGTGGAAACCATCGACTTTATGACCGCACATTGGGCGCATCTGCCATACGACTTCCTGGGCCGCGTCTCCAACCGCATCATCAATGAAGTCAGCGGCATCTCCCGCGTGGTGTATGACATCTCCGGTAAGCCACCGGCGACGATTGAGTGGGAATAATCCCTTTCTGACACAAAGCCCGCCGCGTGCGGGCTTTTTTTATGGCTGAAACACAGCGGCAGCGCACAATGATGTGTTTGCCGGCGCGTTGCGTGCCAGCGCATAGTTGGTGAATAAACAGGCGCCGTTTTGCTGCATAATAGCGCACTCTTTTTCTGCCCCGGATAACCCTGAATGCTGCCTGTAAAACTTATCCTGCTGACTTTTCTTTGCGCCGTGATCCTGTCGCTGGCGGCGAGCCTGGCGCAGGCAACGCGCAGCGGCGACCTGCAGACCGGGCAGGGCGGCTGGGCTACCGCGCGGCGCGACTCCGCCGGACTGGCACCCGATCCGCAGCGCTACGCCAGCGAGGCGGTGGTGCAGGTCTATGCGGCTCCCACTTACGGCTGGAAAGGCGCAGTGGCGGTGCATCCGTGGATCATCTTTAAGCGCGCCGGCGAGACGCAATATAACCGCTATGAGGTGATCAGCTGGGGCAGCGGTGACAAGGTGCGGCGCAACCGCAATCTGCCGGATGGCTACTGGTATGGCGCCCGTCCGCGCCTGCTGGTGGATCACCGCGGGGCGGCAGCGCAGGCGCTGATCCCGCAGATTGAGGCGGCAATCCGCTCTTACCCGTGGCCCGCCACCTATCGCGCCTGGCCGGGGCCAAACAGCAATACCTTTCTGGCACACATCGGTCGCGAAGTGCCGGCGCTGAAGCTCGACCTGCCGGCAAACGCGGTCGGCAAGGATTACCGCTCGCTGCTGCACCCGGTCGGGCTGCCGCCCTCGGGGCGCGGTCTGCAGCTGTCGCTGCTGGGCGTACTGGGCGTGACGGTCGGTGCAGAAGAGGGCGTAGAGATGAATATACTGGGACTTAATCTTGGCGTGGATTTCACACCGCTGCGGCTGCGGCTGCCGTTTATCGGCGGCATCGGCCGGGAGAACGTGCAGAAGGATAATCCCTGACGGGGCGCCGCGGAGTGCGGCGCGCCGGGCACTCAGCAGACGCCGAAGTCGCCCTCTTCATGATAGAGGTTGACGCTGTCTGCTTTAATCTCTATCTCTTTTTTCAGCGGGTCGTCGATGCGGGCGCACCAGAGCATATCGCCCTCTGCACGCAGCACCTGCATTTTAGGACCACCGGTTTTTGACTGCACAAAATCGCCTGCGTTAAACATGCTGTGTCTCCATCAGATAAAGGATATGAGTGAGTGTAGCTGCGCCGGCATAAAGGCGCAGCTATTGTGACTCAGTGCGGCAGTAAAAACAGCGTGGCCAGACCGAGAAAGATAAAGAAGCCCCCGGTGTCGGTAAGGGCGGTGATCAGCACGCTGGACCCCACCGCCGGATCGCGCTTCATTTTGGTCATGATCAGCGGAATTAATACGCCCATCAGCGCCGCCAGCAGCAGGTTCAGCACCATCGCCAGCATCATCACGCCGCCAAGCTGAATATTGTCATACATCAGCCAGGTAATGCCTCCCATGATGCTGCCCCAGAACAGGCCGTTGATCAGCGCCACGCCCAGCTCGCGGCCTATCAGGAACGAGAAGTTACCGGGCTCCACCTGATGCAGCGCCAGCGCGCGCACAATCATGGTAATGGTCTGGTTACCGGTATTGCCGCCAATGCCGGCCACAATCGGCATCAGGGTCGCGAGCGCCACCAGCTGCGAAATAGTCGCTTCAAACAGGCCGATGACGCGCGAGGCGATAAACGCGGTGCAGAGGTTAATGGCCAGCCACGTCCAGCGCTTGCTGACCGCTTTACGCACCGGTGCAAACACATCCTCTTCCTGGCTGATACCGCCCATTTTGCGGATGTTGCTCTCATTCTCCTGGTTCACCAGATCGATCACATCTTCTACAGTAATGCGCCCAATCAGTTTGCCTTTGGCGTCGGTGACAGCGGCAGAGATCAGGTTATAGCGCTCAAAAGCGCTGGCGGCATCCTCGGCGTTATCATTGAGCTGAAACGTAGTGGGGCGGGGATTCATGACATCTGCGACCAGCGTTTTAGGTTTGTTCAGCAGAATATCGGTCAGCGGCAGCTCACCGAGCAGCTGATTCTGTGCGTTGGTAATAAAAATTTTATCGGTGCCGTTGGGCATGCTGCTGCGTTTGCGCAGAAAGCGCTGTACCGTGGCAAGGGTAACGTCGGCGCGCACGGTGAGAATATTGAAATCCATGATGCGGCCTACGCGATCGCGATCCAGCTCAATCACATCAAGCAGGCGCGCGCGCAGCTGCGGCTCCAGCGTGGTCAGCAGGCGGCCGGTGAGATCGCGCGACAGATAGCGTGCCAGATAAACCTGATCGTCAATATCCAGCGGTTCAATCGCGCGCAGGATCTCGCGATCGCTCATGCCGTCAGTCAGGCTCTCCCAGACGGTTTCTGAGGCTTCAACCAGCACGCGGCCACGCTGTTCTGAGGGCACCAGCTGCCAGAGCGCCCGGCGTTCCTCTTCCGGCAGCGCTTCCAGAATATCAGCGAGGTCGGCGGCATGCAGCGGCGCCAGCTCCTGCTCCAGCTGCTGACGCCAGGCGGCCACTTCGCGCAGCTCTGCGGCGCTGAGGTCGACAGATTTATCCAGCAGGACATCCACTAAGTCCTGTTTGCTTAGCAGCAGCGAGAGAATGCGCTGGCGGGATATGGTTAGTTGTTGTGCGTGCGAGGCAGACATAACGCGTCCTTTGTGTCTGTAAAGTCAGCACAAAGTGTAGCGTGTTACCGGCAGAACGGGCAGAACAAAGGCCGTAATTGCAGCGTCAGCGCGTGTCGCTGCTGCTCAGCGTCGCCGGTTCCGGCAGGGGCTTTTTCTGCTGATGATGCTCAATGGCACCGGGAATGATAAAAATCAGGCGACCAGCCAGAATAAAAAAGCTGATCAGCAAAACGATGCGGGTCATGGTGCCGGTTTTGGGACGTCTTCGTGGTGATAGGGCGCTGTTCACGCGGGTGTTCCTGTTGATACCCCTCAGGGCGATAACAATATTTAGTCACAGTTACCGGATGGGGTCAATCGCTGTATGAAAAATAAGCATTGAATGCGTGCGACAGGGGCCGCAGACCGCGGCCCTGCTTCAGTAACTCGCCTTTTGTGCCAGCAGGGTGGCAAACTGACATTTAATGCGGTTGCCGTCGGCGTCACGACGGTGCAGCTCGCCGACATCCTCGTTATATTTTACGATGTGCCAGTTGCGGTAGTAGTGGCTCAGCTCGCCCGATTTAAAGGTAAACGGGAACGCCTGCGTATTGGGGTAATCAGCGGTGCTCATCGCCGCCACAATCAGGTTGTAGCCATACTTCTGCGTACTGGCCTGCATATCGGCAATCAGCTGCGGGATCGTCTCCGGCTGCAGAAACATCATCACCACCGTTGAGAGCACAAACTGATAGCTGCCGTTGAAGCGCAGCTGGTTGAGATCGCACAGCGCTGTCTGAATATTCGGCAGCTGTTCGGTGGCAATAATGGTATTCAGGTAGTCAAGGCTTGCCGGATTAGCGTCCCAGGCGGTGACGTTAAAGCCGTGCTGGCTGAGATAAAGGCTGTTGCGGCCTTTACCGCAGCCGAGATCCAGCGCGTTGCCCGGCGTCAGCTTTGGCAGCGCCGCGCGCACTTCAGAGTGCGGCGGCGATAAATCATACTTTTCTGTAAACCAGTTATCAGGGCGTGTCGTCATCGTCAGACAGCGGGCTGACGGCCCGCGTTACTCCTCTTCCAGTAGCAGTTTCCAGCCGGTCACGTCGCTCCAGTACGCCTGCTCGCGCTCAAGGTCGAGCTGCACCAGCGTATTCTGGCTGAGGAAACCGGCCGGGAAGGTGAGCGTCCAGTGACCATCATCCGTTGAAAGCTTCAGTGCATCGGGGCGCGTGGTCGCCTGACGCTGGTTATTCAGCAGCGTGCCGAGGCGCAGCAGAAAAATCATCGGCAGCACCTGCTTTTTCTTAAACAGGGTAAAGCGCGGGATCTCATCCTGCTTCACCGCTTTACGATGGAAGCGTACCAGCGTGGCCAGCAGCATCTGTTGATCCTGGTTAAAGCCAGGCATATTAGAGTGCTGCAGGATATAGGCGGAATGCCGCTGCATACCACTGTGATTAATGGTCAGGCCGACCTCATGCAGCAGGGCCGCCCACTTTAGCAGGGCGGTCAGCTGCGGATTCGCCTGCTTCGGATTCTGCTCCTGCCACTGCAGATAGAGCTGCTCTGTGGTTTCCAGCACGCGGCGCGCCTGATCGCTGTCGATCACATAGTGATTCGCCAGGCTCTGCGCGGTACGGCTGCGGATATCCTGATGGCGGAAGCGCCCCTCCATCTCATAGAGAACGCCTTCGCGCAGCGCACCGTCAGAGAGACGCAGTTCGCGGATCGCCAGCGCGTCAAAGACGCCGCACAGGATCGCAAGGCCAGGCACAAACACCGCTTTGCGCTCTTCAGATAAGCCCGGCAGGCTCAGGGCATCAAAGGATTTATGCTTCAGCACTTCGCTGACCAGCATATCGAGATTGTCAGGCGTCACGCGCTTCTCTTTCTCGCCCATCGCCAGCAGCACTTCACAGGCGGCTTTGATACTGCCGGAAGCGCCCAGCGCATATTGCCAGCCGTGCAGGCGATATTGCCACGCCAGCGTCTCCAGCTTGTGGGTGGCGGCGAGGCGGGCGCGGCGAAAATTATCCTGACTGATTTCGCCTTGCGGGAAATAGAGATTAGCGAAGCTGACGCAGCCCATGCGGCGGCTCTCAACCAGCTGCGGCTCAAAATCCTCGCCGATCACCAGCTCGGTTGACCCTCCGCCGATATCAATCACCAGCTTGCGCCCTTTTTCCGGCTGAGTATGCTCAACGCCCATGAAAATCAGGCGCGCCTCTTCGTTGCCGGAGATCACCTCAATCGGATAGGGGATCACCTCTGCGGCGCGCTGCAGAAACTCTTCGGCATTGGTTGCGATGCGCAGCGTATGCGTGCCGACAATGGTCACGTTGGCGGCGCTAAAGCCCTGCAGGCGCTCAGCGAACAGAGCCAGGCAGCTCAGACCGCGCACAATCGCGTCTTCGCTCAGCCGGTTCTGCGCGTCAAGCCCGTCAGCCAGGTGCACCCGCTGCTTCAGACGCCCCAGAACCTGCATGGCGCCATCTACTACGCGGGCGATCACCATATGAAAACTGTTTGAGCCGAGATCGATGGCCGCAAATTCCTGCGGCTTCGGCGTACTCTTCGGAGTAATTGGCATAGGCGTTATTCAGGTTGTTCCAGTCTCTTGATGTAATCGTAAATCGCCAGCTGCGAGCGCACTTTCCTGCGATTGCCGCGCGGAACATAACGGTTACTCAGCTCTTTGTCTACGATACGTGCTTTCACCGTATCACTTAACAGAATGGCGATAATATCCAGAATCCGCTGTTTAAGACGTGGATCGAGCACCGCCACGGCGACCTCAATACGGTAATCGATGTTGCGCGTCATCCAGTCAGCCGAGGAGAGAAACACCTTTTTCTCGCCGCCATTTTCAAAAATATACACCCGGTCGTGTTCAAGATAACGATCAACAATGCTGGTAATGCGAATATTTTCACTGATGCCGGGCAGGTCCGGGATCAGCGAGCACATACCGCGCACCAGCAGGTTGATTTTCACCCCGGCTGCCGAGGCCGCATAGAGTCTGTCGACCAGGCCATTATCAACCAGGTTGTTGATTTTTAATGTAATACCGCACGGCTTGCTCTGCTGCGCATTGGCAATCTCTGTATCGATCAGCTGATAGAGCACGGCCCGTGAATTTTGCGGCGACACCATCAGATGTTCAAAGGTCACCGGGCGATAGGGGTTCTCAATGAAGTTAAATACGCGGCGCACTTCGTTCGTGATGCGCGCATCAGCGGTGAGCAGGGAGTAGTCGGTATAAAGGCGCGCGGTCTTCTCATTAAAGTTGCCGGTGCCGATATGCGCATAGCGCACCACCTCTTCATTTTCGCGACGGGAAATCAGAAACAGTTTGGCGTGAATTTTCAGACCAGGCGCAGAGAAGATAACGTGCACGCCCGCCTCAGTCAGCCGCTTGGCCCAGTGGATATTTGCCTCTTCATCAAAGCGCGCCTGCAGCTCAACCACCACCGTGACTTTTTTGCCGTTATGCGCTGCGTGGATCATCGCATCCATGATGCGGGAGTGTTTGGCCACGCGATAGATATTGATTTTAATCGCCAGCACGCTGGGATCGAATGACGCCTGACGCAGCAGCTCCAGCACATGCTCAAAGGTGTGATAAGGGTAGTAGAGCAGCACATCGCGATTGCGGATGGCGTCAAAGCCATTGCGGAAGCCATCAAAGCCGATATGGCGGATCTGCGGCAGCGGCCGGTTGACCAGGTTACTTTTGCCGACGTTTGGAAAGCCGATAAAATCTTTAAAGTTATGGTAGCGGCCACCCGGCACAATGGAGTCATAGTTGGAAATAGAGAGCTTGTGGCGCAGCATCTCCACCATGGCATCGGGCATGTCGCGCTGATAGACAAAGCGCACCGGCTCAGCAGTAAGACGCTGCTTCAGGCTGGAGGACATCAGCTCCAGCAGGCTCGACTCCATCTCCGTGACCAGATCATATTCGGCGTCGCGCGTCATTTTCATGGAGTAGGCATTCAGCGCATCGTAGTCGAAAAAGCCTTTGAAAATCTCGTCCAGACAGTAGCGCAGGATGTTATCCAGCAGGATCATCGGTTTGCGGCGGCGTGGCGACTCTGCCGGCAGGTTGATAAAACGCGGCACCTTGTCGGACGGGATTTCAAGCAGCGCATAGCGGATATCCTCGCCGCGGATAATCTCCACCGCCAGGTAGGTATAATCATCTTTGAGAAACTCAATCAGATCGGTGTCATGGTTGATCAGAATAGGCGTGACGTGCTGGCGCAGCTGATGCTTGAAATAGTGGCGCAGCCACTCCTGCTGATTAGGTGAAAGCTGACGCTCGTTGATCAGGAAGATCTGATTGCGCGCCATCTCCAGCAGCAGCTCATTGTAGAGTGCATCAAACTCCTGATCGGACTTCAGCACCCGCTGCTGGATCTTCTTCAGCAGATGCCGCAGGGGAGTGGGTTTACCCTGCTCTTCGCTGATCAGAATGCGCCGCTTTAGATCGGCAAAGCGCACTTTATAGAACTCTTCAAGGTTGTTGGAATAGATACCTAAAAACCGCATGCGCTCAATCAGCGGGTTACTTTTATCCGCCGCTTCCTGCAGCACACGTTCATTAAAGGATAACCAGCTTATTTCTTTTTCGATATACAGCTTTTCCTGACCCATTCTGACTCCGTGATGCTGTGGCGGGACAATATGTCCGGCGCAAGGCGCGCAGTGGTGCGGCTCCGCTCAGTCTCCCTCACCATTATTGCTAGAGTATGGCAGGCTTGTCCAACCGCAACAGTTGTCTTATCAACCCGCTACGGGCAACATAGCGACTCTCTAATCTGAATCCCTGACCGGCATGAGCATAAACCATATTCCTGTTGAATTTAATGACCGTCGCCGGCGCGCCATCGATCGCTTCGTGCGGCGCATGGTGACGGCGTGCGGCGCAGGAATATTGCTGCTGATGCTGCTGCTGTTCTTCTGGCTTATCTGGGTGGTTCTGCCCTTATTCAGCGCGCCACAGCTTCAGCCTGCGCTCAGTCAGCAGCTGTGGGATAAAACGCCGGCGCTGGCGCTGGGCAGCAGCGGCACATTGGGCTGGCGTATCAGCCCTCATGAAGCGCGCTTTATTCCGCTTAACGGCGACCCCGCCGGCCCGGCGCTGGCGCTTTCGGACGCGCCGCAGGCTGCCGTTACCAGCAGCGCTGCTGATGCAGTGTTACTCAACGTGCAGGGCGCACTGCTGTTGATGCAGCCGCGGATAGATCACCATCACGGCGAGTGGTATTTTCCGCTGGGCGATCGGCCGCTGCGGCTGCCGCAGGGTGCCGTCAGCCAGATGGCGCTGGCACAGACCGGCGAGGGGCAGTGGCGTATTGCTGCACAGACGCCAGCGGGGATCAGCGTGCTGACACTGGCTGGCCAGCAGCAGGTCAGCCAGGTCGTGCTGCCGCAGCAGCACGCTGATCAGCTGCTGCTGTCGCCTGACGGCACGCAGCTTTTTACCAGTCGTGAGCGCCAGCTTCAGGTGTGGCAGATTAGCGCCGGGGGCGCAGAGCTGCGTGAAACGCAGGCGCTGACGCATCCGGTTGCGAGCCTGCATATGCTGGCGGGGGGCCGATCGCTGCTGATCAGAGACGATCGCGGTGTCAGCCAGTGGTTTGCCATTACCGGCGAGCGCGGTCCGCGTCTGCAAAAAATCAAAACCTGGCACGGCTCACAGGGCGCGCAGGGTGTGGTGACGGAGCCACAGCGCCGGGTATTTGCCAGCTGGGATGGGCAGGGCGTGCTCAGCCTGTTTGCCAGCAAACAGTCAGGGCCGATCCTGACGCGTCAGCTGGCACCGGGTATTCAGGCGGTCGCCTTTTCGCCGCGCGGTGACGGGCTGATTGTCGAGCGCGCCGGGCACTGGCAGCAGTTCCGGCTTGATAATCCGTGGCCTGATGTTACCTGGCGTAACCTGTGGCAGAAAATCTGGTACGAGAATTATCCGCAGCCCGACTGGGTGTGGCAATCCACCGCTGCCGGCGACAGCTATCAGGCGAAATTCAGTCTGATTCCGCTGGTCATTGGCACGCTCAAAGCCGCCGCGCTGGCGCTGCTGTTTGCCACGCCGCTGGCGCTGGCTGCGGCTATCTACACCGCCTGGTTTATGTCGCCGGGCCTGCGGCGCTGGGTTAAGCCTGGTATTGAGATGATGGGCGCGCTGCCGAGTGTGGTGATTGGCCTGATTGCCGGTATCTGGATGGCACCGCATATCAGCCACGCGCTGGCGGGCGTACTGCTGCTGCCGGTGATACTGGCCGCTACGCTGCTGCTGTGCGGCGTGCTGAGCCCGCGTCTGCCGGCGCGCTGCCGTCGCCCGGGTGTTGAGGTGCTGTTACTGCTGCCGCTGCTGCTGCTGGTCACGCTGCTGACGCTATGGCTGGCGGCCCGGCTCTGGCCGGACGCCGGTGAACAGCTTATCCACTACGAACAGCGCAATCTGCTGGTTGCCGCGGTGGCAATGGGGTTTGCGCTGGTGCCGCTGATATTTACCCTGGCGGAAGATGCGCTGTTCAGCGTACCGGGGGCGCTCGGACAGGGCTCACTGGCGCTGGGCGCCACGCCGTGGCAGACCCTGACGCGGGTGGTGCTGCCTGGTGCATCGGCAGGCATTTTCGCGGCACTGATGATCGGTTTTGGCCGGGCGGTGGGGGAGACGATGATCGTGCTGATGGCCACCGGCAACACGCCGGTGAGTGAAGGCGGGCTTTTTGCCGGGCTGCGGGCGCTGTCAGCGAATATCGCAATAGAGATGCCGGAGGCGGCAGCGGGCAGCGCACACTACCGCATTCTGTTTCTCAGCGCGCTGCTGCTGCTGCTGTTTACGCTGGTTATCAACACGGTGGCAGAAGTGATCCGCCAGCGGCTGCGCCGGCGTTACGGTCAGCATGAGGGACAGGCATGAAAAACGCACATCGTCAGAACGATCGCTGGCGCTGGCTGACGGCGGGGGCGGTGGCTGTCTGTTTGCTGGCGTTTACGCTGCTGATTGGTCTGCTTGGCTGGCAGGGGGGGCGTGCATTCTGGCCGCAGCCGGTGGATCGCTATCAGTTTCAGGCCCCTGGCACCGCGCCGGTTACGCTACTGGGCGAAACGCTGCAGGCAGAGCGGCAGAGCACCGGATGGCGCTATCTGGTGAAAACCGGCAACCGTGATTTTGCTGCCCCTGATTTCCGCGTGATTTACAGTCGCGCGCCAGCTGTTGCTGAACAGCCGCGTGACGTGCTGGTGCTGCAACGGCGCAACGGCGGTAACGCTTACGGCTGGCTGGTGGCGCTGCGGGAAGACAACGAGACACTTACCGCACATAATCGCGATGCGCTGCTGCAGCAGCGCCTGCAGCAGGTACAGGAGCAGCTGCGTCAGGCTGAGAATATTCGCCGTGTCGATATGGCGCGTCTTAACGCGCAGCTGGAAAATCTGCAGCAGCAGGCGGATGAGCAGCAGCACGAGCAGCGTTTTGGTCTGCAGCAGCAGTCAGAGTTTGATGCCAACAGCGCAGCCCTGCATCGTCGCTTCAGCGCGCTGGCTGAGCAGCTGGCGCATCTGCAGCGGGCGAGCCAGCGCGATACGCTGATCCTCCGCGACGCGCAGGGGACGGAACATACCCTGCCGCTGGCGCAGATTGTGGCGGCCTGGTATCCCAATAACATGAGCGTGACGCAAAAAGCGCAGCACTTTTTCCGGCAGGTGTGGCAGTTTGTCAGCGATTCACCCGCGGCAGGTGGCAGCGAGAGCGGCGCGTTTCCGGCTATTTTTGGTACGGTGCTGATGGTGGTGCTGATGTCGGTCATCGTTATGCCGCTCGGCGTGGTGGCCGCCGTCTGGCTGCATGAGTATGCCGGACGTCATACCCTGACGCGGCTGGTGCGCATCGCCGTGGTGAACCTTGCGGGCGTGCCCTCTATTGTTTATGGCGTATTTGGCCTCGGCTTTTTTGTCTGGCTGATTGGCGGCACGCTCGATCAGCTCTTTTTTTCCCGGACGCTGCCAAACCCGACCTTTGGTACACCCGGCCTGCTGTGGGCGTCGCTGACACTGGCGCTGCTGACGCTGCCGGTGGTGATTGTGGCAACAGAAGAGGGATTGTCACGGATACCCGATACGCTGCGTCAGGGATCGCTGGCGCTGGGGGCCACGCAGGCGGAAACGCTGTGGCGGGTGGTACTGCCGCTGGCGGTGCCGGCGATGCTCACCGGGCTGATTCTGGCGGTAGCGCGCGCGGCGGGAGAGACTGCGCCGCTGATGCTGGTCGGCGTGGTTAAAATGGTGCCGGAGCTGCCGGCAGACGCCGTGTTTCCTTATCTGCATCTTGACCGCAAATTTATGCACCTCGGCTTTCAGATTTACGATCTGGCCTTTCAGAGCCCGAACATCGATGCCGATCGGCCGCTGGTTTACGCCACCGCACTGCTGCTGGTAATGATCATTCTGTCGCTGAATCTGCTGGCGATGGTACTGCGCCACCGGCTGCGGGAGCGTTACCGGCTGATGACGCACTAATAAGGTTGGAACATGACGTCCGATGAGAACATTGCGCTACGCGTAAATAAATTATCGCTCTGGTACGGCGAGCGCCAGGCGCTGAACGCTATCGATCTGCAGATCCCGAAAAACCGTATCACAGCGCTGATTGGCCCCTCCGGCTGCGGAAAATCCACGCTGCTGCGCTGTTTTAACCGTATGAACGACATGATTAGCGGATGCCGTACCGAAGGGGAAATTCTGCTGGACCAGCTGCCGGTGATGCAGGCGGGGCAGGATTTGCCGGCGCTGCGGCGGCGCATCGGCATGGTGTTTCAGCGTCCTAATCCGTTTCCCAAATCGATTTATGAGAACGTGGTATATGGCCTGCGTCTGCAGGGCGTGCGCGATCGCCGCGTTTTAAATGAGGCGTGTGAACGCGCACTGCGCGCGGCGGCGCTCTGGGGAGAGGTGAAAGATCATCTGGCGCAGAATGCGCTGACGCTCTCCAGCGGCCAGCAGCAGCGGCTGGTGATCGCGCGGGCCATTGCGATTGAGCCGGAAGTTCTGCTGCTGGATGAGCCGACCTCTGCGCTCGATCCTATCTCTACGCTGGTGATTGAAGAGCTGATGACCACGCTGAAAGCGCATTTCACGCTGGTGCTGGTGACGCATAATATGCAGCAGGCGGCCCGCGTGTCTGATTACACCGCGTTTATGCATCAGGGACAGCTGATTGAGTTTGGAGATACCGATCGGATTTTCACCGCACCCGGCGTGCGCCGCACCGAAGAGTACATCACCGGCCGGTTCGGTTAATGCCGGTTACCGGAGGCGTCATTGCGTTCCGCACGCGAATCAACCCAGGGGCGCATGAATGGCGTCATTAGGTTCCGCACGCGAATTAACCCAGGGGCGCATTAATGCGCCCCCTACGGGGGGGATAAATGTAGGGGGCGCATTAATGCGCCCCGGGTTGCGGGGTATCGAACGGGCGTCGTCGCGTTCCGCACGCGAATCAACCCAGGGGCGCATGAATGGCGTCATTAGGTTCCGCACGCGAATTAACCCAGGGGCGC
>NZ_JAWRYR010000011.1:0-127543 GCF_046940275.1 Pantoea sp. SIMBA_079 | reverse complement strand
CTCATGCCCCCCACGCTTATACCGGTGAGTCGGCTGCTGACAACTGACCAGCCCCAGCTCTTTCATGAGTCTGCCAGTGTCACGGGGCAGACGGAAAGCAAGATTGTTGCATGTCTATAAATAAACTCTGTTCTCAACGAGACGCCTGCACTAAGGCCATGCCGGGCTGGCACGGACACGTGCGTATCCTGAAAGAGAAACCTGCCAGCACACTGATTTCCTCACGAGCTCAGTTTCTGCGATTTCCTGGCTTTGCAGATTCAAGGTAATTGTCTGCCATGACGTTCATAGCCTGTCATGAGTGGTTATATGTGAGAACTATCACTCCTTACAGCTTATATAAGCTGTAAGGAGTGGATGTTATGGCTTGATCATAAGCTGTAGTAAGTAAACATAAGCTATAGGAAGTAATGTGAGTTCTGCTATTTTATAGCTGAGAAGCCGGAAATGCATATAAACCATTAAAAATCAGCAGGATAATCTCAAGTAAGAAAGACTCTGACTTGTTAATCATAAGCTGTAGTGAGTAATCAGCTACTCGCCATCACTGCATAAGCTATAGTGAGTGGAATAAGCGGCAATTTGCGTTCTTTATAAACTGTAGTGAGTAAGAGTCTTCAGGGGGAGAGGTTATATAAACTATAGTGAGTGACCTCGACTCCTCAGCGCATAGATATAAGCTATAAGGAGTAAAACGCGCCCTTTGTACCACAGAGCTAAGCTGTAGTGAGTAGTTTTTCTAAAATTAATAAAATTCAGAGAGTTACTATAAGACTGTACTTACAGCCTCATTAATTCTTTGCTCTCCTGATAAGAGAACCACTCATCACAGCTTATCTGTTACTGAGACTTAAAAATCTTTTCCAGATCCTGAAGTGAAATACCGAGCTTATCCAGAAGTTCAATCTTTTCCTGCAGTTGCGGATCGAGTGGCTCTTTTGTTTTCGTTGTTGCCTTCGGTACTTCCAGCTGCTCCGTCTTGGGCGCTCTGAGCTTTGGATAGCGATTATGGACCTGGAAGTAGACGCTGCGTCCCTTCTGAACTTCGCTATAGTCCAGATAACCAATCTCTTTGAGCTGCTCCATCGCACGGCGCACTGTCTGGTTCTGCGAAAACACAGGAGAGCGCAGATTCAGCCTTTCGCGAAGGCGCGCCAGTGAGATAGGGGCCGGGTTCTTGGGAAGGCTTTCAATGTAGGTATAGAGCGCCTGAGCGGACTCACGGCGTTTAAGCGCGTTGATCGCCTTGAGCTGCAGTAACACCTTGTGATCAAACTCGTAGAGCTCGAAAAGCTTCGGGTCAGCCTGCAGGATAACAATGTCCTTTTTGGTATCGTAAAAAGCAGACTGGACCAGATGCGTGATGTATTCTTTTGCGTCGTCGCCGCTTTTTGAAGAGAAAGAGATGGTAGTGCTGGCAATACGCTTCAAAGACGGGCTGATACGCTCTCTGAGCTGCTTTGAGGAGCGACTTGAGGGAATGCCGCAGAGCTTGGCAAACTCTACAAATGAGAGCTGTACCTTGTCGCCAATGACCTTGTCTTTGTGCTTTGCAAAGGAATGGATGATCCCGACCCAGGTCTTGAAATCGTTATCCATATCCAGGCGCGGGCCGACTATCTCAACCTTTTCATAACCTTCTGCTTTCGCAAGAGACAGGCGCGTCAACTCCTCGGTGGCATCGGTTGTTGAAGAGGTGTTTTTCTTGCTGTTTTTTAACGACTTAAGCGTAGGGACAAATACGCCCAGGCGCATCAGTGCCACCGGCTGCACGGTATTATTGGCATTCGGCGTCAGGGTTACGATTTCCCCGGATTTTGTGTCTTTTTCTTCAAAAAGCTTTGTTAAGTCAAGATTGTCGCTGGCCACAAGCGTTCCTGCACACGTTTCAGAGGATCGTTGAGCATGATCAACCGATCCGGATTGTGAATTGTTAGATAACAACTCGCCAATGATCGAAGTAACCCTCTGACAAGCAATCAGATTAGTTATCCACAATCAAAACGGGAAATGAGCGATAAACTCACTATAGCTTATGTCTTTTCCTAATTACAGCTTATATTTTACTTTCTATAGCTTATTGTGATCTCTGTATAGCTTATATTTTACTTGTTATAGCTTATGCGGACCCCTCTTCAGGCCAGAGCTGGTGCGGCCTGCGGCGATCGGGGATCTCTTTGGGATCTATAAAGGATCTCATTAGGATCAATTTATTGGGATCTATCGCGTGGATAAGTGGATAACTCTAAGGGCTTTCTGCTTAACAGGCATACTCGCGCCATCATCAACGGGTCATTTACAGCCGATCTCTGCTGCAGATAAACCGTCGCTGTAGCCACTCTTAGCCAGCCTGCATTTATGTGCTGGTGAAAGCCTTGAGGTGCTATGGGGTCTCACCCTCACTCTATGAAAGAAATGTGATGAGAGACCTCTCTGAAATTGTCTGAGGTGTTTTGTGCTCACTACCAGTTCGTCATACATTCCCTTTTAAGCGATTACTCAGCAATAATGTCACAGGATGAGGAGCCAACATTATGCTCGCATATAAAAACCCTGGTCGTATAGGACTGCTAAAAGGTATGCTAAAAATGCTCCCACTTATTTTTTAAGAAACTGTTATTAAATAATATTTTTATTTTATCAGGCTTGATTGTGTTTTTTTTGCACAGACCTATAAGATATTGAAAGCAACGTTATCAGCACAGCCACCACAACTATCGGACAAGTTCTTCGCATCAATTTGTACGTTGAGACGCTACAGATATACCTCCTCCTATGATTCAAGACGTGGGCAACGAACAGCGGTTCCAGTTAACAGACCATGTGGCGTCTTAAGTGGAAAGTAGTCATTATGAGTTTCCCTATCACTTCTGCATGTTTGATCGATAATTCTTATAAGCTGAACGTTAGGGATTCAGGGCCAGGCAGATTGGGTAGTTGAGTCAACTGTGAAGACTAAGCCGTGCAGAATCAGGATATTCAATGATGGGAATTTCAGGTTGAAATTTTCCCATATTGGCTAGATATAACAGTAAGTTAGAGCGGTTTTTTGGTGGGTATCCAATAAAAAGGGGAGATACTCACTGGAGTAACTCCCCTTCTTTTGCACACTGGATTGAAAATTATTTTGTGAGCATCTTTTCAATTACGGCTTTCACCGCATCATCCAGCTCTGCCTGCCAGGCCGCAGGAAGACGCGAAAACTCATACGTCACAAGACGCTTTTCGGCGTCCGTTTTTTTCCGCGCAAACTGCTTTTTATCGCTGAATTCCGCTATTTTTTCGGTCACGACTTTTTTCGCATCACGCGCTGACTTAGGTTCAGCACTGGCTGCACGAAAGTAACCAATAATCTTTGCCTTAACAGCCGGATCATCGAGCTCAGTGAGCGCATCATGCGCAATACGTTCGCGCACGCCCTCTGCCAGTTCTTGGACACTGATTTGCCTGCTCGCCGCTTTTTCTGCAATATCCAGTAAGGTCTTATAGTCGTTAATAGAGAGCTCGCCGGCGGAGGGAAAGACCGCAATCATTTCATCGGGTACCGACGCCGCCTGAAAAGCACGCGTGACTTTTGCCGGCGACAGCCCTTCCGCAGCAGCAATGTCAGACTGATTCATATGCTCCGGGTACATCAGCTTAAGGCGATTACCCAGTTCACGCAGTGTGTGCTCTTTTGCCGTCTGAATGTCGATGGCCAGCTGCCGGGCGTCTGAAAGCGACAGCTCATCTTTCGTCACTAACACTTCAAATGGCATACCGCTGTAAAGGCACGCGGCCCTGCGGCGTGAACCGTCCAGGACTTCAATACGCCCGTCTACCTCACGGCCAATAGCCGGAAAGAACTGCTGCAGTTTAATGGTGCGTGAAATATCGCTGACGGATTCTTCAGTTAAAAAGGCCTGATCGCGGCCGTTAATCGTGGCATCCACGTAAGTCTGCGTTTCGATGTCATCATGCAGAATCTTGCTAAGCGTAAACCGTGCGGTGGCACCGGATTTAAGGGTAAAAGTACGGGCACTTTCCGTTTCGCTCAGCATTTTGCTGAAGCTGGAGTTACCCAGGGTGCGTCCCATTTTCTTCAGTTCTTTCATTATTGCATCCCTCTGACGAACTCAATCCGTTTAAACACGGCCTGTGTAAAGCGTTCGGCTTCACGTTTGGCATTTTTAAGCGCTTCTGAACTGCCCGGATATGACTGTGGATCGGCACTGACGATGGTGTCGAACGTTTCCCCGCAGCGCTCAAACCCATCCAGTCGGGGCAGCGTGGCGTCCAGGATGTAAGACGTAAACACGTCCCGGGCCAGCCCGTGAGTCATCTCATGATCACGTTTGGACGTCATCTTGGACATGAAGCCGATATTTCCTTTTATACGCGGTGTAATCCCCTCCTCTTCCAGTTGCTCCAGCATATCGGGTAAGCGGGTGAGATATTTCAGGGTTGAGTGGAAGTCCACCTGCGCGGGCGGTGTTGGAGTGAGAAGCAGATCGCTTGCCGCAATGGCATTAAGCATGAATGCGTCAAGATGAGGCCCGGTGTCGACAAAGATGAAATCATAGTCGCTTCCCACCCTGTCGATAATGTTTCGGCGCAGAACTTCAGAAGGCAGTACGCCGGGCAGGTGTTCCTGAACCAGGCGATCCCACTGGCTGGCCACAAACCCATCATCAATGGAAGCCGGAATAATATCCACACCCGGAATGATGGTTGGCTTGATGATTTGTTCTCTGAGCTGTTGCGCATCAAGATCATTCAGCATGGCCTGAGCGGCGGTTTCGACAATCGACCCGATGCTGTTTGCCTGATTCAGGAACATGGTGCTGGATGCCTGCGGATCTAGGTCGATAACCAGATTGCGCAAATCATACTGCAGTAAGTCAGGGTGAACGCGTAATCCATGAGCAAGCGTCACGGTACTGACCGTTTTGGACACCCCACCCTTGAGATTGACGACGAAGATCACAAACGGGCATTCGCCCTTATGGATGTCGCGGTATTTTGGCACCTTCCGGTGAGCGTAGATATCTACAACGTCCTGAACAGTCAGCGCGTAATGTTTCGCATTACCGGCATCCTTTTTGCCAAATACATGCCCTTTGGATTCCATTTCTTCAATGGCCTGCTCAACAGCACGGCGGCTGAGCTTAGGCAGGTTGGCCACGGCATTACGTGTGAACGTCTGATAGAACTGATCGAGACCGAATTCCTGGCGCTTATCGATAATGTCATCACTCATACTGCGCAACATAGCATTCGCTCTGCGCGCAGTTTCATCCACTCCACCGTAGTTACTTTTCATCATCCGCTCCACTGACAATTAATTTCGCCAGTGTACATTTATGAATGCTTTGTGCAACATTTTTCTGTATTCAATAAAAAGTTGTACAGGGCAGGTGTATGAACTTGTCGCCTCTTGTTCTGCTTTTACGGGGGATCAGCTAAAAGGCAGCGGGTGAAATGCCGCAAGCCCCTGCCCTTTCCCTGTTTTGCATCTCACATATCTGGGTCTGAAAGCAGAATGAAATTCCCATGCGAATTTCAATTTTAACTAATTGATTTAAAATATTTTTATGGATTTATTTCAATGTGAAATTCCCATGTGGTTTACTGCTCACTCACGGTTTGAACAGAATTTTAACCTGATTGTCAGGTGGATGGACACACGCAGTTATAAGGCCACGATGAGTAAGCATTACGGGCAGTGAAAAGTAGCCGGGCGCTGATTCACTGCCAACAGATACTGCATTCAGCCCCAGACTTGTTGAATCCATAGAAGAAGTGGAAAGCTGATCAGGTCATGGCTCAGCACGCTGGCCTGTTTAACCGCTGCGACGATAACGTGCAGGTGTGTCCTACTCATGAACATA
Source organism: Pantoea sp. SIMBA_079 (assembly GCF_046940275.1). Taxonomy (NCBI): domain Bacteria; kingdom Pseudomonadati; phylum Pseudomonadota; class Gammaproteobacteria; order Enterobacterales; family Erwiniaceae; genus Pantoea; species Pantoea sp. SIMBA_079. The sequence goes on along the minus strand of NZ_JAWRYR010000011.1, from coordinate 121,673 downwards.
GCAACGGATACTGACCAGACACGAAGTTTCGCAAAGGCGACCGCCCGGCATTATGGCCGCTGACTGTATTGCAACACATGTAATCGGATTGACTGTCAGCTCTTCACGCAGTCAGGGAGAGAATGCCTGCTGTCAGGCTGCAGATGAACGTATGGGCACACCACCTTTTGAATTCACCTGTTCGCTTGCCAAATTCATCGCTGAAAGCTGGGCATTGCCCTGCCCTCTTTTATACAGACTAAAGGGAAGAAATTCCGAACGTAAAATACCGACTCAGCATTCCCCGCAAGGATGCTGGTCAGTGTCCTGGACGTTCAGGCACCGTGAAAGCTTTGCCGCGGAGAGTTGAAAAAAGTAGCGGGGAATGGTTTAGTAAACGTTAATAATCATTCACTATTACTGCATAAGGCCCATTATTTTGTCGCTACAGTCTGCAGAGTGGTTTAGCCGCAATGGCGTGGAATGCTCCCGCGTCAGTGCCTGTAATGCTGGCTTTCCAAAACATCTTCATGATGAGTACGTCATTAGCGCCAACCTAACAGGTGTGGAGGAAATCTGGCTGGCAGGTAAAACCACATACGTTAAGAGTGGGCAGGTGACTTTATATAATCCGGGGACCATTCAGGCGTCGCGTTTTGACAGTCAGTCCGTTGATTTTATCAGCGTGCACATGCCCCAGAGCGTCATGAAACTGCTGGCTGATGAGGACAGTATACGCAGCGACAGCCATGCGCCCGTTCTGCGCGAAGGCATTATTGAAAACAGACGACTGTTTAATGCGCTGTACCGGTTTGCGGCTTCCGCGCGCGAAGGTGAAGGGGCAAATGAAGAGCAGGAGCTGATGTTGCTGTGCGGCGAACTGCTGGAGACCCCGGCATTTCTGCAGGGCAATGACGAACAGAGGCTCAACATTGTGATTGAATACCTGAGAGAAAATCTCAGCGTTAAACCCCAGCTGGATAGGCTTGCGCAGATGGCGGGGCTGAGTAAATATCATCTTGTGCGCTTCTTTACCCGGCATACGGGTATGCCGCCCCTGCAGTACCATATGCAGCTTCGCCTGCATCACGCTCGAGACTTACTTCGCAGAAACGTTCATCCGCTTGATGCGGCAATAATGCTGGGTTTTTACGATCAGAGTCATTTCATTAATGCCTTTCGAAAAGTGATGGGGACGACGCCCCATCATTATGCTTCGCAGGTCTGCTCAGGCCACCATAAATTCCCGGTATCCTGATACAATGACATAGAGCGCAAAATAGCTGAAGATAAGGGCCGAGGCGATGTAGGAATATTTAAGCAGCCGCTGACCCAGCATCCTGCCGCCGAAGCTCCCGACAAGGCAAAGCACGCATGTCCAGAACATACCCGCTATAAAGAACCCGCTCAGAAACCACGATGTACCAGTCAGGCTATGATGACCCATCCGCGAAATCAGCGCACCGCCCACGGTGGCAAACCACAAGATGGCTGTGGGCGAGGACATGGCTAGTACAACACCCCGTCCGAACTCCCGCAGGAGTGGGCGAGCCTGATGAGATTCGCTGACATTAAGTTCTGCTGCTTTTCGGTATGCGGCCACCAGCATTTTACCGGCAAACCATAACAGCAGGGCTCCACCGCCTATCCACAGCACCCAGCGGACCACTTCATACTGAAGCAGCACTGCCATGCCTGCCAGCGCCAGTAATGCATAGGCCAGGTCACCGACGCAGGTGCCCATACCCAGCCAGAACCCATGGAAATACCCGCGCTGCATGGCAAGGGTGATCATGGCGATATTGGCAATGCCGATATCGAGACACAGCGATAAACTCAGTAAAAAGCCGTTTGAGAATTCGATCATAATAGAAAACCTTTTATCTTCTGGTCGTATTCAATCATGTCGACCGTTTTGCCAAGCCGGTTGAGCAGCATTGCAGCTTCTTCACGCTGATGATGCGGTGAATAACGTTGCAGGAACTCCCCGGCTTTTCCGGTATCACCTTGAAGAACGGAGAATGTCATTGCACTGGCCAGCGCGGTTAAAGCCGGTTTAACCGCGGCGAGATCCACTTCATAGTGGGTTCCATTCCAGTACAGGCACTGATGTTCCGTCAGCCATTTAAGCTGAATATACGCCGCCCCGGCATCGGGATAGTCGCAAGGACCACGACGCAGATACCGAAGCATCTCTAGAAGAAACACCCTCAGCTGATGCGTTTCATCCAGCTGCAGTGCCTGACGGGTATCCTCTGTGAGGCACATCAGCAGACCAAACACGTCAGCCAGCGCCTCCTGGATGACCATGGATCCCCATCGGTCCAGCTTGCTCAGGCTGCCGAACCTCATTTTTTCAATGACAATGGAATGGCCCAAATCGTGACCTCTGAACCACGCAATCAGGTGACGGGCACAGATGCTGCTTTCCGGAATAACGTTTTGTTGCCAGCCTAGCAGAGAGGCCTGGGTTCGGGCGAAGCGTTCGAACAGGTTAAGATACGTATTTGCAAACACGATGGTGCATTTTTGAGGCGCGTACTTGACGCCTTCGTCTTCAGGGAAGAAATAAGCAAAGTGTTTGGGATAGCTGTTGGCTTCGCCGGCAATCGCAAACAGATCAACGATTTTGTAACGGCAGCCGGGCAGGGCAATCAGCCGTGCATCAATATGGCGCTGCAGCCAGGTCAGGTTATCTGAAAAAAGGTCATCCACCACATCAGAAACTTCCTGCAGGGCGCGATTAGGTAATCCAAACCATGCGGAGTAATGCTGTGCTCTGGATTTACCCACCCATGTCGACATATAGCCAATACCCTGCACCAGTTCCTGTTCATCAAGACCGGCTATCTGCGGGAGCAGTTCGCCTGCGGTACGGGGATCTGAAAGCACATCAGCGCGCAGTTGCAATGCTTTTCGGGTGTCCGGGTCGGCAAATCCCCGGGCGAGCTTAAAACAGATAATGCTGAGCTTTTCTTCGACGGACTGAAGTAAAGTGGTACCGGTTCGCGTGGCAACCGGATGAATATGATTTGCTGCATCGGCAAGCCGGGTAGCCTGATGAATAAGGTCCAGCACAGCCGGAGAAAGTGAGTCTGGCAGCGGAATATCCATCATATGGATGTGATATGAATCAGCTGCAGGCCAGAATGGTGTCGTAAACATGAAATTCCCTTCCATAATGATTAACGAGATACTCACTTAACCAGTCCGCATGTTTTCGGTATTGGAAAGAATTGCGCTGTAGCCTCAGTTCACGTTAACGGGCAGGCATACAGCTACTGACAGCGTCTTGTTACTGTCTAAAACCGGCTTTAGCAAACCTCACAGTAAAGTCAGATATCGTTTGTCTGGCGCCGTGCGCATTGTCAGAGAGGAGAAGGGGAGAAATATGGCAGACCTGACATTACTTCAGCAGAACGGTATTTTAGTCATCACGGTTCCGGATGATGTGGCTGTCCGGGCCGGCTGGATGCCTGGCATCCGGCTTAACGTCACCGTTGAGGGTGAGACAGTGTCACTGACACCGGCTTCACGCCTGCCCCACGGCCGTAAAACGCAGGCGCATCTGCTGTCCGTTATCGATCTGAATGAGATCAGCTACCTCAACGAAGAAAGTCACGACGGACTTAATGACGCGCCGCAGGGTAAAGAATTAATCTGAGGGTCTGCGTTCATGACAGACCCGCTGTTTAGCAGGCCGGGGCCTGCCGCTTACCCTGAGCGTATTCAGTCTGGCTGATGTCGGGCATATTGCATTTATACAGCCTGCCACCTGCGCAGATATGAAAACCTGGCGATAAAGGATGTTGGTATAGCAGACAGAGCGCAGTATTGAAAAAATAGACTGTGATATATATGCTGTATAGACTGTAATATATAAAGGTGGGCGTGTGTGGATCGTTGAAACCACGGATTTATTCGCGGAATGGCTCAGAGAGCAGGACAGGGCGATGCAGCTGGATGTGCTTGCCGCACTGAACCTCCTGAAGCAGGAAGGCCCGCATCTTGGCCGGCCGCATGTGGATACGCTTTACGGCTCAAAAATCCCGAACATGAAAGAACTGAGGGTGCAGAGCAACGGGCGGCCCGTAAGAGGGTTCTTTGTGTTTGACCCCATGCGTAAAGCGATTGTCCTGTGTGCGGGTAATAAAGAAGGCGCAGATGAAAAGCGCTTCTACAAGACCATGATCAAAACAGCGGAAAATGAGTACAACCGACATCTGGACCAACTGAAACGGAGCGGGAAATGAAAACGCTTGATGACCTGATGGCTGATCTGACACCTGATGAACTCACGCAGGTTCATGAAAAAGTCGCGGCAATGCGACTTGATTCTCAGCTGTATAAACTGCGTGAGGCGCTGTCGAAAACCCAAAAGCAGCAGGCTGAAGCCATGGGTATTGCACAGCCTTCTGTTGCGGCTATTGAAGGGCGCGGTGAAGATCTGAAAATTGCCACGCTCAAACGTTATGTTGAGGCGCTTGGCGGTCAGCTGACAATTGGCGTCAATATGCCGGGCGGTGAGCACGTCGATTTTACCCTCTGAGTGATGCTGATATCCCGGTGCGTCAGCGGAAATACGCCTGACGCATTTTTTCGACAAGTGCCGGTGAGCGCTGACCCTGTTAGTAACGCAAAACAAGGGTGTGATGCCTGGCTTCAGGGCCTGTCCGGTAAAAAATTTTTCATACAGACCCCTCTGAAAAAAAACAGTCGATGTTCCGTTTGCTTGCCCGGCTATAAAATGCGGGCAACTGGAATGTCATCCCAGCGCATGGTCCATGCCGGCGAAAGCATCTCACGTTTCATCTGCCACTCTTTGCTGACACCCTGACGGGCAAACCACATGTGCCCCAGCCCGGACTGATTAATGCCGTCCAGCACCTTCATCAGCTGCGCGCTGTTTGCCCGTGGCTTATCCTCATCAAACAGGTTCAGCTGACTGACGCCGTTCGGTGTGACGTCATCGAGTATAATGCCAGCCTTCATAAAGCATAGCCCGTCAGGCCAGATTCGGTCGAGCGATCATATCGTCCCCCGATCAAGTCCCGCGTATCCTGTGTGACCACCTTTGTCGTGATGCGCTCCTCAAATGACCGGCCGCAGACGATCTGCTATTTCGCCGGCGAAAACTCCTCGAGGTGAATGCACGATTCACCGTTGAGCTCGCGAACGGTGCGTTCGATCACTACGCTGAAGTTTTTTCGGATGAGGGCAGGGTGCGCGCGCCAGCAGTAGGGCGTTTTAAATGCCCATCAGGTTGAGCCTCTTGCCGGTGCGCCGGCCGGCCGGTCATTACCGGTGAAACGGCTGACACGGACAGCATTTATCTTCCTGATTTCAGTTAGGGTACACTGTTATCAGCATTTGGTGAGGAAAATGCCGCCTCTGGCGGCGTCAGTCAGCTCAGTCTCCTCCGCTGCAACCGGCCTTGAGCCCGTCAGAGACATCTGGTACATCCCGGCACTCCAAGATGATATCAAGCATCTGCAGGATATGGCCCACCGGCTTGTCTTCGAGGTCGCTGAGGCGATGGGCTGTGCGGACAACGTGCGGAAAGATAAACACTCTCAGTCAGCAGGCTTTGCCGCCTCCGAAACCAGTAGTGAATTTGTCCTCTTTCTGGCGGGTCTGTTCAGCTCCCTTCCAACAGAAAATTCTATATGTTTATGTTCTGCCTAAATTTCTTCGGTACTCAGTCTCCGGAAACCGTCAAAAGCGTTCTGCAAATGCTGCGGAGCGGTAATACGCTGTGGCCTGGTGAAGATGAGTTCTAAGGCAGTCTTTGCTGGAACATCTGCGTGCCGGATGCCACAGGTATTGGGTGCTGAAGGAGATCGACAGGGTTACAGACGGTGAGGTTTTCAGTTAACACGGCCCTGCCTGTTTGTTAGACAGCCTTAAGCCGCTGCCTGACAAACAGGCAGGCTACAGGTGCGGGCGGCATAGAGCCGGCGATTATTTTGACTCATTCGAGCTGAGCCTTTTCAAGGCTATTTTATTGACAACACAAACGTGTTTTTGTATTTAAATAGTTGCCTGGTGTGATCTGTATACCCGTCCAATCATTCCTCTCACGCCGGGACAAAAGCCTTATCCGTACGGATAAGGCTTTTGTTATTTTTACGGTAGCTCCATTTACCCTGCATCTATACACATCACTGAAACGGCTCTGAATTTTATACAGACGCCGTGTTTCTCTTCTGCGACCATTAGGCGTGATATTGACCGCCATACCCAGACTTCGCTCTCTGCGGTGGGCAATGGCCTCGCATTTGGCATCTTCCGTAATCTGATCCATCACTGTCAGCCAGCGGCGTGCAGCGCGTCGCCTTAAGCCCCGTCATTCCAGTGGTTCTGCTGCAGTGTTTTTCGGTTCCATATGCCTCCATTGGCGTAACTCCTGCATCAACAGTGCAACCGATTCTTTTATAGAAGTAATCATGGTTCCTTATTTAACCCAGCGTGCATTCTCAGAAAATGGAGTTCCGTGTGTTAACAGGAGCCTATTGATGTGTATCCGTCGCTTTTTAATGCAATAAGCTGGTGCCCGCCTCGCCGTAGTGCATGCGTTTCTTCCAGAGGTCCATCTATTCATCGTGCCATCGTGCGAGGGGGGTTGCGCAGAAATATTTTGCAGTGAGCTGCATCATATTAATATGTTATTACATACCAGTTTACCTGTCATTGTCGAATACTTATATGTTGACAACAGTGCTGGTTCTCGAAGCCGAGCACCTGACACTTACCTTGAATGGCAAAACGATTGTCCGCGCTCTCTCTTTTTCGTTGCTACGTGGCGAGCGCGTTTGCTTATTGGGCGCATCTGGCTGCTGTAAATCCTTAACCGTGCGCGCCATCACCGGTACGTTACCGGCCCAAACCCGTATTGATGGTGCGGTTCACGTCACTACCCGCATTGGCTCGTCCACTAGTTAAGCATGCAATGCTGCGCGTGCCGGGTATTGCGTTGTCTTTATCAGCGTTGGGATTTTTGGGCCTGGCGCAGCACCGCCGTCACCGGAATGAGGCCGTTTGCTGGCGGAGGGGTTACCCTATACTGAACGCGCTTGGTGGGTAGTGTTCGCGCCGATCAGTGCGCTAATCTTTAGCTTATGCTTTCCTGTATCAGTCCGCGCGGGCTGTCCTCAGACAGGTTGAAATTGCAGCCGATATAGGCCATCCGGTGCTAATAGCTGCTCCAAAATGGGTTAGTGCAGTACGAAGCATCCATATCATAATACGTCGCGGGCCCGGTCAGGCTGGCGGCTTCGTGAACGTGATCAATCAGCATGTTTATTATGTGAGCGCCCCTGTCTGCTCTGACGAACGAGTCGGCCAGTTGAGTAGGGCGGATGCGCAGAGTATTCATAGTGGACTAAGGCGTTGAGTGTCCCGTTCACTGCATCAGTTCGTACAGCGGCATGCCATGCGGTACGCTGGTCAGCGCGGTCACTGCTGAGGCACGCCCCCGGCTGCTGGTTGTCATTCCGCCGCTTGTGCAGAACATAATTACATACGACTCTCAAAGGTGATTTACTCTCTTTCCGGAGAGCATGTTAACCCCCTGTATTAATTTCCAACCGCTGGGGTAGCTCACTTTTGCATCGTTGGTGACAGGAAAGACAGATGGGTTGATAACAAATAGTCTCGGAGAGAAAAGAGGTGATGAGAAAACGGCATGGCTTTTGCTTGACTCACTTTTTCGCATCAAAGGGTGAGGGAGCAATGGATGACGCACTGAGTTGGTTACAGGCCTCAAGGCAAAGCGATATTGCCAGCCTGCAACGCCTACGCCAGACCGGCAAACTCATTACCACCGTCAGCGAGCTGGTGCATCAGCTTCAGCGCGAGCGGGGGGCGAGCAATCTGTGGATATGTTCAGAAGGCAGGCTTTACGGCGAGCAGCGGCTCGCCAGTGAGCAGGATGTGACGCGCTGCCAACGGGATTTTTGCCAGGCCTTACCCAGGGTTGAAGCCCAGCCGGGATACAGCCGCTTCTGCAACCTGATCGCCGCCGCGCTGCAGGCCCTGGCCGGATTACCGGCGTTGCGCCAGCAGATTACGCAACAGCAGATCGCGCACGCGCAGGCCGTTGCGGCGTTCAGTACCATTATCCGTAGCTTACTGAACCTAGTCTTTGAGGCCGCCGACACCGCCAGCCATCCTGACATTACCCGCGCGCTCATTGCGCTGTTCAGCTTTATGCAGGGCAAAGAGCTGACGGGACAGGAACGCGCCCTGGGAGCGGCCGGCTTTGCTGCCGGACAATTCAGCGCGGAGCAGCGCAGCGCCATGGTGGCCTTAATTGAAGCAGAGGAACAAAGCTTTTCGACCTTCCAGCAGTTTGCCGATGAGGCGGTTTTACACCACTGGCAGCCGCTGGCGCAGGCCAGTCGTGAAATTGAACGACTGCGACGCATTGCCTGTACCGACGGTCGGCGGGACGACAGTGGCGCACTGCACTGGTTTTCGCTGCTGTCACAGCGCATCGACCAAATGAAATTGCTGGAGGATCGGCTGTCAGCCACGCTGATGTTGCGCTGCCGTGAGGCGATCGCACTGGCACAGCATCAGGCAGCTGAACCTCTGCATGTGGCGCAGTCAGGCTGCGATTTTACTTTATATGTCTCCGGTGTGGACTGGCTGCCCACCGAGTCCGGTGCGCTGAACAGCGACGGGCTGGCACCCCAGCTAGGTCGTTCACTGCTGTCGTTGATCACGGAGCAGTCTCAGCGTTTACAGCATCAGGCCAATGAGCTGGCCACCCTGCGCGCCACGCTGGAAGAGCGGAAACTGCTCGACCAGGCCAAAACCTGGCTGATGCAGCAGCATGGGCTGAGTGAAGAGCACGCTTGGCAACGGCTGCGTAAAAGCGCGATGGATCAGAATAAACGGCTACCGGAAATCGCCCAGGCGATCGTCACGGTGGCAGCCACAATGAAGAGATAACTCTAAAGCGTTAGCTGCACAATGCTTGTGCGTGGTCTGCGTCACAAACGTGCAAAATCGGTTAAAAAACCAGCCCGGCGAAAGCCCTGATCGCCACGCGCAGGGCCGTTTCAAAGCTGGCATGCAGTTTGCTTTACCCTATTAAGTGTATGCATTTGCTTTGCCAACGGCGGTAAAGCGAGTGCTTTTGGATAAAGGCGTCCATCTCCCTGTGAAAGCAGTGGAGAGGACGCCTTTTTTTATTTCCTGAGGGTGGCAAAAAATGAGCAAATCGCCAGTTTCACTGTCTCGACGTCAACTGCTGTTATCCAGCGCCGCCGCTGGCGGGCTGTGGCTGTTGCCGGGATTGCGCAACGCCGTATGGGCGGCGGGTTCCGATGCGCCAGAAAAAGCCACCGTGCGGGTGGGATTTATTCCACTGACCGACTGTGCGCCGGTCGTCATGGCCTCGGTGAAAGGCTTCGACAAAAAATATGGTCTGATGCTACAGCCCAGTAAAGAAGCCAGTTGGGCAGCCGTCCGCGACAAACTGATCTCCGGTGAGCTCGATGCGGCACACGTCCTGTACAGCATGATCTATGGCCTGCAACTGGGCGTTGCCGGCCCTCAGCATGCGATGGCGAACCTGATGACGCTCAATAACAATGGCCAGGCAATCTCCCTGTCGAACCAGCTTAAAGCGCAAAAGGTCACCGATGCCGCCAGCCTGAAAAAGACCATCGACAGCAAGGCCAAAGGCAGTCTCACCTTTGCGCATACCTTTCCGACCAGTACCCACGCGATGTGGCTCTACTATTGGCTGGCGAATGCCGGCATCAATCCATTTGATGACGTGCGCACTGTCGTCGTACCGCCGCCGCAGATGGTGATGAATATGAAGATTGGCAATATGAGCGGCTTCTGCGTGGGCGAGCCGTGGAATCAGCGCGCCATCAGTGATGATATTGGTTTTACCGTCGCTACCAGTCAGCAGATTTGGCCCGATCACCCCGAAAAAATTCTTGGCACCCGCGCCGCGTGGGTGAAAGAGAATCCCAATACGGCGCGCGCGCTGACGGCGGCTGTCCTGGAGGCGGCACGCTGGATCGATGCCTCCGATGATAACCGCCGCGAAACGGCGCAGGTGCTGGCCGGACGCGCCTGGATCAACACCAAACCTGAGATTCTGCAGGGTCGCATGCTCGGCCAGTACGAAAACGGGCTGGGACAGAAATGGCAGGACCCGCATGCGATGCGCTTCTTCCATGACGGCAGCGTCAGTTTCCCGTATCTGTCCGATGGCATGTGGTTCCTCACCCAGCTTAAGCGCTGGGGAATGCTGACCGAGGATCCGGACTATCTGGGCGTCGCAAAGCAGATCAACCGAATTGATATCTACAAACAGGCAGCGAGCGCCGTCGGCAACATCACGTTGCCCGGCAGTGAGATGCGCAGCAGCACCCTGATCGACGGCAAGGTGTGGGATGGCACGAATCCTGCCGTTTACGCCGCCAGCTTTGCCATTAACCACAAAGAGAGGTCGTGATGAAAAGCCAGACTCGCTCCCTGACGCAGCCTGAGACGCTGCCCACCCGGGCCACGGTGGTGCCCCTTCAGGTCACGCCAAAAAAGATGCGCTCGCCTGCGCGCCTGCGTCCGTTTTTGCAGCGTGCCATTCCCGCGCTGTGCGGTGTGATGCTTCTGCTTCTGATCTGGCAGATCGCGGCCCTTTCCAGCAAAGGCTTTCCCGGCCCGTACGCCACCTGGGAAGCGGCGAAAATCCTGTTCGCCGATCCGTTATATAACAACGGCCCCAACGATCAGGGCATCGGCTGGAATGTGCTGGCCTCGCTGCAGCGCGTCGCTATCGGCTTTGGTCTGGCCGCGCTGGTAGGGATTCCCGCAGGCTTTCTGCTGGGGCGTTTTGCCTTTGTGGCACGCATGTTCAATCCGGTTATCGCGCTACTGCGTCCGGTCAGCCCGCTAGCCTGGCTGCCTATCGGCCTGCTGCTGTTCCAGCGCGCCGAACCGGCCTCCAGCTGGACCATTTTTATCTGTTCTATCTGGCCGATGATTATTAATACCGCAGAAGGTGTACAGCGCATTCCACAGGATTACCTCAATGTGGCGCGCGTGCTGCAACTGTCGGAATGGACCATCCTGCGCCGCATCCTGTTTCCCGCCGTTCTGCCTACGGTGCTGACCGGGGTCCGCCTGTCGATTGGTATCGCCTGGCTGGTGATCGTGGCTGCCGAAATGCTGACGGGAGGCCTGGGGATCGGCTTCTGGATCTGGAACGAATGGAACAACCTCAATGTTGAAAACATCCTGATTGCCATTTTGCTGATTGGCGTCGTCGGCCTGCTACTGGAGCAGGGACTGATGCTGCTGGCGCGTCGCTTTAGCTGGGATAAATAAGGGGAACACTATGCAACCTATCATTCGTGTACAGCAGGTCAGCCAGCGTTTTACCACTTCCGGCGGCGATTTTCTGGCGCTCGATAATGTCAGCTTTGATATTCATCAGGGGGAAACCCTGAGCCTGATCGGCCACTCCGGCTGTGGTAAATCCACGCTGCTCAACCTGATAGCCGGTTTAACCCGACCTACCAGCGGCGTCCTGTTATGCGATAACCGCGAAGTCACCGGCCCCGGCCCTGAGCGCGCCGTTGTGTTTCAAAACCACTCGCTGTTGCCCTGGCTGACGGCGTATCAGAACGTTGAGCTGGCGGTGGAGCAGGTGTTTAAAGGCAAGATGAACAAGGCGGAAATGCGTGACTGGATCGAGCACAACCTGAACCAAGTACAAATGAGTCATGCCATGCATAAACGCCCCAGCGAGATCTCCGGCGGCATGAAGCAGCGTGTCGGTATCGCCCGCGCGCTGGCAATGAAACCTCGCGTGCTGCTGCTCGACGAACCCTTCGGTGCGCTGGATGCCTTAACGCGCGCGCATCTGCAGGACAGCGTCATGCGCATCCAGCAGGCGCTGAACACCACCATCGTCCTGATTACCCATGATGTGGATGAAGCCGTGTTGCTGTCCGATCGGGTACTGATGATGACCAACGGTCCGGCGGCGCAGGTGGGCGATATCCTGACGATCGACCTGGTCCGGCCGCGTTCACGCGTGGCGCTGGCGGATGACGTGCGTTATCACCAGCTGCGCCAGAAAGTGCTGCATTTTCTCTACGAAAAACAGACTTCGGCGGCATAAGGACGACACCATGAGACAACGGCTGCTGGTTGCGGGTAACGGGATGGCGGGCATGCACATGGTAGAAACTCTGTTGCAGCTGGCGCCGATGCGTTACGACATCACTGTGATTGGCCGTGAGCCGCACGGCAACTATAACCGTGTGCTGTTGTCGCCGCTGCTGGCCGGAGAAACCACCGTTGAGCAAACGCTGATCCACGACCCTGACTGGTATCACCGTCACGGCATAACATTGCGGGTGGGAGAGACGGTGGAACAGGTGAATATTGCTGAGCGGACCTTACGCACCGACCAGCGCCTGCTGCACTGGGACCGCCTGGTACTGGCGACCGGATCGCAGCCCTGCAGGCCGTCTGTTCCAGGCAGCGACCTGCCGCATGTCAGCACGTTTCGCACGCTGCAGGATGTGAACACTTTGCTGGCCGGGCACGGTCCGGTAGTGGTGGTCGGTGGGGGCTATCTGGGTATTGAAGCCGCCGCCGGACTTCAGGCGCAGGGACGTCAGGTCACGCTGATTCATCGTCAGTCACGTTTGCTGGACAGACAGCTGGATATCAGGGCAGGGGAATTACTGCTGGCTCAGCTCCGGGCGCGCGACATTCGCTGTGAACTGAATGCCAGCCTTGCGGCGGTCCGGACGGATAGCGTGATCCTCCATGATGGCCGTGCGCTGGCTGCGCAGCAGGTGGTGATGGCCATTGGTGTCCAGCCGGCGATCGCCCTGGCGCAGGCCGCCGGTATTCCCTGTCAGCGCGGCATTCTGGTGGATCGCCAGTTGCGCACTGCGCACGCCGGAATTTATGCCGTAGGCGAATGTTGTGAAATCAGCGGCGAGACCTTCGGTCTGGTCGCGCCCTGTCTGGCCCAGGCAAAGATTCTGGCGGCGCAACTGGCCGATCGGCCTCAGGGAGATTTCTACAGTGCGGCCACGGGCACCCGTCTCAAAGTCAGCGGCATTTCCCTGTTTAGCGCTGGTGACGTTCGCGAAGCCCCGTCTGTCACCAGTTTTGACCCGATCGCCGGGCACTATCGCCGCCTGTTCCTCAAAGACGGCCGACTGAACGGCGTGCTGCTTTATGGCGACTGCCAGCAAAGTGGCGCGCTGCTGAACCAACTCCATAATGCCGGACCGGTTTCTGTGAATACGCTGTTCGGCCTTGATGAACCTGAAACGCAGCCGCTGGCTGCAGGAAACCCTGTGATGAGCCAAACGAAACCTGTATTAGCCGTGGTGGGTCACGGCATGGTCAGCCACCATTTTCTGGAGCAGCTGGTCGCCCGTAACCTGCATCAGCATTATCACATTGTGGTCTACGGCGAAGAGCGCTATCAGGCTTACGATCGGGTTCACCTTTCTGAGTATTTCACCGGTAAAACGGCAACAGAGTTGTCGCTGGTGAGCGAGGATTTTTTTACCCGGAACGCAATTGAACTGCGCAGCGGTTGCCGGGTAGAGGCGATCGATCGCCAACAGCGCAGCCTGCGTGACAGCGCGGGACGTGAGCTGGCTTGGGATAAGCTGGTGTTGGCCACCGGCTCCCGCGCCTTTGTACCACCGGTACCCGGCCATGACGCCGGGCGCTGCTTTGTCTACCGCACGCTGGACGATCTGGATGCCATCGCAGCTTGTGCCCGCCAGAGTCAGCGCGGCGTGGTGATCGGCGGCGGGCTGCTGGGGCTGGAAGCCGCCAATGCGCTGAAGCAGCTGGGGCTGGAGACGCACGTGGTTGAGTTTGCGCCGCGCCTGATGGCCGTGCAACTGGATGACGGCGGGGCGCTGATGCTGCGGCAAAAGATCGACTCGCTGGGCGTGACGGTGCATACCTCGAAGCAGACCGAACAGATTGCCACCCAGCCTGACGGCAGTCTGGTGCTGCACTTTGCCGATGGCGGCGAGCTGGCCACAGATCTGGTGCTGTTCTCTGCCGGTATCCGCCCGCGTGATGAGCTGGCCCGGAGCGTCGACATCAGCGTGGGGCCGCGCGGCGGCATTACCATCAATGATCAATGCCAGACGAATGACAGCGACATTTATGCTATCGGCGAATGCGCGTTGTGGAACGGGCAGATTTTTGGCCTGGTAGCGCCTGGCTACCAGATGGCGCGTGTGCTGGCCAGGCATCTGGCGGCCGAACCGGCGCAGTTCACCGGTGCCGACATGAGCACTAAACTGAAGCTGCTGGGCGTAGAAGTCGCCTCCTTTGGCGATGCGCACGGCAAAACGCCGGGCAGCCTGAGCTACCACTGGGCCAACGGGCCAAAAGGCATTTACAAGAAGATCGTGGTTAGCGCCGACAATGCACGACTGCTGGGCGGCGTGCTGGTGGGAGACAGCAGCGACTATGCCACGCTCCTGCAAATGATGTTAAACGCCATGCCGCTGCCGACGGCAGCGGAAGCGCTGATTTTGCCTGCGTTGAATGGCGCGCCGGCCAAAGGGTTGGGCGTCGCTGCGCTGCCGGACAGTGCCCAGGTGTGTTCCTGCCATAACGTCAGTAAAGGCGATATCTGCCATGCAGTGCAGAGTGGCTGTGGCGATATGGCCAGTATAAAAAGCTGCACCAAAGCCGCAACAGGCTGTGGCGGCTGCGCCGCGCTGGTAAAACAGGTGATGGAGCTTCAGCTGGAAAACCTGGGCGTCGCTGTTAAAAAAGACATCTGTGAGCACTTCGCCTATTCTCGTCAGGAGCTGTATCACCTGATCCGTATTAATGGCATCAAAACCTTTGACGATCTGCTGGCCAGCCACGGACGGGGTTGTGGTTGCGAGGTATGCAAACCGCTGGTGGGGTCGCTACTGGCCTCGTGCTGGAACGATTACCTGCTGAAACCGGCACATTTACCGTTACAGGACACGAATGACCGTTACTTTGCCAATATCCAGAAAGATGGCACCTATTCGGTCGTACCGCGCGTGCCGGGGGGCGAGATCACGCCACAGGGCCTGATTGCTATCGGCGAAGTGGCCGTGCGTTACGATCTCTATACCAAAATTACCGGCGGCCAGCGTATCGATCTGTTTGGTGCGCGGCTGGACCAGCTGCCTGCTATCTGGGAAACCCTGCTGGAAGCCGGTTTTGAAACCGGTCATGCCTACGGAAAATCTCTGCGTACGGTGAAATCCTGCGTCGGCTCGACCTGGTGCCGTTATGGCGTGCAGGATTCTACCGCCTTCGCCATCGCGCTGGAGAACCGGTATAAGGGCCTGCGCGCACCGCATAAGATCAAGATGGCGGTGTCCGGCTGCACCCGCGAATGTGCGGAAGCACAAAGTAAAGATATCGGGGTCATCGCCACGGAAAACGGCTGGAACCTGTACGTCTGCGGCAATGGCGGCATGAAGCCGCGCCATGCGGAACTGTTTGCCAGCGATCTGGACGATGACACGCTAATCCAGTACGTCGACCGGCTTCTGATGTTCTACGTGCGCACGGCGGATCGCCTGCAGCGTACCAGCGTCTGGATGGATAACATGGAGGGCGGGCTGGACTACCTGCGTGAGGTGGTGATTCATGACAGCCTGGGGATCGCCGCCACGCTGGAACAGGAAATGCAACAGGTGGTGGACACCTGGCAATGCGAATGGCAGACCACGCTGGCCGATCCCTCGCGACGTGCGCTGTTTACCGCCACAGTGAACAGCGATCAGCCGGATGAAACGCTGCACTATGCACGCGTGCGCGGACAGCGCCAGCCACACAAGGCCAGTGGTATTCCCCTGATGCATCTGCCCGCCGAACCCTGGAGCGAAATCTGCCCACTGGAGGCCATTCCGCCAGAGGCCGGCATCGGAGCCCGTCTTGGCAGCGTCCGTATTGCCTTATTCCGCATGGGTGATGACTGTTATGCGCTGGAGGATCGTGAGCCGGGCAGCGAAGCCAGCGTACTGTCACGCGGTATCCTTGGTGATGTTGCGGGGGAGCCGGTGGTGATCTCGCCGCTTTACAAACAGCGTGTACGCCTGCGTGACGGACAGAGCCTTGATAATCCCCAGCATCAGCTGCGTTGCTGGCCGGTTAAACTGGAGGACGGCCAGGTCTGGGTCGCAAACCGTCCGCTTAACCTGATGGCGCAGGCATCATGAAAACTACCTGCGCTTATTGCGGGGTGGGCTGCGGCGTCGAGGTCACGCAGCCGCAGAGCGCGTCGCCTCAGGTCAGTGGCGATACCCGTCATCCGGCGAATGCCGGGCGGCTATGCGTAAAGGGCGCGGCACTGGGCGAAACCCTGACACAGGCCGGACGGTTGCTGCATCCTCAGCTTCATCACCAGCGGGTCAGCATGGAGACGGCACTGGATGCCGCGGCTGATGGTTTGCGCAGGATTATCGATGCGCATGGCCCGGAGGCAGTAGCTTTCTACGGTTCCGGCCAGTTGCTCACGGAAGATTACTATGTGGCTAACAAGCTGATGAAAGGCTTTCTCGGCGTCGCCAACATCGATACCAATTCACGCCTGTGTATGGCCTCCGCGGTGACAGGCTATAAACGGGCATTTGGGGCGGATGCCGTACCGTGCTGTTACGAGGATCTGGATGAGGCCGAGGTAGTCATTCTTGTCGGCTCGAACGCCGCCTGGGCCCATCCGGTGCTGTTTCAGCGCCTGAAACAGGCAAAAGCGCAGCGCCCTGAGATGCAGGTTGTGGTTATCGATCCGCGCCGCACGGCCAGTTGTGAATTCGCCGATCTGCATTTACCGCTCCGGCCGGGCAGCGATCCGGCCCTGTTCTCGGGCCTGCTGCACTGGCTGGAACAGCATGACGGCATTGACGCCACGATGCTGCCGCATCTGGACGGTGTAGACACAACCTTACGGGCCGCGTGGCAGTGGGATGGTGCGGCGGTGGCAGCCCATTGTGATATCAGCCAGGAGGTGATCGCTGCGTTCTACCAGTTGTTCGCCCGGCATGAGCGCGTACTGACCTTATGGTGCATGGGCATTAACCAGTCACAAAGCGGCAGTGACAACAACAATGCTATTCTCAATGCGCACCTGCTGAGCGGCAAGATTGGCCGACCCGGCTGCGGCCCGTTTTCGCTGACCGGACAGCCGAATGCGATGGGCGGGCGGGAAGTAGGGGGGCTGGCCAACCAACTGGCGGCGCATATGAGTTTCACCGCAGAAGATTGCGACCGTTTACAGCGTTTCTGGCGCAGTCCGCGTATGGCGCGTGAGCCCGGCCTGACTGCGGTTGATCTGTTTGACGCCATTGACCGTGGAGCAATCAAAGCTGTGTGGATTATGGGCACCAATCCGGCGGTTTCGATGCCAGAAGGCAATCGCATTGCCCGGGCGCTGGCTGCCTGTCCGCTGGTAATTGTGTCAGACGTGCTGGCGCAAACGGATACCACCGCCTTTGCGCATATTTTGCTACCCGCGCAGGGCTGGGGGGAAAAGAACGGCACCGTGACCAATTCTGAACGCCGGATTTCCCGTCAGCGCGCGTTTATGCCTCCGGCCGGAGAAGCTAAACCGGACTGGTGGTTACTCGCGCAGGTCGCCCAGCGTCTGGGCTTTCATGAAGGCTTTACCTGGCCGCATCCGGCAGCCATCTTCCGCGAACATGCGGCGTTGTCGGGGTTTGAGAATAACGGCCAGCGCGCCTTTGATATCAGCGGTCTGGCCGGTATGAGCGACGCACAGTGGGATGCGATGAAGCCGGTACAGTGGCCAATCAACGCTCGTTATCCCGAGGGCTGCGCCCGGCTGTTTAGCGACCGGCACTTTTACCATCCTGATGGTAAAGCCCACCTGTTGCCACCGGCCACGCCGCAGCCAGTGGTGTGCGAAACGGCTTACCCGTTATTAATGAACAGCGGACGGATCCGCGATCAGTGGCACACCATGACGCGTACCGGCCTGGTTCCCCGGCTCATGCAGCACTGTGATGAGCCATTTGCAGCCCTGCATCCGCAGGACGCACAACGCTATGGCCTGTGCGCGGGCGCACTGGCACGGGTGCAGTCCGATGCGGGCTGGATGACGGTGCGTGTGACGCTGGACAGCGGTCTGCGGCGCGGTGAGATCTTTGTCCCTATGCACTGGAACCGACAGTTCAGCCTGCAGGGCACGGTTGGCGGACTGGTGGCTTCAACCCGCTGTCCAGTCTCGGCACAGCCTGCATTTAAACAAACCGCTGTGCGTATCCACCCGCTCAACGCCAGCTGGCAGGGCTGGCTCTGGCAGCGCGACGCAAGCCCGCCTGATGCGCTGCGCTACTGGGCGCGAACACCCTATGAGGGCGTGCAACGCTTTAGCGTGGCTGGAGACGGTTCGCCAGAACAGTGGCTCATGGCAACGATCCCGCTGGCCGGGCTGCAACTGCAAACCGCTCATGCGGCGGAACCGCATTACCGCCTGCTGGCCTGGCGTAACGGTGAGCTGCACCTGGTCTTTTATGCAGGCGCGTCTTTACCCGAGATCAATCATGACTGGGTTGCGCAGGCTTTTCGCCTGGCACCTGTGAATGCGGCGGACCGGCATGCTCTGCTGGCGGGACAATCGGCACAACGTGCCGTGGCTGGCCGGACGATCTGTAGCTGCTTTGGCGTCGGGGAAAACACCATCTTACAGGCGATTAAACAGGGCTGTCACAGCACCCAAGCACTGGGTAACGCACTCAGCTGTGGTACCAACTGCGGCTCATGCCTGCCGGAGCTAAAACACCTTTTGCTTTCTGTTGCTGTACCGGAGGAAGAATGATGGACGCGATCAACCCCTTAGATAAACTGCTGGCGCCGGACAACGCGTCCAGCCCTGGCAAAGTCTGGCTGGTAGGGGCCGGACCGGGGGATGTGGATCTACTGACAGTCAAGGCGCTGCGCCTGCTGCAACGTGCGGATGTCGTGGTCTATGATCGCCTGGTCAGCGAAGCGGTGATGGCGGAAGTCGCCAGCAGTGCACTCTGTATCGACGTGGGTAAACAGCCGGGTCATCACGGCCTGAAGCAGGCTCAGATTAATCAACTGCTGGTGGACCTGGCTGCCAGCGGGCGCAATGTCGTGCGTTTAAAAGGCGGCGATCCCTTTATCTTTGGCCGTGGCGGTGAAGAGATGGTCAGCCTGCAGCAGGCGAATATTGTCTGCGAAGTGGTGCCCGGTATTACCGCCGCAGTGGGCTGTGCGGCTGCCAGCGGCATTCCGCTGACGCACCGTGACTGTGCCCAGTCATTGCGCTTTATCACTGGACACGGGCGCAGCGGCGAACCACAGCTGGATGCGGCGGCGCTGACCGCGACCAATCAGACGCTGGTTTTTTACATGGGGTTGAGCTGGAGCAGCGTGATTAGCGCCCGGTTGCAGGAATATGGCCGCAGAGAGGCAACGCCGGTGGCGATTATTGAGAACGGTACGCGTCAGAACCAGCGGGTGCTGATCACCACGCTGGCCGGGTTGCCCGAAACTGTTGATCAGCAAAAACCGGTGTCGCCGTCGTTACTGATTGTGGGCGACGTGGTGCGCTATTACCGTGCCGATCTAATCGCAGCTCATGAGGGGGAGTTGGCGTTAAGTGATATTGCAGCGCACTGATGCTTATCGTACCGAAGGAAGGAGGACACGATTTTTTCGGGTAGGGGATGAGACGGTCAAAACCAATATTACACCCAGCGCTTATTATGTGGAATACACATTCAACCCTAGAAATAGCCATTTAGCTTATCAGGTCGGGTTACAATATACGTGCAACAGGAATATCTGACCAGCGTGTAGTCCAGGAAGGGCTGAGCATTTCCCGCTTCATTCTCCATTCAGTATTAGTTCCCTGTCCTGCAAACCACACGTGACCCAGCCCGGACTGGTTGATGCCGTCGAGTACCTTCATCAGCTGTGCGCTGTTAGCCCGCGGCTGTACGTCGTCAAAGAGGTTAAGCTGACTCACGCCGTCTAGCGTGAAGTCATCAAGCATAATACCGGCTTTCATGTACCGGCGGCCTTCCAGCCAGATGCGGTCCAAACTGCGCATGGCCACTTCAATGATGTCGCGCGTATCCTGCGTGGGCAGCGTCAGCTTTTCACCGGCCGTGTTGCCGTAAAACACCTCGTTAACAGCATGTGGCGAGGTTCTGATAAAGACACTGATGCGCCTGCAAAACTGTCGTTCGCATAGGAGCTTCTCAGCCGCACGCGTGGCGTACTGACACAGCTCCTGCTGCATGGCCACTTTTGAGGTGATGCGTTCGCCAAAGGATCTTGAACAGCAAATCTGCTGCTTGGCTGGCGGTAGCTCCTCGATCGGAATGCATGACTCGCCGTTCAGTTCGCGTACGGCTCTCTCCAGCACCACGTTGAAGGCTTTGCGAATGAGGGCAGGGTGCGCACGCGCCAGCTGCAGGGCACTGCTGATGCCCATGACGTTCAGTCTTTTACCGATGCGCTGGCCAACGCCCCAGACTTCCTCCACGGGCTGATTGGCCAGCAGTGTTTCGGTGCGTTTCGGATTGCCCGGCGTAAGTGCGAGCACGGCGCGGAACTGCTTCCACTCTTTACTGGCCCACTGCGCTGATTTCGCCAGGGTTTTTGTCGGCCCCATGCCCACGCCGACGGTCAGTCCGGTTGTGGCCAGCACATGCGCGAGCAGGCGCCGGCCGAAGTGCTCAAAGTCTTCGCATCCGTTTATTCCCGTCAGAACGAGAAACATTTCATCAATACTGTACTGCTCGACACGAGGCGTCAGCTCTTCCAGAGCAGTCATCACACGCTGGCTGAGACTATGGTAAAGCCCGTAGTTCGAACTGAAAATGAACACTTTTTCTGGATAAGGCTGATTCTTTATCTGAAACCAGGGGGTTCCCATTTTAATGCCAAGTACCTTTGCATCTATGTTATTTGGAAATGACTATATTTCATACAAACGATTCTCAGAGGGTCACGCCGTGCAAAAGAAGCTGACAGACGCTTTGCCTTTACTGGCCGGAGATGCTTCGGCATGCCGCTGGATAAACCTCCAGGAAGACCTGTTGCGAGCTCCAAATACCGTTGACGCTTATGCCCGTGTGGTCAATGACTGGCTGAGCTTTTGCCACGCTTGTGGCCTGACGGCAACCGGCGCCGGGCATGATACTGTTGCACTGTATATCCGCAGCCTGCATGCTGGCCGTCACCTCTCAGCTGCGACTATCCGTCACCGGTTGACGGTGGTGAGACTCTACAGCGACTGGCTTTGTGAAGAGGGGCTACGGGAAAAAATCGAGTCAGAAGGGGGATCTGGAAAAATAACGGGAAGGGAAAACCGGGCATAGTTCCTGTACAGCGGCGACTGCCGTGGATTCCTGCTGATGAAGACTGGCTGCATTTTCTGACTGTAGCTGCGCAGGCTGACATCAGAACCCGTTTTATGCTGGCACTGGCGTACGACTGTGGATTACGCCGGGAAGAACTCTGTTCAGTGACTACTGGTGATATCGATCCATCCCGACGGTTGCTCTCTGTTCGGGCAGAGCATACCAAAAACCGATTTGGCCGGGTGGTGCCTTATTCCCCGGTGACCGGTGAGCTTTACATGGCCTGGTTGGCTGAGCGGCGTCAGCTCAGTGCATCCCGAGGCCCGCTTTTTCTGTCGCACTCGCTGCGTAACCGGACGGAGCCCATCAGCGGCTGGACCTGGTCAAAAGTGGTACGCAGCCTGGCGCTGCAAGCCGGGCTGCCACTCATCAGTACACATACCTTTCGGCATCTCTGCCTGACGGAACTGGCCCGCACGGGGTGGGATATCCACGAAATTGCCGCATTTGCCGGGCACCGTCGCATCCAGTCAACACTGCTGTACATTCATCTCAGCGCACGCGATCTGAGCCGTCGGTTCAACTGTACAGTGGAGTCTTTGTATACTCACCGCCTTACTCTGTTGCACCTCCAGGATTCTTCACCATGATGCAATCTGAACAGACCGCGCCCTGTCCTGCAATACAGTTCAGCCTTCCCGATCCGCTTTGGGATACGCGACCTGATTTTGCTGTGGGCGAGCTTGAAGCGCTGGACACGCTGATTAGCATTTCCGGCAGGGTGGAAAAAACTGGCCGCCTGAGATATTAAAACAACTGTCTCGTCTTCTCTTACCGCTACGCGACACACTGGTAAGGATGCATGCGGCCAGGGCTCCATACAATTCATCCCTTCACGATATAACCGTAGAGATGCAACGTCTCCGAAAAACATACTGGGCCTGGACACAGTCAGAGTGGTCCGAAGTCATCTGCAGCACAGAAGGTGATTTTCACCAAAGGTTTGGAGCCAGTGGTAATTGCCGGCAATACGTGATGGCACTGGCGTGGTTGCTGTGTGGTTTTGATCGTCTGGAATCCTGCGGTGTTTTTTATCAGTATCGGCTCTGTCTCAAAGTTTTTGGGCGTCAGCATACGGATGCTGCAGTCTTCAGACTTAGCGAAATGATGACTGCAGTGGGATATGTTCCTGGCGATGGGAGAAATAACGGCATCAGGAATGCCTTGTGCATCGCAATGCTGCTTCAGCGGGAACCACAGCCAGAGCGCGTCAATGTCGACACGTTGCAATATATAGCTTCTGCAGGGCCGGCTTACCTCCGCAAGTCTGCTGCTACGTTGTCGCGTATACTAGCGTCATCAGGGATTTTCAATGAAGGTTTCGATTATCGGGTGTCGCAACGTCGCCGGCCGCCCCGGGAATACAATGCTGTGACCGATGTGCCCGCTGAATGGCTTTCCTGGTGTGAACGCTGGCGTGCTACCTCTGTGCAGCGTCCCTCCAGTATTGAAGCTTGCTGGTATGTGTTGCTTAAGTGTGGTCGCTGGCTGGCGGATTGTCATCCGGAGTGCGTGTCACCAGTCAACTGGACACGGGAGACTGCCATGGCATGGGTGACGGCAGCATGCAAAATGAAAGTTGGTGAATGGTCGAACCCAGGAGGAATGTACCGTGAGCGTCGAGGTAGTATGATGAAACCGTCTGCGAGAGCAGGGCTAATCAGACACGTACATACTTTTTTTCATGACCTCCAGGAATGGGGATGGATGCCGGTCAAATTCAGCCCTGAAAGAATCCTCAGGTCTCCGCGGAGTCTTAGCACGCAGATTGGGCCTGACCCTCGCATTGTGAGTGATGAGCTCTGGTGTAAATTAATTCACGCCGGACAAAACCTGCAGGAGACAGACCTGCCAGGCTGCGTCGGGTATCCCTATTTTTATCCGCTTGAGATGGTCAGGGCATTAAGTGTGCTCTGGTTATTTGGTGGTCTCAGACGTGATGAAATTCTGCGCATGCGGTGCGGCTGTATCCGCTGGCAGGCCTCAGAAGAAAATGACGGACAACGTATTTGCCTGATGGATGTCCCGGTCAGTAAGACTTATGCAGCATTTACAAAACCGGTTGACTCCATTGTTGGAGATTATATTGAACGCTGGGAACTGGTTCGTAGCCCGCAGGCGCTTCAGGAAGATCCAAAGACCGGCGAGAGTGTTCATTTTCTTTTTATGCATCGGGGAAAACGGGTGCATGGAAGCTACATCAATAATTCTCTCGTTCCGTTGCTGTGTAAAAAAGCGGGCATTCCTGAGCATGATGCCAGAGGCAGGATCACCAGTCATCGAGCAAGAGCGACTATCGCCAGCCAGCTTTATAATGCCCGGGAACCGCTTGATATTTTCGAACTGCAGAAATGGCTGGGGCATTCTTCACCGGAATCCACCCGACATTATGTCGATATTACGCCAACGAGGCTTGCCGCTTCATTCGATAAAGCGGGGTATTTTGAACGTAATCGTCGCGTGGTTTCGTTACTCATCGATCAGAACATAGTCGCATCAGGTCAGGCAGCAGAGGGAAAGCCGTGGCGCTATTATGATCTCGGGCATGGTTTCTGTACTTATGATTTTTTTGATCAATGTCCACATCGCATGGCCTGTGCAAAATGCTCTTTTTACATACCAAAATCCTCATCGGAAGCTCAGTATCTGGAAGGCCGCCAAAACTTAATAAAGCTTATGCAAGAAACTCCCTTAACCGAGGATGAACTAGCAGCGGTAGATAATGACATTGAAGCAGTCGAGCGGCTTCTGAAAAAACTCAGAAGCGTTGCCTCTCCCGGACAGCGGAAATAGTATGTGGTTAGCTGAATGTCCAACTTATGAGCTTTCGAGAGCCCCCAAGGGTACTGCTCCCCGGATGGCTCTGATGAGCAAAATAAATACTTTAAATAAGTTGCCGGAGTAAAGAGAAATTCAGGTTAAGAGCTTGCTTTAACTGTGTCAGAACAAGCTTTGACGGTCTAATACCAGCCTCAGCAATTAGGCAGATTATTGATTCAAGTGATTCGTTTAGCGTTTAATTGATTGAATAAAGTTGCGCAAATCCATACTGGCCAATGGCAAAGGCAATATGGGCGACGATGATGTAGATAATCATTAAGATCTGATTCGGTAATTTTCTCCCAAAAAAACCGCCACCCATGGCAGGCATCAGCAAAGCTAAGCCTGCAAAAGTGCTGACAACAACGCCAATGATGAAGACAGGGAGAAGGCTCGGTTGCAAAGCAAAGCGGGTACCCCAGAAAACTAACAACAGCAGTGCATAAGCAATACCGATGAGGTAATGGAAAATCCATCTTGTCATTTTTTCAATCGTTCCGGGTGCTCTGGTAGTACGGTTATCGAGAACAATGTTCCCCCGCAGAATCCCTGTAAGCCAGCGGCCAACCATGCCCCAGTCCGTTGGTGGGACTCCCGCTACTTTTTTAACCAGGGTTACCCACAGATCCAGAATAAGGGTAGAACCGATACCCACAATCAGACTAAAAGCAATCCACGTACTCATTTTTGCCCCATTGACCTGCTCCCCGTTGAATAACACACCCCGATGTTAGTAACGTCTTCATAAGCCACATGAGGACATCCCCATGAAGAAGCGTTTTTCCGACGAACAGATCATCAGTATTCTTCGCGAAGCGGAAGCCGGCGTTTCTGCCCGTGAGCTCTGCCGCAAGCACGCCATTTCCGACGCCACCTTTTACACCTGGCGCAAGAAGTTTGGTGGCATGGAAGTTCCTGAGGTGAAGCGGCTTAAATCTCTTGAAGAGGAGAACGCGCGCCTCAAGAAGCTGCTTGCCGAAGCCATGCTGGATAAGGAGGCACTTCAGGTGGCTCTGGGGCGAAAGTACTGACGACAGGCCAGAAGCGGGAAGCCGTTGAGTTTATGTGTGATGCGACCGGTCTGTCGCAACGTCGTGCCTGCAGGCTTACAGGTTTGTCTCTGTCGACCTGCCGCTATGAGGCTCAGCGCCCGGCGGCTGATGCGCATTTATCAGGGCGCATTACTGAACTGGCACTGGAGCGCAGGCGTTTTGGCTACCGCCGCATATGGCAGTTACTGCGCCGAGAAGGGCTTCTGGTTAATCACAAGCGCGTGTACCGCCTTTATCATCTGAACGGACTGGGCGTTAAACGCAGACGTCGTCGTAAAGGGCTTGCAACAGAACGTCTGCCGCTGCTCCGCCCGGCGGCGCCCAACATGACCTGGTCGATGGATTTCGTCATGGATGCGCTGGCTACTGGTCGCAGGATCAAGTGCCTTACCTGCGTCGATGACTTCACAAAGGAATGCCTGACGGTCACTGTTGCCTTCGGGATTTCAGGCGTGCAGGTCACGCGTATTCTGGACAGCATTGCGCTGTTTCGCGGCTATCCGGCTACGATAAGAACCGATCAGGGCCCGGAGTTTACCTGCTGCGCGCTCGATCAGTGGGCCTTTGAGCATGGAGTGGAGCTGCGACTTATCCAGCCCGGCAAGCCGACACAGAACGGATTTATTGAGAGTTTTAACGGACGCTTTCGCGATGAATGCCTGAATGAACACTGGTTCAGCGACGTCAGCCATGCCAGGAAAACCATCAGCGAATGGCGTCAGGATTATAGCGAATGTCGTCCACATTCAGCACTGAATTATCAGACGCCATCAGAGTTTGCAGCACGGTGGCGAAATGGAGAATGTGAAGGTAAACAAACCGACATTACTAACTGAAGGTTGTATCTAATATTGGGGGCAGGTCAGTCACTATTACCTCTGTCGGTTGGTGTCAGCGGCTGCTGCTTTAACATCACCTGAAGATCTTACCAGCCCCCGCTTATCCTGATGCTTCTTTTTATCCATAGTGATCTCTTCAAAATTTCTAAGTGTAACATTATAAATTCCAAAATTTTCAAGATGCGCATACACCTTACTAAGCGTGTAGCTCTTTACTGCCATCAGTGTATTTACCCCATCGAACCTGATTAAGTTATAATCCGAATAAATCTGGTTTTAAGCTCCGCAAGGCTCGGTTGGCGATGATAAAACACCTAACCAAATACCACTTCATAGCGCAGTCTGCAATGAAGTGGTAAAATCCTTAACTTGATATTAAAACACGGGGCAGGAAATGTTTTGTCATTACCGCCTGCACGCAGACGGTATCGCCAAAACGACCTGCTCAGGGCTCCGCCCCGAGACCCGGGTAATGTGCCAAGGTTGAGTTATGTCGAAAAGTGAGAAGCGTCAGAAGAACACACTCATTCAGCTTCGCTGTACGGAAGCTGAGGCTGAAGCTATTAAGGCAAAGGCTGTCGCTGCCGGACTTACAACGTCTGAGTACCTGCGGCGCACCGCTCTGAGCCGCCGCATTATGGTGCGTACGGATATCCGGATGATGAACGAACTTCTCCGCCTGGGTGGTCTGCAAAAGCACCTCTATACCCAGATGAAGGACAACATGACAACCGAACTCAGCCAGCAGTTTTCCGGCGCACTGACCAGCATCACTTACGCCATCAATGCGCTGGACATGGCGCCGGTTCCGGCAGAGGAAATCAAGGACTGATGAACGTCATCATCCCGCCAAAACGTCGCGACAAAAAGACCAGCTTCAGAAAGCTCGTTGAATACGTCAGCACGCGCGAAGAAAACAAAAATGCTGAACAGGTGCAGCCTGAGCCTGCGCATACCCCGAATGCCGGTTCTACGGCGACTCCGGACTTTGGCCAGCTTGTTGACTACGTGGGCCGTAAGAACATATCGCCTGCTTCTGAAATTATCAGCATTTCACCTGAGGGCATTCAGCGCGTGCTTTCAGGTGAAGTGTTGTGCGAAACCAACTGCTTTTCGCTTGAAGCCGCAGCGTCAGAAATGAACATGACCGCGATGCAGAACCGCCACTGTAAGGATGCGGTTTATCACTTTATTCTCTCGTGGCAGAGCGACGAAAATCCTTCTCCTGACGCCGTCTTTACCTCAGTGCGCTACAGCATGGCGCAGCTGGGGATGGCAGATCATCAGTACGTTGCCGCGATTCATAAAGATACCGATAACGTTCACTGTCACGTGTCCGCTAACCGCGTTCATCCGGTCACGTTCCGCGCACAGAATATGTGGAACGATGCAGACACGCTGCAGAAAGCCTGCCGCGTGCTGGAGCGCGATTTAGGCTTCAACGTGGACAACGGCAGCTGGGAAATGAGCGGGGACGGCAGCCTGTACCGCACGCGTCGTGCGCTGCCTTCAGCGCCGCGCGGCGCAGCTAAAAGAGAAATCTTTTCCGATAAGGAAAGCCTTCACGGCTACGCCGTTCGCGAGACGCGTCAGATGATCAGCGACCTGTCCGAAGAGGGCAGTCTCAGCTGGCCGCTGCTTCACAACGTCATGTATACACGCGGGCTTGGCGTGCGGGAACAGAACGGCGGCCTCGCCGTTTTCGATCTGCTCAATCCTGACAGCATCAGCGTGAAAGCATCAGACATTCATCCGGCTATCGGTCTGCAGGCGATGGAAGCAAAGCACGGCAGTTTCCTGCCCGCACCGCCCGCATCCGACCCGGAAAATCATGAGGCCGGCATGCTCATGGTTGATAAGTTTTATCTGCCGCAGCTGCACGTCCGTGACGGAGAGGCCCGCCGTGAACGTCGCGAAGCGAGAGCCGTTGCCCGCGACATCCTGCGCGCGCGCTATGATGCTTATCGCGCCGGCTGGGAAAGACCCGACCTGCGCGCGGGCGAACGCTTCCGGCAGATATCCGCTCACTGCGTGGCTACGAAGGCGAACGTGCGTCAGGCCGTCCGGGATCCGCTGATGCGCAAGCTGATGTATCGGGTTGCTGAGTTTGAGAAGATGAAGGCAGCAGCAGAGCTGAGACTGCAGCTGCGTGAAGAGCGGCAGACGCTGAAAGAAACCGGACAGGCGCGTCACCTGACCTGGAAGTCGTGGGTTGAACAGGAAGCGCTTAACGGCGACGTCGCCGCAATCAGTCAGATGCGCGGATGGGCCTATCGTGAAAAGCGTGCAGCGTCTAAACGTCAATCTGCCTGGCCGGAGCCAAACGCTGTTATTCATTTCGGGCCGGCTGAAGACGTACCGACATTCAAATCCAGCGCGCATGACACAGCGTTATTACGAGACGGTACGGTGACCTATCTGCGCGACGGTAAACCTGCAGTAACCGACTTTGGCAACAGGGTTGAGGTTTACGCAGCCGCTGACGCAGCGTCTGACCGTCATAACAACGATCTGGCTGCCGAACTGATTGCCTGGCGCAGCGGTGAGAATACTGTTTTACAGGGGGACCCGGCTGCCGTTAACCGCGTGCTTTATGCCGGCGCGGTGAGAAACGTCACGAAACGGGACGAGCAATCTTTCAGCGTCAGCGATCAGCAGCACATGGCAAACGTGCGCGCAACTGAGCGTCATCTGAGCGGTCAGGACGTCAGGGCGGAAGCAAGTCATACTGAATATCAGAGCAGGATGGACGATGCAGTCCGTCCGTTACCTAAAGATTTACCACGACCGTGAGGAGAGTAATAGCGAAGACATAACTCAAACTGAAGTACTTAGTCGCTGATTGCACAGGCTGAACCCCTCTACAACCAGCTAACCATTACAACCTGTTGAGGAGGCTGCCATGGCTGCCGTGGATCCTATTCATTTGAAGCTGTTTACAAGTTATTTCCTAGCGTTATTAAAAATTAGGTTACTAAAATAAACCGGTATTGTGCAGGAGCTAATTTTTTTATGCTGGTAAGTCTAAGATGTAGCGCCAATATATTAATATTTCCCGATGCTTAATGGTGTTTTTAATATTTTCTATCTCTAATCAATTAGGGTGTTATCAAATGG
Organism: Pantoea sp. SIMBA_079; assembly: GCF_046940275.1. Lineage (NCBI taxonomy): Bacteria > Pseudomonadati > Pseudomonadota > Gammaproteobacteria > Enterobacterales > Erwiniaceae > Pantoea > Pantoea sp. SIMBA_079. The sequence goes on along the minus strand of NZ_JAWRYR010000011.1, from coordinate 92,435 downwards.
CTTAATTTTTTTCTCGCCGATAAGTTTGAATTATTAGGGGGTTGGGTTTTTTGTTTTTTTGTCAACATCTTGCTGTTCTTGATATTTTTTGATTTTTTTTATTCGTCCCATCAGTTATAGGTTTTTTTATTTTTTATTTATTTTCAATGTGCTGAATCCTAATATCCAAGCCTTGTTCCTATATGCATTATTATAAAGTGGTTTGGTTTTTTTAATTTCTTGCTAATTTCAATGGTGTTAATAATAAACATGAAGATCAATAAAGCGCTTGGTTAGTTTTGTTGTTATATATTTTATTTGGCTTTATGTTTATTATGGTTTTTATTTTAACTTATTGAAATTCTGTAAAGCTAAGGGGATGGCAGAAATTACCTTAAAATGGAGTTATTAATTATGAATTCAATCATAGAAGTGCGTAGGTAAAAGGATGTTTTATTAACTCACGTGTTAAGTTGAAGGTGGTTTAAATTTATTTATGATTGGTGGCGGCATCATATCTAATTATAATGTTTTAAGTGCTGCCATTGCCATTATGAAATTTCCCCCTTTATGTTAGCGAAATTGAATTTATCAAGGCGAGAGTTCATTCTCGCCTTGATACCTGTACCAGTTGTTATTAACTTAATAAACGGGGATCTTTGAGCAAATGCTTCTTTGCCGGCGCGGTAATAATGCCGAGGCAGACGACGATCAGACTGACACCTGCCCAGCCGGCAAAGGGCAGCCTTTCACCCACCAGCAGAACCGCCAGCAACGCCGCAATCACCGGTTCGAGCAGGGTGATGGTGGTGGCCATGCTGGCGGGGATACGCGCCAGGCCATAGCCGTAGCAGAGATAGCCGACAAACATCGGGATCAGGGCCATGTAGATCCCGACAGCCGCAGTGTTCCAGCTCGCCAGTAGCGGAGCACCCGTCATAAACAGTACGGGCATCAGCAGGATGCCGCCCGCACCAAACGTTGCTCCCATGGCCGCGCCGGATGCCACACCCGCCTGCATCAGGCGTCGCGCCGACCACGAATAGAACGCGTAGGTAAACCCTGCCAGCAGACCCAGAGCGATACCGCTCAGGGCGTGTTCGTTGCCGGCAGCCTCAGCCTCTCCGCTGCTCTGCGCCAGGCAGAGCAGTATCATTCCGGCGATCCCCGGCACTGCGCCGCACAGCCACTGCTTTGTCAGGCGCCCGCCGTCGAAGCGATACTCAATCAGAGCTGAAAGAAGCGGAGCCGAACCAATCGAAATCACCGTGCCAGTTGTGACGCCGGCATAACGCATTGAGGCATAGAAGGCAAGGGGATACACGGCAACCGCGAGCGCGCCGGTGACCAGAAAGTGCCACTGTGCGGCAATAAGCCGGCGCTGACGAAGAAGTGTGCCAGCCGCAATAAGCCCCTGTAATAAACCGCCGATGCCCATCGCTACGGCCCCAATCGCCAGCGGACTCAGCTCAGGGGCGAAGGTAGCCGCCGTGCCGGTGGTACCCCAGAGGATGGCGGCCACCAGCACGCCCGTTATGCCGCCCAGCCGTTGTCCCGATGAAAGCATCAGCACGCCTCCATCATCTGTTCAGCCATCGCGCGGGCCTGTGCCACACAGTGACTGCTCCCTTCCAGGCCTGCCCGGGAGATGCTGCCTTCCAGCAGGAAGGCGAAATGCTTTGCCACCAGGCCGGCATTTTTTTCCTCTCCGTGTATCAGCTCAGCCAGATGCGAAGCCAGAATCGCTTCAACTTCCTCTTTGTGTTCACGTACAGCCTGGCGTCCCGGTGCTCCGGCAGGCAACTCTGCAGCGGCATTCAGCAGCCCGCAGCCGCGAAAGCCGTGTTCATAAGCATACTCAGCGTGATCTTCATACGCTTTAAAGACGGCCAGAACCCGCTCCCGGGGCGTCGTAGCGATCTGACGCCGCTTTTCATACAGCGCCAGCCACTCTTCATGCCGCACCCTGAGATAAGCTGCTACCAGTTCATCTTTAGAGGCAAAGTTGTTGTACAGGCTTTTCTTTGCGACGCCAGCCCGTTTCACAATCGCATCAATGCCTGTGCCGCCTATTCCGTGGTTGTAAAAAAGAATGCGTGCGGCGTTGAGTAGCTTTTCATAAGCCGTTTCTGAATCAGCAGACTGTTGCGTCATTGTCAGCCCCAATGGCGTTTTGAGTAGGTAGACTAGTCTACCTACTCACAAGTGTATGGCAACCCCAGGAGGCATTCAGCGGAGTGAATGACTTTTTTATCCCGTTAACAAAGGGCAGGCGGAAAAAAGTGAATACAAAACAGCCCGCAAAAGCGGGCTGGCAGCATGATTAATGTTATTAACGGCCAAACAGCATAGCGAGCAGCTCGCGCAGATGCGCAGCCTCTGCGGCATCCTCGGTGCTGTCCAGCCAGCCGATCAATTTAAGGCACACTGCAGTTCGGGTAAGACGTCGCTCCTGACGAAGGATTTCGACAGTGATCCTGCCCAGCATTTCAATCTGGCAGGGGTGCGTTACCCTGCTGAAGTAGCCAGTCAGCCCGATTGTATTTTCAGAAGGCAGTCCGTCCTGGCGCATTGAAATACCTGAAAGTTAATAGAGGGGTCGTGCGCAAAGTAAACGATGCGTAGCGATGTGTACAGCGTTGATTTGTAAGAGCGGCCGCAGACTGGTCTGGATCTAATAAATATCTATAAGTTACAGTCACCTATACAATTTATTTTTCTGATGATTAACAATTCATGCAGGGATAGCATCCTCTTTCTGAAGACAAAGCATTGCCTACAAGCTTTCTGCATCAGTTACTGCTTTTTTATCGAAGCTGCTGATATAGCTGTACAACTTACTTATCCTTATTTTCATTTATAACCCCATGATAAATAGTGCTTAGCATTTTTTGCAAAAAAATCAAGCCAGGGGATATACACAATCGCTGTACAAGTTTATCAATGTTGTATAAGTTTACGCTCATTGAGCGATGAGTATATTTCAACCATTACAGAGGTTCCCCATGCGCCAGGACATTGCGAACTATCCAACTACAGCAAATGATATTGCCCATTACTTCAGCAAGGTTTCCGTACCGGGACAGCAGGAAACGTTGGGCCAGATTGTGGTAGAAATCCTGCGTGCGGGTAAAAATCTTAATCGCAAAGCGATCTGTTCAAAGCTCTTACGTCGTCTGGAGGTCGCAGCGAGTGTGGAAGAAGAGCGTCACTACCAGGCGCTTATCGGGCTGCTGTTTGATCGCTGAGACGCCTTCAACCGCGTGTTCAGTTTATCCTGCAGCACTTTCAGGGCTGTCCGGACTGGCAGCCAGATATCACTGCCGGAGCAGGCACGCAAATATAAGAAGCGGGTATGCAACGAAGTAACCTGGAAAGACTGACTGATATCGTTATCGGCGAAGCAGTAACATTACTGCTCGGTGATGCCGGCCGTATCAATTCAACCGCTCTGGTTGCTACTCTGAAGCGAATGGCAGCGCTGGAGTCACATCCTGAACGGCTGGCGGCACTGCAGTGTGCACTGGATGAAGTAGCAAAAGAGTTTCCGCGCGCGCGGCAGACTCAGGATATGCCGGTGATGGCGCTACAGTCGGTTCAGGCAGGCAGTAAAAAGCATTAAGAGATATATTCGCGCAAGCGAAGTGTGGCAATAAGCCCGCAGGATGCGGCCATCTGCGGATGGCCGTCTTTATTTCAGGCAGTTAGCCTGGTAACTCAGCCGCTGGTGCGGAATTAAACGGAAAGACTATGCAGCAAGAAATGCAGCACACCCAAACGACCGAAGCCGACATCATTCACCATTTTCGTCACGCTGGCGAGAAGCTGGCTGCTGAAACAGCCGTGCTGGATGCGGTCATCCGCGATATTGTTGTGCACGGCAAACGCGTCACCAGCAAAACCATTATCCTGTATCTTATCGCCGAGCTGGAAAGCACATCAGACATTGTACACCTTGATGTACTGCGTAATGCGCTGGAGATAGTGGTCGGACGCACACCGGACGACGAAGGTATTTAAGATTTTTATTCCTGCTGCACGCTCTGTGCGGCAGGAATGGCTGCTGAGGTCTCAAAACCACCCTTTGAAGCCCATACTGAGCAGCTCGCTGCAGCGATCAACGTAATAGCAATCCACACCTTCATCATCATTCTCTCCCTATCAGTAACGGCTTTAACGTTAAATAAGCCTGGCACGGATTACGCGATCTGCCTGGAGCAGATGAGACAAAAGGATAATTCCGATGTGAGTTTTTGCAGCTAAGGCCCGCTGCCTTAATGCACGTTATCTTCTGCCGTGTGAGATGCAGCGCTATCAGCCTCAACAGCTGTTGTTAACTGCATTTCGCGTCTGATGCCGTCAATAACATGTAATGCTGCGCGCAGATAGGTTTCATCAGCGCTGCTGCTGACTTTGTCATACAGCCGATCCAGCAGCGTTTGCAGGGATATAGTAGTGCCAGCATCAAGCAGCTCCGTTACTGTTTCGCCGATAATTATTTCTGCCAGTTTTTCTTCTAGGTCACTTTTCATTACGCGGTCCGGCTGCAGGTTTCCCGGCGAGTCTATCACAGGGCATTGAGGCGTTGTCAGGCTCAGTCAGCCATCTCATTTTCATCAAGACGATAAAGGTTGATATCGTTTCTTTCACGATAACGGGGCGGAAATACCATGGCGCCGTTACCATCCCCCAGATATTGCATACCCAAAGGCTCGATAATGGCATAGGGCTCTGCCAGTGCGCGGCGATAACGCAATATTTCGCGCGCCATTTCAACGGCTTCTGGGGAATTATTATCAGGGTTACCTGCTATATATTGCAGGCGTTCGTCGCTAAGCATCGCTGCCTCCTGTGTTGCTCTGACGCTTTACGGCTCTACCTACGTCGTGACTGGATGTCATCATAGCCAGAAGCGTGGCGGAAACCAAAGCCTGCGTTACGTTGTGATGCACACAGCAGGATGTTGTGAAGCGTAAAAGCAGCAGATCTATTAAATGAAAAGTCGGATTCTGCCATTGGACTTTTCAGAGGCCGGAGTAGCGGGAGAGGATTCTGTCAGGAGAGTCGAAGGATATTATCGATTGGATCGTGAGTTCTTTTCGTATCAGAAGCAATGCTTTTTGAATCAGCCGGTATTGGGCTCTTCACACGTGTAAAAACCAGACCGCAGCAGGGCTGCTGCGGTCCGACAACAGATTATGCGCTCTGCCACTCGGCTTCAACGTCATCCTTTGATTTGGAAAGAATGACTTTATTATCATCAACTTCTTTAACCCAGCTGAATGGGATGATGTGGTGCTTACCGCCCGCTTCCGGATCGCTTTTCGCCAGTTTGATTTTATCTTCGCCTTCGAAGTGATCGACAATGCCCACGTGCTCACCGTTGACGTCAACAACCTGTGCGTGATCCAGGATTTCTGATTTGCTTACCATATTGCCTCCGTTCTGTGAATGTAAATGCAGCAGTTCTGCTGCCGGACTGCTTAAGTCTGGTTATTAATCCGCAGATTTCCAGTAATTTACAGAATGAAATATTTAGGCGAACCGTGACGCGACCAATTCTGCTGCGCCGACTATGATTTCCTGTAGCCGCTGGCGGCACGCGCTGCCAGCCTCCTCTCTGTTCATAACGGGAATTAACAGCATGCAGATATCACTGGAGAAACAGGTTGCGCTGGTTACCGGCGCCAGTTCAGGGCTTGGCTACGCCTGCGCCGAAGCGCTGGCTGCGGCGGGTGCAGCGGTGGTAGTCAACTATAACAGCCAGCAGGAGCCTGCCGAGGCGCTGGCAGAAGCGATCCGGCAGCGCGGCGGTAAGGCGGTGGCGGTAGGGGGTGATGTCTCTGATGAAAAAGCCGTAGAGGCGCTGTTTGCTGAAACCATCAACCATTTTGGGCGGCTGGATATCCTGGTCGCGAACTCCGGACTGCAGCGCGATGCGCCAGCCAGCGATATGACGCTGGAGGAGTGGAACAAAGTTATCCAGGTTAATCTCACCGGTCAGTTTCTCTGTGCCCGGGCAGCGCTGCGTCAGTTTCGCCAGCAGGAGAAACGTCTGGACGTGAGCCGCGCTGCCGGAAAAATCATTCATATGAGTTCGGTTCATCAGCTCATCCCTTGGGCTGGCCATATCAACTATGCCGCCTCTAAAGGGGGTGTCGATCTGCTGATGCGTAGCCTGGCGCAGGAGGTGGGTGAGGAGCGCATTCGCATTAATTCGATTGCGCCGGGGGCCATCAGAACCCCAATCAATACCGAAGCCACGGAGGGCGACGCGGAGAAAAAGCTGCTGCAGCTCATTCCCTATGGCCGGGTAGGCGATCCGGAAGATGTGGGTAATGCGGTGATATGGCTGGCCAGCGATTTATCCGACTACGTGCATGGCACCACGCTGTTTATTGATGGCGGGATGAGTCTCTATCCTGGCTTTCGCGATAACGGTTAAGCACTTACCAATTACGCTGTCGCAATCAGTCGATTGCGACACTTTCACGGCTAATGAGTTGCGTCGCCGGGCCGATATAACTAACTCTCCACCTTCAACCGGAAGTTAATTATGTCGCTGAAAAAATCCTCACTGCTGGTGTTCCTCACGATGCTGGTACTGTTTCTGGCCAGCGTGGCCATCAGCAGCTGGCTGCTGGTGCGCAGTAACGCCTCGCTGACCGCCGTTAACAAAGAGATCCGCGTAGTGCTCTCCGTTATCGATCCTATCAACCACAGCCGTACGCTGCGCGTCAGGGTGATGGAATATATGAAAGCGAGCGAGGGGGACGATACCGCATCAGCAGCGTCACTTGAGAGTGTTAAAGCGGTGGCTGTCAAAGCAGACGCGGCATTTCAGGCCTATATGGATGCCCCGCGTCTGGCCGGTGAGGCAGCAGAAGCAGAAGCTTACCGGCAGGCTTATCTCAGCTATCGCGATGAAGGGATCCGGCCGCTGGTGGCGGCCGCTGAAGCGCACGATCAGGCACGCTTTAAAGCGCAAATCCCGACCGTCGTCCGTCTCGATCGCCAGTATGAAATTATCCTCGATAAGGTACTGGCGCAGCATGAAGCTTATGCACGCCAGCTCAATGATGACGCACAACGTCACTTTCACTCCGGCCTGATGCTGCTGGTGCTGTTTGGTGCGCTGTTTGTCGGCATCATTGTTGTGATTTCACTGCTGATGCATCGCTTTGTGCTGCTGCCGCTCAGCATGGCAAAACAGCATTGCGATTTGATCGCCGCCGGCGAGCTTAACCGCCCTGTTCCGGCAAAGGGCGCGTCGCGCAGTGAAATTCAGAGTCTGATGGGCTCGCTGGAAGCGATGCGTCTTGCCCTGACACAAATCATTATGCAGGTACGTGACTCCGCGCATTCGGTCTCCACCGCCTCGGGCGAAATCGCAGCCGGAAACGTTGACCTGGCCTCGCGCACTGAGCAGCAGGCTGCGGCGCTGACGGAAACCGCGGCCAGCATGGAACAGCTGGGTGCTACGGTGAAGCAGAACACTGACAACGTCTTTGAAGCCTGCCGCCTGACAGGCGAGGCGGTGCAAAATGCGGAAACAGGTGAAAAAGTCTCGCGTGAGGTGATTGTGTCGATGGACCTGATCAACGCCAGCTCGAAAAAAATCGAAGAGATCATCTCGGTGATCAACGGGATCGCGTTTCAGACCAACATCCTTGCGCTGAACGCCGCTGTGGAAGCAGCGCGAGCGGGTGAGCAGGGCAGGGGGTTTGCAGTGGTTGCCGGAGAGGTCCGCAATCTGGCACAGCGCAGCGCGCTGGCAGCCAAAGAGATAGAGACGCTGATTGCAGAGTCGGTAGCGATTATCCACACCGGCTCGGAGCAGGTCAGCCGCACCGGGGAGGCGATGAGCGCTATCATCGCGTCGGTAAGCCGCGTTAACCTTTTGATGGAGCATATTTCCGTGGCGTCAGGTGAACAGAGTCGCGGCATCGGTCAGATTGAGAAAGCGGTGACTGAAATGGACTCTGTCACGCAGCAGAACGCTGCACTGGTACAGGAGTCAGCGGCTGCGTCAGCATCGCTTGAAGAGCAGGTACAGTATCTGACCCGTTCAGTTTCCACTTTCCATCTGGCATAAGCGCCCCGTGCCGGCTCTTTTTAAGGGGCTGGCAATCTCTCAGACCACAATACAGAACCTTTTGTGAACACTGCTTCACTATTAATGATTAAAAGAGCACATCTGAAAATTCATCTATAAAAAGCTACTATTTCAATGTATTAGAAATAGTGGTGCCTTTTTGACAAATTTATTTTCTTCAAAGCGTAAATTTATCTTACGCTTTGCCGATATTCCTCCCTGCCACCTTAGCGCAAACCGGTACGTTTGCGCCTGTTTTACAGGTGTGCTGCGGGCAAGAGTGCGCCGCAGTTAATTCTTCTCAGGGAGCAGTAAATGAACCATCGTAAACCCCTGGTGGCGGCCGTCGTCGCCTCCTGCATCGTTCTTTCCGGCTGCAGCGCCATGACTACCGCCATCAAAAAGCGCAATCTTGAAGTTAAAACGCAGATGAGCCAGACGGTATGGCTTGAGCCTTCCAGTCAGAAAACGGTCTATCTGCAGGTGCGTAATACCTCTGACAAAGATATGAGCGATCTGCAGTCGCTGCTGGCGCAGGACCTGCAGGCTAAAGGGTATACTGTCACATCCTCGCCCGATACCGCGTTCTACTGGATTCAGGCTAACGTGCTGAAAGCGGAAAAAATGGATCTGCGCCAGTCGCAGGGCTTCCTGGCGACCGGCTATGAAGGCGCGGTTACCGGTGCAGCGCTGGGTGCCGGCATTACGGCCTATAACGGTAACTCGGGTGGTGCGATGCTTGGCGTCGGTCTGGCCGCAGGCCTGGCAGGAATGGCAGCCGATGCGCTGATTGAAGATGTTAACTTCACCATGGTGACCGATCTGCAGATCTCCGAACGCAGTAAAAACGCCGTGACCACTGACAACATTGCCGCACTGCGTCAGGGCACATCGGGCATTAAGTTGCAGACCAGCAGCGAAGAGGGCAACCGCATGAAGTATCAGACGCGCGTGGTGTCCAACGCCAACAAGGTCAATCTCAAGTTTGAAGAAGCGAAGCCGGTGCTGGAAGCGCAGCTGGCGAAATCCGTGGCAGGCATCATGTAATCACGGGTGCCGCTGGTGCTTTCCGGCCGGCGGCAAATCACAACTGTATAACTCTGAATATACGTCCTGAATAGTTACAGCATCCCTTAACATGAAACACTAACCGGTGCCGGTTTGACGCACACAGCCCCCTCTTTGACCCTTTCAACCTCAGGCGCAGATCTGAAACAGAGTTGCCCCTCCTGACCCGCCGCCGCGCCCGGCCCGCAGGGCCGGAATGAGTGGAACAGGTAAAAGGGTGCTGTAACTAATAAAGCGCCTGACAGGAAAAGGATTGTCACATATTCAGCCCGGCCATCAGCGTTACGTTTCTGATTACACCTGATATCAACATTATTCCACTGACTGTTATCAGGAAGCATTCAGGAGCTTAGGGTTCAGGCTGAAAAACGCAAACCCTGTCATCAAGCCCCGCTTCCTTTTCTCGTTCTTTTTGCCGTTTTCATGAACGTTGGATATTTAAGCTATTAATTTCAACCACTTATCTGAAAATCACATAACTATCTGTTTCCAGATGATGATTTTGTGATCTACCTCGCCAGTAACATTCATTATATGTTGTTATATTCGTTATGCGTCATCTCATAATGAAAATCAGCAACACGCCATCTCACACTTTCTGCTTAAGATCGTGCGGTGACCTGCTGCCTTCATTCAGGCGTACTGAACCCTACAACTCCATTTAATAATTAAAAGGTAACGATATGGAAGGCCAGGAACTCCAACGCAAGCTCGGCTTTTGGGCCGTGCTGGCCATTTCCGTCGGAACGACCGTCGGTTCCGGTATTTTCGTTTCGGTTGGTGAAGTAGCAAAGGCAGCAGGCTCGCCGTGGCTCACGGTGCTGGCTTTCGTGATTGGCGGACTGATTGTTATTCCGCAGATGTGTGTCTATGCGGAGCTCTCTACCGCGTATCCCGAAAACGGCGCGGACTATGTGTATCTGAAAAACGCGGGCAGCCGTCCGCTGGCATTTCTCTCCGGCTGGGCCAGCTTCTGGGCAAATGACGCGCCGTCGCTCTCTATCATGGCGCTGGCGATTGTCGGTAATATGGCCTTTCTGATACCGATCGACCCGTTCACCGGGAAACTCATTGCCACCGGTCTGATTCTGGCGTTTATGCTGCTGCATCTGCGTTCGGTTGAAGGCGGCGCGACCTTTCAGACGCTGATCACCATCGCTAAAATCATTCCGTTTGCCATTGTCATCGGCATCGGCGTGTTCTGGCTAAAAGGGGATAATTTTAACGCACCGGCCACCGCAACCTCCGGTACGACGGCAGGAATAATGGCGCTGCTGGCCGGGATTTCCGCTACCAGCTGGTCCTATACCGGCATGGCCTCTATTTGCTATATGACCGGAGAGATCAAAAACCCCGGCAAAACCATGCCGCGTGCGCTGATCGGTTCCTGTTTACTGGTATTAGTGCTCTATTCGTTGCTGGCGCTGGTGATCACCGGGCTGATGCCATTCGATAAACTTGCCGTCTCGGCAACGCCAATTTCCGACGCACTCACGTATATTCCGGCGCTCGGCAGCGTGGCGGGAATCTTTGTCGCCATTACTGCCATCATCGTGATCCTTGGCTCACTTTCCAGCTGTGTGATGTATCAGCCGCGTCTCGAATATGCGATGGCGAAAGATAACCTGTTTTTCAAAAGCTTCGGGCATGTACATCCAAAATACAACACGCCGGATGTCTCTATTATCCTGCAGTGCGCCCTCGGCATCTTCTTTATTTTTGTCTCTGACCTGACCAGCCTGCTGGGCTATTTCACGCTGGTGATGTGCTTCAAAAACACCCTGACCTTCGGCTCGATTATCTGGTGTCGCAAACGTGAAGACTATAAACCACTGTGGCGCACACCGGCGTTCGGCCTGATGACCTTTGCCGCTATCGCTTCAAGCTTAATTCTTGTTGCCTCCACCTTTGTGTGGGCGCCAGTTCCGGGGCTGATCTGCGCCCTGATTGTTATCGCCACCGGTCTGCCCGCTTACGCCTTCTGGGAAAAGCGCAACCGCCGTCTGGCTCACGTTTCTTAACCCTGTCTGGAGAGTTGTTGCATGCTGAATATTGATAAAAACACGGTGGATTTCCTGGTAACTGAAAACATGGTCAGTGAAGTGGAGAAGGTGCTTGAGAAAGACGTTCCCCGCGTACATGCCCTTGTTGATGAAATGATCAAACGTGGCGTCGATCGCATCTACTTTGTCGCCTGCGGTTCCCCGCTGAATGCAGCGCAGACGGCAAAGCATCTGGCTGATCGTTTCTCCGGCCTTCAGGTTTATGCGCTTTCCGGCTGGGAATTTTGCGATAACACCCCCCACCGGCTGGATCCGCGCTGCGCGGTAATAGGCGTCTCTGATTACGGTAAAACTGAGGAGGTCATTCAGGCGCTTGAGCTGGGCGCGGCTTGTGGCGCGCTGACCGCCGCCTTTACCAAACGTACAGACAGTCCTGTTAATCAGGCTGCGCAGCATGTGGTGGCGTATGAAGCAGACTGCATCTGGGAAATTCATCTGCTGCTGTGTTACAGCGTGGTGCTGGAGATGATTACGCGCCTCGCGCCGCACACCGAAATCGGCAAAATTAAAAACGATCTGCAAAAGCTTCCGCAGGCGCTCGGGCATCTGGTGCGTACCTGGGAAGAAAAAGGGCGTCAGCTTGGTGAGCAGGCCTCACAGTGGCCGATGATCTATACCGTAGCCGCCGGTCCGCTGCGTCCGCTGAGTTACAAAGAGGGGATTGTTACGCTGATGGAATTTACCTGGACACATGGATCGGTGATTGAGAGCGGCGAGTTCCGCCATGGCCCGCTGGAAATCGTAGAGCCGGGCGTGCCCTTTCTGTTCCTGCTGGGCAATGACGAAAGCCGTCATACCACCGAGCGCGCTATCCGTTTCGTACGCGAGCGTACCGATAACGTTATCGTGATCGACTATGCCGAAATCGCTCAGGGACTGCACCCGTGGCTCGCCCCATTCCTGATGTTCGTCCCGATGGAGTGGCTCTGTTACTACCTCTCCATCTACAAAGACCATAACCCGGACGATCGCCGTTACTATGGCGGGATCGTCGAGTATTAATTTCCCCGCCCGGTCTCCATGCAGGCCGGGCATCACAGCAAGGACATACGAATGAAAACGGGTATGTTTACCTGCGGACATCAGCATTCATTGCTGGCGCGCGCGTGCGGCTGTCACAGGAGGGTCAATGAAACGGCTGGCAACGGTAGGTGATAATTGCGTGGATATTTATCCCGGGCTGGGTAAAGCGTTTTCTGGTGGCAACGCTGTTAACGTGGCGGTTTACAGCACGCGTTACGGGATGCAGCCCGCCTGCATCAGTTGGGTGGGTGAAGATGATTATGGTGCCATGCTGCGCCGCGATCTGGCGCAACATGGCGTGGATATTTCCCGGCTGCGTGTGATGCCCGGTCTGACAGCGCAGACGCAGGTGGAACTGCGCGATAACGATCGCATTCTCGGTGACTATACCGAAGGCGTGATGGCAGATTTCAGCGTGGGTGAGCAGGAACTGGCGTGGCTAATGGAGTTTGACATTATTCACTCCGCCATTTGGGGTCATGCTGAGTCCGCTTTTCCCGCACTGAAAGCGGCGGGAAAAATCCTGTCGTTTGATTTTGCAGATAAATGGGAAAGCCCGTTATGGCACACGCTGCCGGAACATCTTGATTATGTTTTTGCCTCAGCAAATACCGATAATGCGTGGCTGCGCGACCGGCTGCAAACCGTGGTGCAGTGTGGCGCAGGGGTGGCGATCGCCACGCTGGGTGAAAACGGCAGCCTGGCGTGGGACGGCATACAGTTCTGGAAGATGCCGCCGCAGCGCGTCAGCGTAGTAGATACCATGGGGGCAGGGGATTCATACATCGCCGGGTTCCTGTGCGCTATCGCTAACGATCTGCCGCTGCAGGGTGCGATGAAACAGGGTACCCGGTGCGCTGCGCGTACTATTGGCTATCATGGTGCCTGGTGAGGGTCAGCGCTGGCGTGACATTACCCATGCCAGCGCCTGTTACTCATCCGAAAAGGCCCATATAATCAACCCTACTCCTCTTACAACTTCAGGGTCGATTCATGTCAGCTACGGAGCGCTACTCACATCAACTCCTTTACGCCACCGTGCGCCAGCGCCTGCTTGATGATATTGCGCAGGGAGTTTACCAGGCTGGCCAGCAGATCCCGACTGAAAGCGAGTTATGCACGCTCTATAACGTTAGCCGCATCACTATCCGCAAAGCAATCAGCGATCTGGTCAATGACGGTGTGCTGCAGCGCTGGCAGGGCAAGGGCACTTTTGTGCAAAGTAAAAAGGTTGAAAATGCGCTGCTGACGGTAAGCGGTTTTACTGATTTTGGCGTTTCCCAGGGTAAGCCGACCCGGGAAGAGGTCATCGAACAGGAGTGCATGAACGCCGATCCATTTTGTGAAAGGCTGAATATTCCCGGTAGCAGCGACATTTTTCGCCTGATGCGGGTCATGTATCTTGATGATGAGCCGCTGTTTATCGATATTTCCTGGATCCCGCTCTCCCGTTACCCGGCATTTGACACCATTTATACCGCAGGCGCCTCTACTTATAAGCTGTTTCAGGAAAAATTCGATACTCGCGTGGTGAGTGATAAGAAGACCATAGATATTTTTATGGCCACTAAAGCCGAGGCCCAGAGGCTGAAATGTGAACTGGGCGAGCCGCTGTTTCGCATCAGTAAAATCGCTTTCGATCAAAACGCGAAACCGGTGCACTATTCGGAACTGTTTTGCCGCGCTAACCGCGTTAGCCTGACTATCGATAATCAGCGTCAGAAATAAAAAAGAGGGCCAGGGCCCTCTTAATGTTTTTCTGTCAGACAAATTTTTAACGCGGGATACGCTTTGTGCACATTTGCCGATCGCGCCCGGTCAGCGCCGGATTACTGCATTCATCAATTCATTGCAGTAATCATGAGCGCTGTGTTACGCCCGCCTGTCTGACGCAATGATCTGTTCTGCTATTGCCGGTAAATCGGGACCAGAAATATCAGGCTGTTCACCCAGCAACAGCGGTGCGTTACCGGGGCGGGTGATCAGCGCGCCTTTCCAGCCACAGGCCATGGCGCCGATAATATCCCAGGCGTGCGTGGCTATCATCCTGAGCGCAGCAGGTGGCCGATCCAGCGCCTCACTGACGCTCCGATAAGCGGCCGCAGCAGGTTTAAAACAGCCGCTCTGCTCAACGGAGAACTGCTGTGAAAAAAACGACGCCAGTCCGGATTGCGCCAGCACCTTTTTGCCGGCGTCTGCCGATGAGTTCGTAAACGTCACCATCTCAAAACCCGCAGCCTGCAGTTTTTCCAGCGCGGGCAGCGCATCAGGATGAGCAGGTAACACCGCCATTTCTTGCTGAAAACGCGTTATCTGTGATGAATCAAGCGCAATCCCGCGGATCGTCGCCACCATCTTTAATACGGCAACGGCCAGTTCACCAAACGGCACATAGCGACCGCTTAACGTGAGCGTCTGGGAATACAGGATCTGTTCCGCAAACCACTGACGTATCACCTGCGCATCGCCAAAGGTATCCAGAAAAAAAGTATCCAGATAGGTCAGATCGAGCAGCGTTTCGTTAACATCAAATACCAGCAGGGTAGCCTCTTTCATTATTATCTGTGCACCTTTTTTCATAAAACGTATTACTGCAGAGCATAACGTGCGGGCTGCCAGAGGCGCAGCCCGCGCGGGTATCACTCAATAACCCAGACGCTGACGCTGCCGCCGTTACAGGTGAACACCGCTTCACCCTGTTCGTTGGTGGTAATCGTCTCATCGCGATTGCCGAGAAAATCGCGCCAGTGTTTACCGGCGTAGTTTTCTCCCAGCGTCAGCGTTTTTTCTCCGCTGTCGCCGTTAGACATCACTACTACGCAGCCTGGCTCATCTTCAGTCCCGCTGCGGCTGAAAGCGATGCAGTTGGGATGATCAAACCACAGCGTCTGTACCCCGTGAGCAAAGCGCTGGCGCGCAATCATCAGCTGATCGAGCTTATCGATTACGGGCATTTCAACTTTATGCGTTTCACCATCGCTGCCGGTATCTTCATAGCTGGCACCATAAAGATCCGGGTAGAACACGCAAGGCACACCATTTTCACGCAGCAAAATCAGCGCATAGGCGAGCGGCTTGAACCAGGCTTCCACCGGCGCTTCAAGTGCCTGCAGCGGTTGAGTATCATGGTTAGCAACAATAGTGACGGCGTGGAACGGATCGGCTTCTACCAGCGTACCGGAGAAGATCTGGCTCATGTCGTAGCTGCTGCCCTGCTTAGAGGCTTCGTGAAATTTCATGTGCAGTGGGGCATCAAACAGCAGCGTTTTACCCTCAACCTGATTGATATACTGCTGCAGTTTATCCAGCTCAAATGACCAGTACTCCGCCACGATAAACAGCGGCTTCTCAGAGACCTCCTGCACATGGTCAATCCACTCTTTGTAGAACCAGGCCGGGATATGTTTAACCGCATCCAGGCGGAATCCGTCACACTGGGTGGTTTCCAGCATCCAGCGCGCCCAGTACTTGATCTCTTCCGTCGCCGAGCGGTTGCGGAAATCGATATTGGAGCCCATCAGGTAATCAAAATTGCCCAGTTCATTATCAACCTGGTCGTTCCAGCCCTCGCCGGTGTAGTCATTCACAATCTTGAACACACCATCTTCATCAGGGTTTTCGATATGATCGACACCGCTGAAGCATTTATAGTCCCAGACAAACTTTGAATACTGTCCGCCACGGACCGGGAAGGTGTAGCGGGTCCAGGCTTCGCACTCCACTACCTCTTCATGAATCTGTGAACGATCCTGATCGTCGACGCGGTTAACCAGAATGCGCTCTTTCTCATCCGCGCCCATTTTGTGATTAACCACCACATCCATCAGTACTGCAATCTGCTGCTGCTGCAGCGCGGAAATCGCCGTATGCAGCTGCGCTTTGTCACCATATTTCGTGGCAACAGTGCCTTTCTGATCAAATTCGCCCAGGTCAAACAGATCGTAAGTGTCATAGCCGACTGAACTGCCGCCGGAGGCGCCTTTATAGGCCGGTGGCAGCCAGATCATATTGATACCCGATTCGCTCATATGCGCTGCACGTTCGGCCAGCTCAGGCCAGAGCTGGCCACCTTCAGGGTAATACCAGTGAAATGCCTGTAACAGGGTTGGATTTTTCATCGCCGGGCTCCGTTTATAGTCAAAAGAATTATGGAGCGGGAATGGAAAAGCGCGCGACTATTCAGCGGTCACCGCACTTTTTGCTGTTGCGACAGCAGGATCGGCATGGGATGTGCATTACTCCTAAAAGCAGGTGTGCCACTTTGCAGCCGCGTTTTTTTATTTATGCTGATTCTCCCTGATGCCTGCTACTGACTTACGCGGAGCGTACATGATCCGATACCTTTCCTCCTGCTCACTGATTCTTTTCAGCTCTTTTTGCCTGATGCAAAGTGCGCATGCGGATACGTCCCGAACGCCGCTGATTGCCGGCTACGGTAAACTCTATGACACGCCTGATGCGGCTTTTCAGCCTGACAGCACGCAGCGCTACAAACTGGTTTTCAAGGTGAGTGAGGCAGCGAGTAATGCGGCGGATATCAATCCCGGCCTGAATGAAGTGGCGCGCGTTATCAACCTTTATGGCCGTTCCGGCGTGCCGCTCAGTCAGATTGACGCCGTAGTAGCCGTTAATGGCGGCGCCACGCCCGCTATGCTGGATGAGCAGCACTACCACAAGCTATTCGGTGCGGCCAACCCGAATCTGCAGCTGATTAAAGCCCTGAATGATGCAGGCGTTAAAGTAACACTGTGCAGCCAGGCGCTGGCCTGGCATCATTACGATCCTCACTGGGTCGCGGCACCCGTTATCACTACCCCCTCAGCGCTGACCACGATGACCGTGCTGCAGAACCAGGGTTATGCGTTGCTGGATACGCAGGGAGGGAGACAGGATAAATAACATCTGCTGATTGATTGTTTTAGGTGAGCGATGCGCGGGAAGAGCAGACTGAATAACACGGCTATCGTGTGCCTTAAAAGCTGGCCTGAAGGGTCACGACCTCTACCCGCTCAAACTCTTCAGCCACCAGCTCCATACGCTCATCAAAAACGCCACTGCTTTCAAAAAAGCGCTGGTGCTCCTGACGCCAGTAGCGGAGGCTCAGATCGCCTTCACCCTCTTTACGGGCAAACGCTTCGGTGACATCGCAGAACCGTATCAGCTGCAGACTGACGATGCGAACCACGCAGACCGGTCGATTGTGGCCGTCCAGGACAATGCTGTAGCTGCCGACAGTCGGCGCTTCAGCATCGTTCTGAAAAGCAGCCAGCGAACCGCAGGTGGCGGTTTTCCTGCCCTCTGTAATCAGTTTCGCCAGGGTATCCGCCAGGGCAGGTGAATCACCAAACGCCCGGCTCAGCGCCTGCGGGTATTTCGCTTTAAGTGCATTTATCTCAGTCATATTGATTCCTTTCAGGTATCCGGAGTAGTTCTTCAACGGCAGGCGTTTCAGGGGTATACAGTGCGGTGTAACCGTGCTGCTCACCGGTAAGGTTTGCTTTGAAGATAGCGTCCACAACATAGACGTGGTTCATCAGACGCAACGCCAGATGACGTTTCTCTGCAAACTGTGCGGCATCAATGTCGGAAATCGCCTGCAGGGTGGCGGCGTCTATCCACAATTTATAACGGAGAAGGGTGGTCAGGGTGCTGCTCATGGTTTCATCCTGAAAAAAGGCAGAGTCTCATCATAGCAGCAAAAAAAAGCACCAGAGCAATAAAAAAGAGGAGCCAGGCTCCTCTTTTGTCATGCAGTCACGTTAACGCACGATGTGCAGGAAGTGCAGGTGCTTCTCATACTGGTCGAGAATATCGTTGATGATTTGCTCCTGATTCCAGCCCATTACGTCATAATCCTGGCCGCCCTCTTTAAGGTAGACGACTGCACGGTAATACTTCTGTTCCTCCGCTTTGTCACTTCCTGACATCCCTGCCAGCGCAAAGGCGGGCTGCAGGTAGGGACGCGCGCGGACTTCGTAAACGAAGTTAAGCTCCTGTCCCAGATCCACCTCAAACCGCACACGATCGTCTTCATCGGCACGGGTATGCGACGGGGTGTTTTGCTTTGCCAGCTCCTGCTCTACCATCTCCATCGCCGGATAGATGACTTCCGTCATAAAGCGCTTCACCTGCGAGCGTTTCGGAAAGTAGGCAATGTTACGTAAACGGCGCTGCCACGGAATCGGGTTGCGCGCAGCCGTGGGCGCGATAGTCGCAATTTGCTTACTGTCGCGCTTCCAGGCATCTACGCGTAACGCTTTGAGCAACCCGTAAATTGACATCAGCAGGATCACTGCAAACGGCAGTGCGCTGGCGATAGTGACAGTTTGCAGTGCCTTCATGCCGCCTGCCAGCAATAGCGTGACCGCCACTACGCCCATCAGCGCTGCCCAGAAGATACGTTGCCAGACGGGTGTCTTATCGGTACCGCCGGAGGCAAGCGTATCTACTACCATTGCACCCGAATCCGCAGAGGTGACAAAGAACACCACCACCATGGCCATGGCGATAAAGGAGAGCACTGAGCTGAAAGGGAAGTGCTCAAGAAAGTTAAACAGCGCAAGCGTTTGATCGCTCATCACTGTCTGCGCCAGGTCGGTAGCGCCCTGCTGCATGATCAGCCAGATGGCGCTGTTGCCAAAGAAGGTCATCCAGAGCAGCGTAAAGCCCGCCGGCACGAACAGCACGCCGGTGACAAATTCACGGATGGTACGACCGCGCGATACGCGGGCAATGAACATGCCGACAAACGGTGACCACGCCAGCCACCAGCCCCAGTAGAACAGCGTCCAGCCGCCGAGCCACTTACTCGATTTGGGTTCATAGGCGTAGAGATTAAAGGTTTTGGTAACCAGCTCTGAGAGGTAGCCACCGGTATTCTCCACAAAGGATTTCAGCAGCAGCACCGTCGGGCCCAGGGCGCCGACCAGAATCAGCAGCAGTACGGCCAGACTCAGGTTTATTTCTGAAAGAATGCGGATGCCTTTATCCAGACCCGACACCACCGAGAGCGTGGCCAGTGCAGTGATCACAACAATCAGGATCACCTGCATCGTCTGACTAATCGGCAGACCAAACAAGTGATTAAGACCGGCGTTAACCTGCAGTACGCCGTAACCCAGCGAGGTGGCCACGCCCAGTACGGTACCAATCACCGCGAAAATATCCACGGCGTGGCCCATCCAGCCGTAGATACGGTCGCCAATAATCGGATAGAGCGCTGAGCGCAGCGTTAAAGGCAGTCCGTGACGATAGCTGAAAAAGGCCAGAATCAGCGCCACGATCGCATAAATTGCCCAGGCGTGCAGCCCCCAGTGAAAGAACGTGATACGCAACGCTTCCCGCGCCGCGTTTACGGTTTCCGGCTCGCCTGATGGCGGCGCCATGTAATGCATCACGGGTTCTGCCACACCGAAGAACATCAGTCCGATGCCCATGCCGGCGGAAAACAGCATGGCAAACCAGGAGTGGTAACTGAAGTCGGGTTCCGCGTGATCGGGCCCGAGCTTGATATCGCCATACCGTGAAAGCCCCAGGTACGCTACCGTCAGTAAAATCAGGGCAACAGCGAGGATATAAAACCAGCTGGCGTTGGCGAAAAGTGAGTTTTGCAAGGCGCTAAGCTGCACATCAGCCTGTTCAGGGAACAGCGCAGCAAAGGCTACCAGAATAAAAATAAGAGCAGCAGACGTGAAGAATACCGGTGGATTGATATGGCTTCGCTTCTTTTGGATATCCGTTTCTGATGTTGGCATAAGTATCCTGCATAATGTGAATGAAGACCAAATGTAACAATCAGTATGGAAGAGTAAAAGCGATACGCCAGCAGGTGTTTAAAAACCAGGCTAATTACGCGAAATTATTTCCGGGAGTGACCAGCGGGCTACCTGCTCCACGGCTACTTTGTCTGCTTCGCAGGTCATCGCCGCGTTTGCGCGTGACAGGGCGAGCCTGGAATGGCGCTGAGCATCAGCGGCGTAACGGTGCGGTGCAATCTGTGCCAGCGCCTGAAGCGCCTTCTGCAGACGAATATGTACCTCAGCCAGTGCAGCGCCATCGCGCCCGATGGCACTGAAAATATCATCAAACATATCGCTGATCCGGGCGGGCTCAATAAATATGCGCGGCCAGGTCACCTCATCAGAAGCCGCAGGGACAGGGTGACCAAACAATCTGACAGCACGGCCAATGATATCTATGGCCGTACCCGGATCGTTGACGGCAGGCGAAAGTGCACGCGAGGCGATTTCTGCGAGCACACAGAGGCCAAAACGGGGGTCCTGCTCATAAGAACGCTGTTCACCCACGGTAAATGCACGCTGCAGATGGTCCTGATCTTCTTCGGACATCGGTTGTGTGCACCACAGCAGGGGCGAGCCCGGATGCACAAAGCTGCCGGGCTGGGCAGCCAGATAAAGATGCACCTGCTGCGCGTCTGCCCAGTCGTTTAGCCGTTGCAAATCGATATGCTGCAGGTACCCAATCGCCTCGGGTAAAAGCGGGTGCGGTGTGGCCGCAGCGGGCAACTCCCCCTGCCAGGCCGATCCGCCCATACAGGGATCCTGTAAGCGTTCAGTCAGCGCCGCGCGGGTTGCCTGCTCAACACGCTGAGACGTTTCGCCGAGGCTGCCAAAATTAGCCAGATGCTGGATCCAGCGCAGCAGAGTGATCACAATCATGGCGATCACCAGCAGCGTTACAAAGAACAGCACAACCCGCCCCTGTGTGCCGTATGCGCCCATCCCCAGCGCAATGATCCCTACCAGGCTGTAGAGAAACGAGCCAATGAACGTCGCCAGCACATTCTGCGTGGTGCGATCCTCCAGCAGCAGACTGGTGGCGCGGGGCGTCACGCTGCTGCTCGCAGAGTTATAGGCTGAGACCATAATATTCAGCGAAAACGTCGTCACCGCGAGCATACTGGAGGCGAGAATAGCCAGGATTTCATCCACGGCTTCACTGCCGATGAGACCGGATACGGAAGCAGGAATAAACGGTTTCACCGCGATAGCCACCAGCGCGGTGATCACCGCCAGTACGGCAAACAGCGAGCTGCGAAACCAGAGCTGTTTTGTCAGCCGGCGCAGTAACCATTGTGTTTTCGACATCGTCTTCCCTGTAATCAGACTGGTTAACTGCGGCTCAGCAGCAGGCGTATGCCGGCAAGCGAAAGTATATCCCCAGCACGGCGTCGGGCATGCGCTGAACGCGCTGATAAAGAGCAGCCATCATGGGCGCGGAGAACAGCAGCGCATAGCTGCAGAATACCGCAGCACAGATTGCTGCGCAGCCACCCATTATGTTGGGCAGCACCCCGGCATCAGCACCGGGCGTCAGCGTCACGGATATAATGGACACCCAGGTAAGAATAGCCCTGGGATTTAATATGTGCATGAGCACACCCTGCCGGAACCGTTTACCGTCGCGCACAACAGGCTGCGGATGTGTGTCCGCGCGCTTTTCTGCCGGCCGCTGCGCATTGCGGTACCCATAATCGCCATATTGCCGCGGCCCGGACTTGCTGTGGCCACGAAACAGGTGATAAAGACGAGTAACAGTTCGCTAACGTGAGGCATTCAGCGATCATCCATGCCTGAGTTGAGAGAAACGAGATACTGAGCTGCCGTGACGGTGGCCTGACGGCGCGTTTCAATAAACGTCGCCATCTGTGTCGTGGCCTGGGCTAACAGCTCAGCCGGTGCGGTACCCGGCGATCCACTGCTAAAGGGCGGTTGGGGGTCATACTCCATCTGCAGCTGAATCATCTGCGCCACCGCTTCACCCTGCAGGTCAGCTACCACTGTCAGCGCGAAGTCGATGCCTGAAGTCACGCCTGCGCCGGTGATGCGGTTTCGGTCGCGTACCACGCGCGCGCTGACCGGCTCAGCACCCAGCAGTGACAGCTGATCCAGCGATGCCCAGTGAGATGTGGCCTGGTAACCTTTGAGCAGACCCGCCGCCCCCAGCACCAGCGAGCCGGTACAAACTGACGTCACGAGTGAGGCCTGCGCGCTTTTTTCACGAATAAATGCCAGTACAGCGCTGTCCGTCATCAGGGCAATCTGCCCCGGACCGCCCGGCACACAGATCACATCCAGCGACGGACAGTCGTCGAAGGTGGTGGTGGGCAACATCGCTAATCCCCGATCTGAGATCACCGGATCCCGCGTTTTCCAGATGAGATGCACCCGGGTGTGTGGCGCGCGGGCAAAGACCTCAAAGGGTCCGGTGAGATCCAGCTGGGTGACGCCCGGAAACAGCAGTAATCCTACAGAAAGTTCAGACCCGTGCATGACAGCATCCTTTCAGGTGTGCGATAAAACACCATAGCGAATATACACGCAGCGTGTATAGCTCTCCGGCAGTCCAGAGAAGGAAATAACAGGCAATGAAAACCATTGGTATTCTGGGCGGAATGTCTTCCGCCTCAACGCAAACCTACTATCGTCAGCTATGCGAGCTGACGCGTCAGCGGCTGGGGGGACTGCATTCGCCGGAGCTGCTGATCCGCTCGCTCGACTTTGCACGTATTGAGCAGCTGCAGGCCAGCGGTCAGTGGGCGGCTGCCGGTGAGATCCTGAACAGAGAGGCGCACGCGCTGGCTCGTGGTGGTGCAGATTTTATTGTGCTGGCCACTAACACCATGCACAAACTGGCTGAAACCATGATGAAAGACGTTGCTGTTCCGCTGCTGCATATCGCCGATGCGACTGCAGAGCGTATTGTGGCGTCGGGACTGCGCGCGCCGGGCCTGATCGCTACCGCATTCACCATGGAGCAGCAGTTCTACCGTCAGCGGCTGGAAACGGCCAGGCTACAGCCGCTTATCCCGGCTAACGACGATCGTGCCAGGGTACACCAGATTATTTATGATGAGCTGTGCAAACATATCACCACGACAGCCAGCCGCGAGGCGTTTGTGCAGGTGGCAGAGCGGCTGGTAGCGCAGGGCGCGGACTGCATGATCCTTGGCTGCACTGAGGTCGGCATGTTGCTCAATCAGGGCAATGTCTCTGTGCCGGTGTTTGACACCACGCTGATCCACTGTGAAGCAGCGCTGGCGTTAGCGCTGACACCCTGACGCCGGCTGCAGCACCAGCCGGATAAACGCGGTGATATCCGTCATCGCCTGCTGATGTTTCTCTGCTGAAGGGCTGATACTCAGCACCTCAGCGTAACCATTGAGCATGGCGCTAAGCTGACGGGTAACCTGACCTGTATCGGCAGTGTGAAAGTGCTGCTGATCCACTCCCTGCTGAATCATCCCGCCAATCAGTGCGCTCCAGCTGGCTATGTTCTTTTCAGCGAGGGCGGCCCATGCGTCATTGTTCGCTGCCATCTGCCAGAGGGAATCATAAAGCTTCCACGTTGCATCCACTCTATCCGGCAGGTAGATCCCGGCCAGCCGCCGCAGCTGCTGCTCTGGTGCCAGCCCTTCAGCCTCGCGCGTAAACTGTGCGATCTCCTGCGCCATAAAGCGCTCGACCGCGGCCAGGGAGAGCGCCTGCCAGTTACTGAAGTAGTGATAGATATGGCTGCGCGACAGGCCAAGTTGCTCGGTAACGTCACGGGTCGTAACCGCTGCAATGCCTTTTTCGATAAACAGCGCCACAGCGGTATCAAGAATACGGTGCTTTAATTCGTCGGTATTTTTCTTCATCTGCGCTTTTGCATTCCGGTCACAACTCAGGGCGCATGGTAGCAGATATACCGGTGATTGCCGCGTTTAACCATTGGTGTGGTCTATATCAGCAATTGCTGAAGATTGTTCCGGGCAGGCCGATAACCGTGGTCCGTTTCTGCACAGTTCAGCGTGCAGCGGCGGCAACGCACTGATGAGTTCTGATTGCGAACGGACCCTGCTTTTAGCCCTCTTTTAACCACACCAGGCTGCGCAGCTTTAATGCGCATTAGCTTACAGCAGGAAAAATAAGAATATGTCTTTAATGAAGACGATGTTTAGCCGCGCCCGTTTTACCGCACGATCTCAGCCTGCAGATGGTATCTATCATTGCCAGAATCTGCCTGTCTCGCCGGGCGATATTGGTCTTTCCTCGCGTGCGGCTGGCATTTTACTGACCTTTGTGCCGCCGGAAGCGGATTTTTATCGTGTCAGTCAGGCCTGGCAGCGTTTCAACTCGGCTGCGTTAACGGTCATTACGCTTTCATCCAACGGGGCGCTAAGCGCCAGCGGTAAACAAAGCACCTACTGTGACGGTAACGGGCAGGAGGGCAGCTGGCTCTGGCTGCCTGACTCACTGGTCGCGGAGCATGAAACCCATATTATCGATTTGCATCTGAAGGATACCCACAGCGTCACCGAGCGTATCAGTGCCATTCAGCGCGATCTGGCCGCGCTCCAGCTGCGTATGCCGCTCTCTGCCGATCGCACGTTTGCGATGATCTACTGCGACGGCTTATCTGCGTCAGAAGGCTTTTTTATGCAGGCCTGGTATAACAGCGGTCGCTTTCCCTGCCTGGCCATTGGCGGCTCAGCAGGCGGGCGTACAAGCTTTGACGGTACGTGGATAGGGGCAGGCGGGCAGGTGCTGCAGGGCAAGGCGGTGGTAGTGTTCTGCCGCATGGCGGCCGGTAAATCATTTGCGCCGTTCAAAAGCCAGAATTTTACGCCGCTGGAAAAGAGCTGGCTGATTGCGGAAGCCGATCCGCTGACGCGTACCGTGACCTCTGTCTTTACCGCTCAGGGCAAGCAGCAGCCGTTCACCGCCGCGCTGGCAGACCAGCTCGGCTGCAGTGAACAGCAGCTGAGTCAGCGTCTGCAGGGTCTGACGTTTGCCGTTAAAGCAGGAAACGAATATTTCATACGCTCGGTCGCAAAAATCGAGGCCGGGCGCGTACATTTTTTCTGCGACCTTGAATTTGGCGACCGCCTCTGGCTGATGCAGGAGCGCGACTTCAAAGCGGCGACGCTGCAGGACTGGGAAAAGTTTGTCTCACGCCACGGCAAGCCTGCTGCAGTCATGATGAATGACTGCATTCTGCGGCGTCAGGGAAACCTGAGTGCCCTGCAGAATGCACATTTCTTCAAAGGCATCCCGGCCGCCGGGTTTTCCAGCTTTGGTGAAATCCTTGGCGTGCCGATTAATCAGACGCTCTCGGCGCTGGTGTTTTTCAACCGCGACGTGAAAGCGATGGCGCAGTTTCCGGTAGAGTATGCGGGCTATGCGGCGCACTATGCCCAGCGCGCGCTGCGCCGCTGGGAAGCGCTCAACGGCATTCAGACCCGGGTACTGGGGCGCGTGGTGAGCTATCAGCAGGAGCTGACGCCTATTGTGCAGGCGCTGCCGGCGCTGGAAGCCGCCACACACAGCCAGAGTGAAACGCTGAACATGGCAGAGAACAGCATCCGTGCAATCAGCGCTATCGCCAGCGAAAGTCAGCAGGCACAAAGTCAGCTTGGTGAGGGTCTGGACGATCTGGAGCGGATCTCCGATGGCATCAATGTCATCACGCACGGTATCAGTAACATCGCGTTTCAGACTAATATCCTGGCGCTGAATGCCGCCGTTGAGGCCGCACGCGCGGGCGAAGCGGGACGCGGCTTTGCCGTGGTCGCAGGCGAGGTACGGCGGCTGGCGCATTCGTCAAAAGAGCAGGCGGAAGCCACCGCCAGCAATATCAGCGACGCTGTCGGTACCATTTCCCGCATCCGCAGCGTGGCCAGCCATACGGTTCAGACTGCCAGCGACATGGCCGATCGCAGTCTGCACGCGGCGGATGCCATCGCGGCCATGAGCCAGCAGACGCGCAGTGAACGGGCTGACATTACACAGCAGCTGCAAAACCTCCGTACGCTGACGGCCGGTATGGATGCCATGCAGGCTGCCGTTGATGAACTGAAAATACTGCAAAAGCTTTCGGCCGAACGTTAATCCCTTTACTCCGGGCGCACCCTCAGCTGCGCCCGTTTCCTGTTTCCGCTTTTCTGCAGATTGACTTTGAGCAGTTGCTCAAATAGACTCGCCTTGAGTTTGAGCAACCGCTCAAATATGCAATTACATCAGATGAACCTATGAAAATCCTTAGTGCAGCCTCCACTCAGCCGGCCCCGACAGGTGCAGCCGCCATGCTTAAAATGCTTGGCATGCGCCACAGCAAAAAACTCATCATCACGCTCGGCCTGGTGGTTGCGGAAAACGCGCTTTATCTGCTTTATCCCTTACTGGCGGGCTTTGCCGTCAACGCGATCCTGGCAGGCAATGCGCTGCACGCGGTGCTTTATGCCGTCATGGTTCTGGTAATGTGGCTGATTGGCGCGGCACGACGCAGCGTTGATACCCGCACTTTTGCCCGCATTTATGCTGAGATGGCCGTCCCGGTGATCCTCGCTCAGCGGCGTGAAAATAACCGCGCTTCAATGGTGGCTGCGCGAGTGACGCTGTCACGTGAATTTGTCGACTTTTTTGAGAAGCATCTGCCGGTGCTGATCACGTCAGTAGCATCCATTGCCGGCGCGGCAGGGATGCTGCTGCTGATTGAATTCTGGTCAGGCATGGCGTGTCTCGGCATTCTGCTGTTTTTTGCGCTGTTCCTGAAAGGGTTTACGCGTAAGAACGAGCAGCTGTTTCTGCGCCTGAACAACCGGCTGGAAAAAGAGGTTGATATGGTAAGCCACGCGCCCGCCTCACCGCTGGTACGGCACTATCGCGTACTGGCCCGACTGCGGATCTGCCTCTCCGATCGGGAAGCCGTTGGCTATCTGGCAATCGGCAGCGTAGCCGCGCTGCTGTTTGGCAGCACCATTCTGGTCATGAGCCTGAGAGGCGGCGTGGAAGCGGGGCATGTGTACTCTGTCATGACCTATATGTGGATGTTTGCCATGAGCCTTGATGATGCGCCTCAGCTGCTGGAAAAATATTCCCAGCTTAGGGATATCGGGCGCCGGGTAAACAGCGGGAGCTGATCATTCTTCACTGACCAGGCTCAGCAGATGCAGCACGCTTCTGCTGGGGTGATTGCGCCGCCAGGCAAAGGCGATATCCGTAAACAGCGTATTGTTTTCAATTTCGCAAAACCGCAGCTGCGGGTTATTGATACAGCACAGTGAGGCAGGTACCAGCGCGACGCCGCAGCCGGCCGCGACCATGCCCAGCGAAGCGGCGATCTGCGGGGCCTGCTGAAAGCGATCGGCGCATAAGCCGGCGCGCAGGCAGGTACTGACGATCAGCTCATAAAGGCTGGGTGCCACCTCGCGCGGAAACATAATCAGTGTCTCTTCCGCCAGCTGCGTCAGCGCCAGGCTTGCCTGCTGGCTCAGCGCATGCCCGGCCGGCAGCGCAATCATCATGCGTTCAGTCGCGATAACCCGCAGGTTAAACGCTTTGCTGCTTTCGCACGGCAGGCGGATAAACGCGGCATCCAGCAGTCCGTCACGCAGATCCTGCATCAGCAGCGCCATATTCTCTTCGCGGGTGATCAGCTCCATCGCCGGATAGCGCGCTCTGAAGCGACCAAGAAGCTCAAATACCGGCGAGCCAAAGGCTACGGAGCTGGCAAACCCCAGCGACATCTGACCGCTCATTCCCCGCGCCACGCCGCGCGCTTTTTCCAGCGCGTGATCCGCAAGCTGTACAACCTGCAGCGCATCAGGCAGGAAAGCGCGTCCCGCTTCTGTCAATTCAACGCCGCGCGTCAGGCGCTTCAGCAGTGGCGTCCCTATCTCATGCTCCAGACGCTGGATCTGCTGACTCAATGGCGGCTGAGAAATACCGAGCATCTCAGCCGCACGGGTAAAGTGCAGCGTCTCAGCGACGGCAACAAAATAACGCAGATGGCGCAGTTCCATATCAAAAACGTCTCAAAGCTGGCAGCTTTCGCTATTGGATTCTGTGAGCAGGCTGGCTCATCCTGATATTAACACGGCTTAACTATCAGTTTGCGAGGCAGTAAATGTATGATTTTGTATCGGGTTGTTCATGCGAAGAACAGCTAAAAACAACCGTTGATCAGCTGGCAGGGCAATCAGCAGAAAAAGTTATCTATCAGACCTCGCTGATGAGCGCACTGCTGCACGGTGTCTATGACGGTACGACGACCGTTTCCCGGCTGCTGGAGAAGGGCGATTTTGGTCTCGGCACCTTTAATCAGCTTGATGGCGAGCTGGTCGCGTTTGATCGTCAGGTCTGGCAGCTGCGTGCTGACGGCAGTGCCCGTCCCGCCCGTCCGGAGCAGCAATCTCCCTTTGCCGTCATGACTTTTTTTACCCCGGAACATCAGCACCATTTCAGCGAAAAGAGCAGCCGTGAAGAGGTACACCGCGTTATCGACAGCGTGATTACTTCTGATAACCACTTCTGCGCGCTGCGTATCAGCGGTGATTTTGTCTCGGTGCAGACGCGCACCGTGCCCTGCCAGTGCCGTCCCTATCGGTCCATGCCAGACGTCCTGGGCAATCAGCCCACCTTTGATTTTCGTCAGCGCACAGGCGAACTGATTGGTTTCCGCACGCCGCAGTATATGCAGGGCATCAATGTCGCAGGCTATCACGAACATTTTATTACCGATGACCGGCAGGGCGGCGGCCACATTCTCGATTATGTACTGGCGCAGGGCACGCTGACCTTTGGTGCAATCAGCAAGCTGGTGATCGACTTACCGCAGGATCGCGACTTCCTGCGGGCCAACCTGAACCCTGACAACCTGGATGAAGCTATCCGCTCCGTTGAGAGTTAATAACCGAGGTAATGATGAAAGAACATAAAACCCAAACGAGCTGGCGTAGCGGGGCAGATCTGGTGGTGGCGCAGCTGGAAACCCAGGGCGTAAAGCATGTGTTTGGCATTCCCGGTGCGAAAATCGATAAAGTATTCGATTCGCTGGTGGATTCGCGCATTGAACTGATCCCGGTGCGTCATGAGGCGAATGCCGCTTTTATGGCGGCAGCGGTTGGGCGGCTCACCGGTAACGCAGGCGTCGCACTGGTCACTTCCGGGCCAGGCTGTTCCAACCTGGTCACCGGCATGGCGACCGCCACCAGCGAGGGCGATCCGGTGGTAGCGATTGGCGGCGCGGTGAAACGATCGGACAGCGCAAAACAGGTTCACCAGAGCATGGATACGGTGTCGATGTTTCGGCCGGTCACTAAGTTTGCCGTCGAAGTCACCGACGCTTCCGCGCTGGCAGAATGTGTGTCTAACGCCTTTCGTCACGCTGAAAACGGGCGCGGCGGCGGCGCATTCCTCAGTCTGCCGCAGGATATCGTCGATCAGCCGGTGACCGGCAGCCTGCTGCAGCATAAGGCACGCGTCACGCTGGGTGCCGCGCCAGATAAGCTGGTGGAGACGGTCAGCCGTGAAATAGCCCGTGCAAAAAACCCGGTGATCCTGCTGGGACTGATGGCGAGCCAGCCGGAGAACAGTGCGGCTATCCATGAGCTGCTGAGCAGAAGTCATATTCCGGTGGCCAGTACTTATCAGGCGGCGGGCGCGGTACGGCAGGAACATTTCCCGCGCTTTGCCGGCCGTATCGGTCTGTTTAATAACCAGGCGGGCGATCGTTTGCTGCAGCAGGCTGACCTGATCATCACTATCGGCTACAGCCCGGTGGAGTATGAGCCGGCGATGTGGAACCGCGGCAACGCAATCCTGGTGCATATCGATGTGCTGCCCGCCCAGACCGATAACCGCTATCTGCCCGATGCAGAGCTGGTGGGAGACATCGCGCAAACCGTACGTAATATCGCGGCACGCATTGAGGCGCCGCTGCAGCTCAGCGCTGCGGCCGCGGCCATTCTTGATGACCGACAGCAGCAGCGGCAGCTGCTGACGCTGCAGGGTGCGAGCCTCGATCAGTTTGCGCTGCATCCGCTGCGGATCGTGCGTGCGATGCAGGACATTATCAATAGCGACGTCAGTCTGACGGTCGATATGGGCAGCTTTCATATCTGGATCGCCCGCTATCTCTACAGCTTCCGCGCGCGGCAAATCATGATCTCTAACGGGCAGCAGACCATGGGCGTTGCGCTGCCGTGGGCGATTGGGGCCTGGCTGGTTGACCCCTCCCGCAAAGTGGTATCGGTCTCCGGCGATGGCGGCTTTCTGCAATCCAGTATGGAGCTGGAGACGGCGGTGCGGCTCAACGCCAATATTCTGCATATCATCTGGGTGGATAATGCCTACAACATGGTGGCCATTCAGGAGGAGAAAAAATATCAGCGCGTCTCTGGGGTGAACTTTGGCCCGGTTGATTTCAAAGCTTATGCCGAAGCATTTGGCGCAGCCGGCTTCTCTGTTAACAGCGCAGCAGAGCTTGAACCGGTACTGCGCCGGGCAATGGACGTTAATGGTCCGGCGGTGGTCGCCATTCCGGTCGACTACAGCGATAACCCGCTCCTGATGGGTCAGCTGCACCTCAGCCAGCTGCTGTAATCACGCAATATGATGAACGCCAGAGTGGCATCCGTGACAGGTGCCGCTCAGGGCAGTAGCGGGGCGTGTCTGCCCGATGCTGACTCCGATGATGTAGCCAGATTGCCATCACGGCAGAAGGCTACATCATCCGGACCCGGCAGCCTGGCCGCCGGGTTTCAATACAGGGAGCAGGGCTGTGCATCACTGTCTGGCAGATTCGGGAGTCAGTCCCCGACCCGGGAGAATTTGACACGCTGCCCCTGCAGACGGAGGCGCTGTTTCCGGGTATTTATCATCGGGCGTAACATATACCTGCGTTGTGGCTATATACCCGTCACTGAAGGTGGCTTCAATATAAGTAGCCTGCCATCCGCTGTCGGGGGTTGTCAGCTGAAAGCTGAGTCTCTCCCCGTCACCTTTCAGACTGACGGGTACCGAGCTGTATTTAACGCCGCAGGCATATCGAAAGTCTCTTGCTAACGGGTTTCTGGCTGTCCACTGCAACACGCTTGCCGGCTTTTCTGAAAAACTGACCGTCAGATATTTTTTTCCGTCACCGCGACTCTCTGTTTTTTCCGTAATGTCAGGGAGCTTTTTCTTTTCCTGAAAACGGTTAACAAACGTAATCAGCGACTGCTCCGTAACGGACAGAATGCCACTGTGCGTGGTGTCAGGAACAATCCGTAAAGACCTGACGCCAGGTAACCTATCATAATAAAAATGACTGTTGTCCGGGGCGTAGAAATCATCACCGCTGGCATTAATAATATATTTGTCAATTTTCAGACGCTCACCTATATCAGTATTCAGATAAGTGAGGGGATCTTCCAGCGTCATCAGGCTTGCAAATTCATCCGTACCCAACAGCTGATCAATGCCCGATTTATAATACGGATAAAAAGCTACCGGCCAGTTTTTTCCATATGACCGATATATGTGTTCAAGCGACTTTTTAGTATTCAGCAGGTCCATGGCAAACGGAACGATGGCATCGACGTCCGGATCAGACAGCGCTGTCAGCCACGCGGTCCAGCCGCGCTTGGAGGCTCCGGTGACAATAAATTTAGCTATATTTTGCTGCCCCAGTTCTTTCTTTGCCAGCCTGAAGGCCTGTGACACCGAGGCTGCCATAGGAATATGAAGGGATGCGTTCTGATATGTCTGAGTGTCTTTGATAAACAGTTTCCAGGAATAGGCCACACTGTTATCTTCACCCAAAGGGTCTGTGACTCCCTGATAACTCAGTCCCTGATTAGGAACATTACTTACTGATACTACAATGGTTTTTGTTGCAGTCGCAATGCGCGAGAGGGTGTGCTCACTGAAATCCGCAGGCGCGACAGGAGTGCCTGAGCCATCATCGTTGCTGCCATTATTGACAACAACAAGGGCGGTTTTTTCTCTGGCAGCGTCAGGAATATAGATATCCACTCCATTCTGCCAGCGTTCCGGGGAAACGACACCTTGCGGAGACCACACCTGTGAATTCAGGCTATACCTGTGAAGCATAACGCCAGGCAACTGTTTTTTTTCCACAAGAGAATAATCAAGTGGAAGTGATGCAAGTGATACTCTGTAATCAGAAATAAGGTGCGTCAGACGGGTGTTGTTCTTATATTCTCCGGCAGATAACGCCAGACAGACAGGCGATATAAATAGCATCGCAAGATATAATGCTGTTATTTTCATCATGAATCTCCGTTCAAAGATAAATAAACTGATTAGCGCAGGTTACTGAGCATCATGATATTAAGGCTTATTGCTGCCGATTGACTTACAGCTTTGTCCCGAAAAAATGCCAGTTTGCTACGAAGAGCGAATCCACCTTTTTCCGGCTCGCACCCGTCACACCAGTTGCAGGCGCAGGCGCTGCCAGTGAGCTCACATCCGTCGCAAATCTTATCTATCCGATCGTGGAATCACTCACCTTTATGTTTTCATAGCTGACAGCACACGGGTTAATTTTACTGTTCAAAAGGAATTGGCGTGGAAACCCGGAAAAAATATCCTGCTGTACTTTGCGGCGATAACAAAGATGGAAGTGTAACTGTTTCAGTAAAATAGCCGTTGTCAGGTCGGCTGCAATGCTACTTTCCGGTTATGGCAACCGGCCTGACAAGACGATGTCTCCTCCGGCGTTTCAGGGCAACCTGCATGTAAATAATGTCCCATACCATGACGGGGTAAGTTACCAGTCCCGGCGCGCCCGGCTGGGCTTTCTGACGGCCGAAATATGGCCTTATTAACTTTTCATATTGACGATGATAAATCGTTCAGGGCAGCAGCATGGCGACTTTCCTGATGATTAAGTTGAACAAGAATGCGCCAGCGCCCGCTGTTTTCTTCAATCCCGCTCAGATGCTGTCGTACTGTGGTGTATTTATACGTAAATTTCTATGCCATAGGAATAGAGCATCGTGGTGTATGATGGCAGCCTGTTAACCCGGTAAACTATAAGGATATTGCATGGCTGCAGATGGAAAAAACGTGTCGGCCGACACCGGCTATCACCGGTATGAAATTGCAGGGGACAATACGCACTATACCGATGTTCTGTGCAGTGAAAAAGTC
Source organism: Pantoea sp. SIMBA_079 (assembly GCF_046940275.1). Classification (NCBI taxonomy): domain Bacteria; kingdom Pseudomonadati; phylum Pseudomonadota; class Gammaproteobacteria; order Enterobacterales; family Erwiniaceae; genus Pantoea; species Pantoea sp. SIMBA_079. Next base: position 59,268 of record NZ_JAWRYR010000011.1, on the reverse strand, counting down.
ATCCGCTGCCGGCGTGTGCCGGTCAGAGGAATCACGTTGACGGTGGGGATATTCTTTGACGGAACGGGCAATAACCGAACGAACGCCAGCGATCTGCAGCTGGCGTATGCCCACTGTGCCGGGCTGGTCGGTGAGGAGCGGGCCAGAGCGTGCGCAAAGTATGAAAAGCATGCCAGAGCGGAGCTGGGCAATGCCAGCTGGCAGGGGGGAATCACTAATATTTCGCGGCTGTTTGACCTTTATCAGCTCAGTGACGAACTCAGCGACAGTGACACAGAGGCGCAGGTGAAAGCCTACATCAGCGGCATCGGGACAGCGGACGGGGAAAGTGACTCAGTGCCGGGTAAGGCGCTGGGCAGCAGCCTTATCCGGCAGTTCGGGGGAGTGGTGACAAAGACCGATGAAGCGCTGGATAAAATCAGCAAAGTAATCAAGGAATTCATCGAAACTAACAGTGCTGATGTGGCGATCGTGAAGGTGCAGTTTGACGTGTTTGGGTTCAGCCGCGGGGCAGCAGCAGCGCGGCACTTTGCCAACCGGGTAATGTACCAGGACGCGGCGATAGCGGCCGCGATAGACAAGGGACTGGCGCTGACCGGACACCACGGAAAACCGGCAGGTGAGGTGCGCTTTCTGGGGCTGTTTGATACGGTAGCCGCCATCGGCAGCCTGCTGAACTTCTACGGCGTTAACGGGCGCAGCAACCCCGGGGTTAATCTCGAACTGCGCCCCTCAGTGGCGCAGAAGGTGTTTCAGATAAGCGCGATGCACGAGTGCCGGTACAACTTCAGCCTGAACAGCATCGCGGGGATGTGGCCGGAGCTGCCGCTGCCAGGGGCGCACTCAGATATCGGCGGGGGCTACAACGCGGGAGAAGATGAAATCTCCCTGCTGACGATGCCGGACTTTGAGGTGATACCGGATAGCGCGGACGAGACGCAGACGGCAGTGTACCGGCAGGCGGAGAAGATGCGCCTGAAGCTGACTTCGCTGCCAGCGCTGAAGTACCTGATGCCGCACGGCGAGGTAGAGACGAAAATGATTTCGTGGCCGCTGGTCAATCAGAACAAGGCGCGGGCGTTTATTTTTGAGAAGAGTGCGGGCGCGGCGGTGTTTATGACACGCAGGGCGGTGCCGAACGACTGGGAAAAGGTGTGCATGCGGGTGATGCTTGATGCGGCACAGGACGCCGGAGTGATGTTTGCACCGATACTCAGTAATAACAAAGAGCTGGCGTTGCCGTCGGAACTGCTTCCTCTGTGTGATAAAGCAATCGCGCAGGGGCGGGCGGTCAGGCGCGGCACGGAGCCGGCGGGCTTTACGGCGGATGAAATGCTGACCATCGGGCGTTATCTTCACTGTTCGGCGAACTGGAACATCGATTCGGATCTGAGCCTGTGGGTGAGTCCGTCTTCGGGAGAGGTTTTTCTGCGAAACCACTATGCACCGACCGATCAGCGCTCGTTCGTGTGGGCGATGGCTCCGGGCAAAGGCTGGGTGCGGACGGTGTGGCGGATGGACGACCAGCAGCAGTGGGAAGATCGGGCGCGTGTGAACGCAGACGCGCTGGACGGACTGTTCTGAGGAGGCAGGGATGAGACGATTATCGCTGATAGTGGCCGTACTGGCCGCGATGCTGACTGCCGGCTGCCATGACCGCCGGGCAGGCGTGAAGACGCTGCTGGGAGACGGGGTGGAGCACTATGGTAAAAAGCTGCCTTACGATCACTGGGAATTCAATTTTTTTCATCCGAAAAATCTGCCTGCGCTGGTGACAATGGTGTACCTGGAGGACGGAGATATCCGGGAAAGTATTTTCCGGCGACTTGATCAGACAGAACCCAGCCAGAGCAGTGTGGAAAAATGGAGCCGACACATAGGCGGTTTTCCAGCCAATTTTAATATTGGTAAGGCGCTGCCGGTCAGAATGACGGTGTGCTGGGACTCGGTTATCGATAAAAAGGCATATGAGACGGAGATCTGGTTCAGCCGGGAGACATGGCAGCAGATGCTAAATCCCTATCCTGATACTTATCGTCCGGGAAAAACGTATTACCGAAACAAAATGATTATTGGCCTGCCTCCCGAAGGAAAAGTCAAAGTATGGTTAAAGGACAATCTTAATCCAGCTGTGCTCCAGCAACCTGCCCGGCAACTCACCCTGACGGGGAATGACATGCTGATATGCAAAAACGTCCCCAACCGGATTGATTTTAGTTACATCGAGGCTAATGGCTACGATCCCTTTATGCGCGATTTTATCAAGGGAAAAACTTATCCGTATGGCGACTGGTAGGGTGCAAAGAGCAGCGTACTCTAAAGACTTTTTTGCGATGCTTTTTAGTGAAAATGCGGCGTGAAACAGTGGGGTAAAGAGTGTCTTACGAACATTTCAGCGCGCGTGGTGGTGATAATATGCGCCGTCTGCGGGATGCCGTGGAGGGTGGCGGTTCGTGCCGGTGACGGCTACGGGACCGGTCGGGCGAAGGTGTTCAGCGAAAAAATATTGGTTCTGAATACAGATCTCTTCCCTATGGTTGCTAATCACATCGATAACACGGTCAGCTTGAAGTTATTCGGGAAGAGACGGGAACAGAAAAGTGGCGCAGGCGTTTTAGTCCAGGCAATACACAACATATAGCTATCGAACCTGTTGTTCATCTTATGAAAGTTGTTGTATTGAACCCGCCAAATCATCCAGGAAATCTGACAGCAACTTATCCGGAGATCAATCGTGAAGATATACCGAGTATTTTCCCGGATTATGACAAGTTGCTGTCAATGAAACAGGCGATATAGGTACCAAAAAAGGATCTCTCTGAGATCCCTTTTTTATTGCGTGGCATTTTGTCATCGCATTGCTAAAACCCCTTAACGCGAGTTTTCGCATACTCTTCAATCATGCGCGGCTTGCTCAGCGACACTGTTCACGCAGTTTCCACAACAGCCACGCATCCAGCTCTGTATCGGCCATGGGCCGGGCGTAAAAGTACCCCTGCGCCTGATCGCAGCCATACTCCATCAGAGTATCCACCGTTTCCGCATTCTCGACCCCTTCAGCCAGTACCACATAGTCCAGCTCCTTCAGCATGCTGATAATGCTGCGGGCGATGATACGCGATGCCATATCTGAAGAGAGATCGCTGATCAGAGATCGATCAAGCTTAATGACATCCAGCGGCATACGCCGCAGATAGCTGATGTTACTGTAGCCGGTGCCAAAATCATCCAGCGAAATACCAAAGCCACGCTGTTTCAGCCGCAACAGGCCGGCCATTGCCATCGGGCTTTCAATAATACGTTCGGTTTCCAGACACTCAATGCCCAGCAGCGAGGTAGGCAACCGGTGCCGCTGCATCTGCTCCTCCAGCACGGCGGCAAACTCCTCACGCGCAAAATCGTTGAGGCTGACGTTAACCGTAACGGGCAGCTGCGTACAGTGATTGCGCAGCCGTGCCATGCGCGTAATCGTCCGGTCGATGACCCACGTGGTCATCGCCTGCAGCAGCTCAGTCTGCTCTGCCAGGGGGACAAATGCCACCGGGGAGAGCTCGCCATGTACCGGATGACGCCAGCGGATCAGCGCCTCCAGACCAATCGGTGCACCGGTTTGCAGGCAAATTTTTGGCTGATAAACCAGATAGAGCCCGCCTTCGCTGCGCAGCGCGGCAGCGAACTCATGCATCAGCGTATAGTCGCGGCTGTGCTGCACTTCAGCCGACGCGCTGTATGCCACAGAAGGCAGATTACGCCCGATAGCCTCATGCAGTGCGCTGACCGCACGGCGCAGAATCTCACTGCCGGTAAAGCAGCCGGCGGTGAAATCTGCCTGACCGGTATGCGTGGTCAGCGCGACAGAAAGGCCTTCTCCCAGATCAGCACTTATTCCTTCCATTCGCCCGGCAATCCACTCTGCGCTCAGGCGGCTGCTGGTGCGGGTGAGCAGCGCAAAACGTCCGGTTGCTACCGTATAAAGCAGTTCGCCCAGCGACGGGCGCAGACGCAGCGGCAGCAGCGTGGCGACATCTTTCAGCAGGCTTTCCACTGGTCCGATTCCCATTGAACGCGCCAGCTCCCAGGCACGCGGCATATCGACACACTCAATCAACACCAGACGCCGGGGGGTAGCATCGCCAGACGTGGCAAGATGCTGCAGATCGCGGATCAGCCGCTGCCGGTTCGGCAGACCGGTGACCGGATCGGTGAAGCCGGCTGCGTGCCACGCCTCAAGAAAGGAGATCACCAGGTTTGCCAGCAGGCGCAGTGTCTCCAGCTGCTCCGCGCCGAAAGGATGCGGCTCAGTATCAGTCACACAGAGGGTACCAAAGACAACACCTTCGCGATTTTTCAGTGGCACGCCGGCGTAAAAGCGGATCCACGGCGAACCGGTTACAAAGCGATGCGTAACAAACCGGGCATCAAGCCAGGTATCCGGTATGACCATCGGGCTGTCGTCATCAACCACGTAGCGGCAGAGCGACTCTTCGCGCGTGGTCTGTTTCAGCGTAAAATTGCGCGCCGCGCGGATATACTGATCGCGCTCATCCAGCACTGAAACAAAACATCCGGGGATCTTCAGTACCTGGCTGGCCAGCCGGGCAAATTTACCCAGTACGTTGTCACGACACTCGTCCGGCTCGCGCAGCGCCTGCAGGACACAGTGATAGTGGCTCTCTTCATCAGCAGAATCGATCAGCATGACGCCTCCGCGCTACCGGGCAGCAGCCGCTGAAAGGCGTCCGGACTCAGCGGTTCACCCAGCGCATGCCCCTGAATCGTATCGCACTCTGCCTGGTTCACCTGTATACGCTGCGCGCTGTTCTCCACGCCCTCAGCCAGCACCTTCAGCTGCAGGCTTTTTCCCAGCGCTGCAAGCGCGCGGAACATCATGCGAACCCGACCACTCTCTGTCAGCTGTGCCGTCAGCGACTTATCCAGCTTTAGTCCGGTTACAAATTCATGCTGCAGCAAACTGATGGCGCCCAGCGCGCGGCCATAATGATCAATAATAAAGCTGGCGCCGGTTTGCCTGATCGCGGTTAAGCGTGCCGGCACTTCCTGAACCAGCGTCGTCAGCATTGACTCATCCACCTCCAGGTCAACAAAACTGGCGTCGCTGTCGGTGAGCTCCCGCAGCAGTTTGTCCAGCCGGATATCATCCAGCTGGCGGGGAAACAGATTGATGCTGACGCGCAGGCCCGGTTGCCGCTGTCGCCACAGGATGACCTGCTGCAGCGCACTGCGCAGCACCCATTCGCCCAGCGTGATGGAGAGCGAGCTTTTCATCAGCATGCCAATAAACGCCTCAGGCAGCAGCAGACCGCGCGTCGGATGCCGCCAGCGCAGCAGCGCTTCGCAGCCGGTCAGCGCGTGGCTGACCGCATCAAACTGCGGCTGGTAAAAAAGCACAAACTGATGCTGCCGCACCGCCACCTCCAGCTCGCGCTCAAAGCAACGTCGCTGCTGCTCAGCCTCAAGGAATGCAGGCAAAAACTGCACGCTGCAGCCTTTACCGGCTGCTTTCGCCTGGTAGAGAGCAAGATCGGCGGCATACATCATTGCCGGGGCATCGCGACCATGCTGTGGCCAGGAGGCGATACCCAGGCTGGCACCCACCACCACCGGCGTGTCCTGATAGCTGAAAGGTCTTTGCACCGCTTCCACCAGCTGTTGAGCGGTCTGCTGCGCAGCCTGGCTATCTCCGGGAAGCAGGATCACGAACTCATCTCCGCCAAGCCGGGCTGCCATAATTGCCTGCGTGCAGACCGTACGGATTTGTCCGGCGACATGGCACAGCAGCGCATCGCCAGCCGCGTGCCCCAGCATATCGTTGACCTCTTTAAACCCATCCAGATCGGCCATCAGCAGCGTGAAGGGAACGTCCGCCAGCGTCAGTTGCTCCAGCTGATCCATAAATGCACTGCGGCTGGCCAGCCGCGTGAGCATATCCAGGGAGGCGAGTTCGCACAGCCGTGCTTCACTCTCATGACGATCGGTAACATCGCGAATAATCATGCCGACCAGGCGTTCCTGATCTTCCTGCCAGCCGGAAAAAGAGACTTCTGCCGGGAACGCCTGGCCATTGCGCCGCCGGGCCCAGATTTGCACCCGGCGCGGCTGTGAGATGGCTGACCGATCGGCCATCATGCGCGCCAGCTCCTGGCGGTAGGCTGTCTGCGAGCGCTCGGAAACCAGGTCGGCAACATATTCACCCAGCATCTCCTGCGCGCTATAGCCAAACAGCCGGGTCGCGGCCGGATTCCAGAATATGACGCCCTGCCGGATATCCGTGCAGATAATGGCGTCGGAAGAAGTTGAAGAGATCGCCTCCAGCCGCTGCTGACTGCTGTGACGCAGCAGCTCCAGACGATGCACCTCCATCTGGTCCATAACCAGTGACGCAATAGCGGCCAGATGCCGGCGATCGGTTGCGTTCAGCACGGCGCGCGGCTGTGTATCAATCAGGCAGACGGTGCCAATGCGGTGACCATTTGGGGTAGTGAGCGGTATGCCGGCATAGAAGCGGATATGGGGGTATCCCAGTACCAGCGGATTCTGGCTGAAACGCGCATCCAGACGGGTGTCCGGCACGCAGAGCACATCATCCTGTTCAAGGGTGAAACGGCAAAACGCGACGCTACGCGAGGTTTCGCAGATAGTCAGACCGTGACGCGATTTAAAAAACTGCCGGTCACTGTCAATCAGTGAGATAAACGCCACGGGCACGCGAAAGAGCCGCGCTGCCAGCATGGTAAGGCGATCCAGCGCCTCTGAAGGCGGGGTATTCATCAGCTGATACTGTGCCAGCGCCTCGAGACGCGCCGCTTCGGCGTCTGATGTGAGTTGCAATGTCGGTCCCCTGTAGTGAATGCTGTGACCAGCTTGACACAGCAGTGTGGGGACACGTTCAGTCAGACAGAGAGCCTGCCGCCGGAAGAAAGGTCCTGCACACCTGCCTGATTTAATTAACTCAGATAAGCGATTTTTGTCAGAATGCTGCCGATAGTAGCAGGCAGGAGAGTGTCTGATACCACTCTCCTGGTGCTACATTATCGGCATGTCAGACCAGAACTTCAGGCGGAATAAGTTTGCAAGCGTAAGTAACTATTTCTTAGCGCGGGCAGCTGAGATCGCCCTCTTCGCAGTTAAGCAGCGACTGCAACTCTTTGGTCCGCTGCTCTGTTTTATTGTGCAGGCACTGCGATATCAGCATAGGATGAATCGATCCGCCACGCGTGGCGGACGTCATAAACTCGCAGTCGGCATCGCGATAAGCTATCCAGCGCCGCTGCGCAGTCTGAAGCAGCGTTTTCTGCTCGCCGCTCATCCGCTTCAGCACCTGCCGATAGCTGCTATTCAGTGCTTTATCCGCGACGTTGTAAGCACCCGCTGCACATTCATTCATTTCCATCTGCGTTTCAGCCTTGCTGCAGTCCGCTGCCATGGTGCTCGCGACAGGCAGTATCAACAGCGCACCCAGTATGAACTTTTTCATCACGTCTTCTCCATTTTACGTTGTGCTGATAGTAGCTCTGCGAGTGTAGTCAGTCATGGCGCTGGAAATCTTGTCGTGAAAAGTGATTATCCATAAAATTAACCATTGCGCCGTCGTGCGCATCGATGTGACGAATATAGCGCATAACCGTTTCCGGCTTTTTCCATGTTCCTTCCTGCATGATCTGTGCAGTACTGTATTTTTTCGCAGCCATATCAATAGCGGCGCCGACACGGGTGCTGTGGCCACTCCAGCCACGATAGCGATTTTTATTGGTGGCAGCGTCTTTGCCTGGCCCCGCCTGTTGCCAGGCGCGAACAAAGATATCTTCCAGCGCCCGGGTTGAGAGCGGCTTCATGGTCGCGACTGCGGCGCGGTTAGTACGATGAACCGGGCCAAAAAGATAAGCATCAGGCTCATTAATCAGGCCGGAGAGTTGCAGCCACGTCGTGAGCCGTTCTGAGGAGAGATCCCCCAGCGCTTTAATCAGACCGCCGGTCATCACAATGGTTTTGGTCCAGCCCACGTCGAGGATAATGCGTCCGTCAGCCGCGCGCGTGATATCTCTGACGCGCAACCGGCCTACTTCACTGATACGCAGCAGCGTGGCATAAGCAACATGCAAAAACGCCAGATCGCGTACCTGCTGAAGACGCTCTGATCCTGACCAGAGTCGGTCCAGCGTTAGCAGATCTGTGATGCGAAACGGCACCGCCTGACCTGCGCGCTCACCCTGGATCACCGCAGTGCGATTGATCTTTTTAATGGCACGAAACACCTGCGGAGCGCTGTTAGGCGGCATCAGGCCGGCGTTACGGTGTAACATAGAGATAAGCGCGGCGTGCGTGGCAATGGTGGAAGAGGCTCTGCCGCTGGCCTGCAGCCAGAGCAAATAATCCCGCAGGCAGGCAGGGGACATCGGTAAAAATGAGCGGCCATGCTCACTTGCCCAGCGGCGACAGCTGCGCATCACGCTCAGCAGCTGCCGCCATGTATTGTCAGAAAAAGCATCCTTATCGCTGACAAACTCTTTGAGTCGCTGCGTTATATCGTCATCAGCCGCGACCACAAGGTCTGCAACCGGGATTATTTCACTCATAAACACTCTTTCTGCTCAAATTAACGGCAGCGCTACGCGATTTCTGCAGGGGATTACCCCACATGGATGTACAGAATCGACGTAGCGACGCCTGAATTTTACACACATTCGCCCGACGACTTCGCGTTGTCAGGTTTCCTGTATAGCACTCATCTTACCGTGAATGACGTAAATATCCTAAACTCATATAATGGGTATTATATGAATTTATAAAAACATCTCTGTTGCGCCGATATGCAGATTTAATTTGTCCGGGATCATGCATCAGGAAACCCAATCAAAAAGCGTGACGGTTATACGCTATATTTATCCTGTCGATGTTAACGCTAAGCTGTAATGTTCCCTGGCGATTTTCTGGGGAATTTCTCATGATCAAAGAGACAGTTACTGTTTTTACTAAGGTTATTTTAGATATTCGAAGAGCCCTCTCTTCGCACCAGTTGAACTGACAATGTCCGCTTCTGGCACAAAGCGGATTGTGATCAGCGTTCTTACAGCTATTTTTCTGACGTCCATCGTGACTTGCCCTAAGCATGTTGTAGTGCAATAATTGTAATGACATTTGTAATTACAAGAGGTGTAAGACATGGGTAGCATAAACCTGCGTATTGACGATGAACTTAAAGCGCGTTCTTACGCCGCGCTTGAAAAAATGGGTATTACTCCCTCTGAAGCGCTTCGCCTCATGCTTGAATATATCGCTGAAAATGAACGTTTGCCGTTCAAACAGACACTCCTTAGTGATGAAGACGCTGAACTCGTGGAGATAGTGAAAGAGCGTCTTCGCAATCCTAAGCCAGTACGCGTGACGCTGGATGAGCTCTGATGGCGTATTTACTGGATTTTGACGAGCGGGCACTAAAGGAATGGCGAAAGCTGGGCTCGACGGTACGTGAACAGTTGAAAAAGAAGTTGGCTGAAGTACTTGAGTCACCCCGGATTGAAGCGAACAAGCTCCGTGGTATGCCTGACTGTTACAAGATTAAGCTCCGGTCTTCAGGCTATCGCCTTGTATACCAGGTTATAGACGAGAAAGTTGTTGTCTTCGTGATTTCTGTTGGGAAAAGAGAACGCTCGGAAGTATATAGCGAGGCGGTCAAACGCATTCTCTGAATCAAAGCATGAAATCTCTGTTTCGCACCGAAGGTGACACTTCTGTTTTGCGTTGACAATTATCCTGTCGACGTGCTTCAGGGCGTAGTGAAAAAACAATCACCGATGCGATAAGAAGGAGTCTGTTATGGCTGAACCGGCATTTAATGGCGGTGAGTTACTTGAGTCTTTTGCCAATTCCCTGATGCATTCAGGCTATTTAACCCCTGAACTGAAGGCAAAGTTAATGCAGGAACGGGTGATCTATTTGCCTGTGCCCGACAACGATCGCATGCTGTTTGAAGTCAGGATAGATAGCCGCGACAGGCTTCACGTCTGTACTGTGCCTGTGAAAGTGAAACCGGAAGCGGCGGATAAATGCAGAATCAGGGCTTTTCTGAACCGCTCCAGAGCGGATACAACTCGTCCGGCAGGCTATAAATTTCCAAAATAATGCCATACGATATGAGCATATAAAATCTCTGATAAAGATTTTTATGCTCATGTTTTACATTATAATTAATTTATAAATAATATGTTTTCATCTGCAGGCATAGCTATCACCAGCCCTGATATTTAAAATAAATATATTTAACAAGTGAAACCGTGCATATATTATGTGATGTGTTATTAAAGAAAGCGTAAAGATATGAAATTGTTGTGAACTCATTACATGACAAATAATAACAAGTAACATTCAAATGAAGTTAAATTTATGTCATTGATTTTAGGTGTTTTATATAATCGAATTATTTAAACATCGACGATCTGTCTTTTTCCTTAGCCGCCACCAAATACTCCTGCAATCATTTAACGCCGCTAATTTAGAGCCTTTTCTTCGGAAATAGCACCTGTCATTGCGTGCCTGACGCTGCCCCATAAGCAACAGCATATGATATGCACGACAGCAATACTGTTAGCCATTTAATAAAAAACAATGACTGCTATCATGCCATAATTTCAGGCCGGTTATCTTTATTTACTCCTGAATCAAATCAGGGCAATTAAGGGCGCGCAGCTTGTAAGAAAAAAATTAAAATATCCTGCATGGTGTATCTTGCATTAATTAAGCTAAGCCTCAGCGCTAATTTATCTCCTGTTTACCTGAGCACTTTATTTTCCTTCATCTATACTCACTGCGTTAGATAAACCAGCTGCTGGCTCCCGATCCGGCAGCGGCGCTATCTTTTTTTGCAGGCTATTGTGCTCAGCGTTGCGCACGGCCTGTGGGTTTACATGACGTCTTTCAACAGGGGGATCTCCTGCTATGTTGCATTCTCAATCTTCACGGCTGGGCAGCATATTGCTGCTCATCGCAGCCGTTATTGGCTTTGGCGTAGCGCTCTGGGCCTGGCTCACGCCGCTGACCGGCGTAACCGGCACCATCGGTGCACTCAGTGTGGCTATTGCCAGCGTGGTACTGGCGCTGCTGACTCTGCTGTTGCGCGGCAGCACCGGCGGCGCGCGCGTTTTCTGGATCGTTGTGACGCTGGCGGTGCTGTTTGGTATCGGCTTCTCCGCTGCGCTGCTGCACCAGTACATCATTACTGCAGCCATGGTGGTCGGCCTGATTGGGCTTATCGCGCTGAGTAAACAAACAGGGCGCCATGCCCAACGCGTCAGAGTCTGAGGAGTCACCTGTGCAAAACACTAACTATTCGCCGCTGATGAAAGTCAGTATGACGGCACTTGCGCTGCTGGTGAGTTCATTTTCACTGCACGCAGAAGATAAAGCCACCGAAGCGTCGATGGGCGCGCGTCAAAAACTGGATGTGGATGCTGCCGATCAGCAGGATGCGGGAACCACAAAAACCACCGATGATGCATCCACCGGCAAGCTTGATGGACAGAAAGTGGAATCCGCTGCTAACCCGGCTACACCACTGGTGCCGGCAGGCGCAACCTGGGACAGCTTTCACGGTCAGCTGAACGCACAGAAATATAGCCCTCTGAAGCAGATCACGACGGAAAACGTCAGCAAACTGAAGAAGATCTGGGAGTTTCATACCGGTGATGTCTCAGACGGAAAAGGGGATACGCCTGCCACGGTCTGGTCCGCTACGCCAATTTTTGCCAATGAGACTATTTACGTCGGCACGCCGTTCGATCGGTTAATTGCGCTCGATCCGGGTACCGGTAAAGAGAAGTGGCATTACGATACCAAATCACCGCGTAAAGCACTGACGCAACCGGTCCTGAAAAACCGCGGCGTGTCATACTGGCAGGCTAAAAATCCGGTAGCAGGCGAAGCATGTCAGAAGATTGTTTATATGGGCACCGTTGACGCTAAGCTCTGGGCGCTGGATGCCGACTCCGGCAAACCGTGCGAAAACTTTGCCAATAAAGGCGTGTTAGACATCGATCAGTGGAATACCGTTAACGCGAAGTATCCGCTCTCTATTCTGCAGCCGCCTACGGTTGTGGGCGATCATTTAATGATTGGCTGGGCAGGTAAAGACTGGGCATATGCAGAAGCCCCTCCAGGCACGGTCTTTACCGTAAACGCCCAGACCGGCAAGCTGGAATGGACCTTTGAAGCGATTCCGGAAAACGTTCGCGCCCGCACCGGTACCGCCAACGTCTGGACTCACATGTCAGCAGATGAGGCCAACGGTCTGGTCTATCTGCCTGTTTCATCCCCATCGCCTAACTACTGGGGCGGCAACCGCACGGAGTCTATTCCGCTGGGTACCTCAACGACCGCGCTGGATATCAAAACCGGTAAAGTTGTCTGGTCGCGCCAGTGGGTGCATCACGATGTGTGGGATTACGATATCAACTCTGCGCCGACGCTGATGGACATTACCGTAAATGGTAAGCAGATCCCGGCGCTGGTTCAGGCCACCAAGCAGGGCTTCCTGTTTGTGGTAAATCGCCTGACCGGTGAAGATGTCTGGCCAATTGAAGAGCGCCCGGTGCCGCAGGGCGATGGTTCAGTACAGGGTGAAAAACTGGCCCCTACGCAGCCTTTCCCGACCAAACCCGCTCCGCTGCTGGATCAGTCGAAAAAGCCGGCTATCTGGAAGCTGGCTGACATCGTAGGAGCAGGTCAGTGTTCCCGCCTGTGGGACAAGCTGAGCTACGATGGCATGTATTCGCCGCCTACAACCAAAGGCGAAGGTGTGCTGACCTATCCTGACAGCGCTGGCGGCGTACAGTGGGGTGGCGTGGCGTTCGATCCGCAGAAGCAGATCGCTATCGTCAACACCTCGCACATTGTGCAGTATATCAAGCTCTACAGCCGTGAAGATTATGAGAAAGCGGATAACGGCTCGGGCAATGAAAGCGGTTTTGCACCTCAGGAAGGTGCCCCGTATGGTCTGCGTCTGATGGTCGCAAACAACTGGCTGGGCATGCCGTGCTGGCAGCCGCCGTTTGGCGAAATCGTGGCGATCGATATGCATACCGGTGACGTGAAGTGGCGTCGTCCGGTCGGTGCTTCGCAGCAGTACGGCTTCTTTATGCCAGAAAGCTGGGGCTCACCGACGATTGGTGGTCCGGCAGTCACCGCAGGCGGCGTGATCTTTATCGGTGCCTCAATGGATGCCAAAGTCCGCGCCTACTCCGTGGACACAGGTGAAGAGCTGTGGGCCGATCAGGTAGAAGCACCTGCCGTTGCTAACCCGTCTGTCTATGAGTATAAAGGGCGTCAGTATGTCGCCTTTGTGGCGGGTGGTAATACGATTCTGAAAGATCAGGTCGGCGATCAGGTTGTGGTTTACGCCCTTCCGGAAGAGTGATCCTGCATATGCAGCGGTAAAAAGAGCGGGGCCTGAGTGCCCCGCTTTTTTATTACGCTAATTCTGGCCTGCCTGACGCATCGGCATACGGTCAATCAGTAAGAGCAGGGCCTCCGCGCTTACCGGCCGGGTCTCGCGCAGTTTCATGCCACCATCTTTACCCACCAGCACAATTTCAAATCCGGCAGGATTAAGCTGCGCACGCAGCGCGCCGCCGTCCGCCGGGCGGACATCGCTCAGCACCACGATATCACGCTCCCTGAGCGCATCCTGCTGCTGTTGCAACAGCGCCATTTGCCGTATGAAATCCGTATCGCGGTCAGAAGGGGCGAAGATCACAAGCAGCCGCTTATGCCAGCGATAATTCTCCAGCGAATTCTGCGCTGGCTGCAGCGTCTGAAACAGCGGTTCTGGCTGGCGGGCAGCCTGCGCCGCACCGTTCAGCGCCAGGGTAAACAGCACAACGTTGAGGGTGAAGCGTAATCGCGATGCAGAAGGCATAAGCCGGCCCCTTTTTGGCAATAACAGGCTAAGTCTGGACAGAGCATTAACCACTTGCCAGAATCTGACGGTTCTTTACCTGGCTCAGCGCTGTCAGACCAGCCCGCACGCCCGATCGCGGCCGCTGCGTTTCGCCTGGTAAAGCGCCTGGTCCGCTTCGCGTCTGAGCTGTTCCGCTTCTGACGCTTCCCCGGCAGAGACCAGTGAATAGTAGCCTGCGCTCACGGTTACGACGCCTGCGGCGACCAGGCTGCTCTCATGGGCAATCCCCAGCTCTCTTACGGCCTTAACCGCCTGTCCGGCGACAATTTGCGCTTCTGAAAAGTCGGTGTTCGGCAGAATGATGGCGAACTCTTCGCCACCGTAGCGCGCCACAACGTCGCCATGATAATGCACGCAGCTCTTCAGGGCCTGCGCCACATCCTGCAGGCATTCATCGCCGGCAACGTGACCGTAAGTATCGTTATAATGCTTGAAACAGTCGACATCGATCATGATCAGCGCCACCGGATCGCCGCTTTTATATGACTTCAGCAGCACCTGGTCGAGCAGGGCGTCAAACTGTCGCCGGTTGGCCAGCCCGGTCAGACCATCCACCAGTGCCAGCGACTGCAGCGTATGGTTAATGCTGGTAAGTTCATCCCGCACAAAGGTCAGCTCAATCTGATTTCTGACGTTAGTTCCTACCTGGCGAAGCACCAGAAGCCCCATGCCGGCAATGGCAAACAGAAGCGTCAGGTTGAGCAGCAGATTAATCAGATTACCGATAAGCCACGCTTTGCGTATTGCGGCAAGGTCATACCCGGCGGTAACAATCAGCGGATAGCGCTCCAGACGCGCATAGCCGTAAACGCGCACGATGCCATCAAGAGAGGAGCGCCAGGTCGCGTTGCCGCTGGACGCAGATTTGAGTTCAGTTTTAAACAGCGGGCTGGCGGAGAGCATTCTGCCAATATAGGCGTCCGGGAAAGGGCGAATATAGAGGGCCGATGCGTCAGCAAGAATGAGGCCCAGCGTATCTTTATTGCCCAGCGCATAGTAGCTGTAATACTGGCGGAAATAGTCCACGCGCACCGTGGCGAGCGCCACACCGGCAAAGTTCCCCTGACTGTCGTTCAGGCGTACTGAAACCGGGATAACCAGATCGCCGGTAGAGCGGCTGCGGATAACGCGGCTGATAAGCAGATTGGTGTCATTGTGATTGCGGTGCCATAAAAAGTAGGCGCGATCAGCATTGCTGGCATTGGTCGGCACAAAGTTACCGGATGAGGCGATCCAGTGTCCGTCAGTATCATAGACAAACAGGCCATGTAGCTGCGGCAGTTTACTCTGCTGCTCTTTGAGCTGGTGCAAAAACGCCGGCGTCGCCGCGTACTCATTGCCGCGCTGACGCAACTGCCTGACCGCATCGGCTAAGGTGATCTCAACCTGCAGAAACGAATCTTCAGCATGTTTGGCCAGCGATACAGAGAGATTGCGCGCATCATCTTTCTTCTCACTTATGATCTGCTGCCAGGAGTTCCACAGCGACCAGGCGTTGATTGCCACCACAAACAGGCTAATCAATACCAGAAACAGCATCATGCTTTTTCCCAGCGAAGTTTTTAGCAGTGAAGAGCCTGAAGCGTTAAGTGAGTTTTTTCGCATAGAGTCGGGTTCTGAGCAGGCGGCAGAAATCAGGCAGGCATCATACATCAGCCACAATCTGTTCAGAAGTGGTTATCAATCTGGCGGGTAACTTGCTGTTCGCTTTTTCCTGTTTTCAGGCTGATTCAGGCCGGCTGATAAACGCCGGACTGTTCAGCAAATGGCCTGATTCCCGTGCGTTAAGACTTCTTGCCTCCCTTACCCAGATTCTGTTCAACCAGCCACTCAATCACCTGACTGCGATTAAGATTATGGCGGTTAGCGTAAAGCTGAATTTTACGTAATACCGACAGGCGCAAGGAGAGAGAAACCGACTTTTTGGCCTCTTTGTCGAGTATCACTGACGCAGAGAGATTCTGTCCTGCACCCGCGCTGTCATGTAACGCGAGACTTTCACGCATCATTTTAACGATTTTAGGCGTCAGCGATCCGGCGCCGGTCATCTGATAGTTACCGGCGGATTTATTAAACCTGATCTCTGCCTGATAGCTGGTGCGGATTTCACGTAAATCGCGCACAAACGTCGGTTCAGAGCACGCCATTTGCTGCAGTAAAAGCGCCTTTTCTACGGGTTTACCCGTGCTCAGCAAGGCGACCAGCTGATACTGTCTGTACTGTTTTGCGCTCAGAGGCATAGCACACCGTTAAAAGAGTAAAGATAGCGATCACTGACGCTGGGCGTAAACCGCGCCGGTATACGCGCTGACAATACCGCAGTGTGCAGACCGCTCCAGCATAGCAGCAGCCCAGTTGCGATGCGTGGCAGGTTCGCACATTGCGCCCTGCGATTTAAATACTGCCTGTTCTGAATTCATGATGCGCAGCGCATCTTCGTAGTCGCTCTGCTCCGCCATCAGACCGCGCTGAATGATCTCCAGCTGCGCCGGATGGATAGCCGTTTTCCCGACCAGCCCGTGCGCCACATCCAGCGCCAGCTCACGCTCCAGCAGCGCCACATCTTCGATGCGTTCACACACCGGGGCCGTTAGCGCAAACCCGCGCGACGCAAAGGTCGCCACCAGCATTTTCACCACGTAACCCAGCGGCCCCTCATAGAGCGTAAGGTGGCGCGAGCGCCGCAGTCCCAGAACCGACATCAGGTCGTTGCCGCCAATGCGCAGAGCCAGGATACGCTCGCGGCACGGGTGCTGTTCCAGCAGGCTTGCCAGCTGTTGCATCGCGGTGCTGTCAAAAACATCGCGCGTTTCCAGCGTCGGCATCAGCAGCAGCGACGTTGGCGCCAGCAGACGCCACCAGGAGAGTACGTTAGCCTGATTAAACTTCGGTAAAACAAACCCGTCGATACCAGACAATTCGCTATCGTGCAGCAATGCGGCAGCCATGGCTTCATCGCGCGGCCGGATAAACACCAGCGGCGGGGTATGCGTGGGGGTTTGCTGCTGAAGCTGGCGCAGTAAAGTCTGCAGGTTATCCCGCGCCAGAGTCACATCCCGCTCGCTGACGGCGTCCTCCAGGCAGATCACCAGCGAACGCAGCTGGGGGATCTTTCCATGCAGGATCACGTCAGCCAGATCGCCGCGGGTGGCAGGCATATAGAGCGTGG
Organism: Pantoea sp. SIMBA_079; assembly: GCF_046940275.1. Lineage (NCBI taxonomy): Bacteria > Pseudomonadati > Pseudomonadota > Gammaproteobacteria > Enterobacterales > Erwiniaceae > Pantoea > Pantoea sp. SIMBA_079. The sequence goes on along the minus strand of NZ_JAWRYR010000011.1, from coordinate 42,130 downwards.
CACCCAGCATCCAGGGGGAGAGTGGCAGGCTCATATCACGACACCTTCCTGATAATGGTTACGGCACGATACTGCCCCAACGTATCGCCCATCTCTTTTACCTGAATATCTTTTTGCGCGGCCAGATGCATCAGCAGGGCGACATCCGGATCGGTTTTACTGCGGACCAGGACGTGATCGGGCACGCGGCGCAGCACCGCGCGCGTGGCTTCGGCAATGCCGGGTTTGATACGGTTGCGGTTAAGAATATGATACTGCGCCGCCAGCTGGTTAATCACTGCCTGAGCAATCGCCTGCTGGTTGCGAAGGTGGGTGGCGTAAGGCACCGCTGCAGCAATCTGTGCCGTATCCAGCTGCTGCCGGAACCGGTCTACAGTGTCCACCATGCGCAAACTGCAGTCATACGCCAGCAGATGATCGCACAGCACGCAGCCGTGCAGGCCAGAGGCGCTCCACAGGGAACGTGACACCATGCCGGAAACCGGCGCGCCCATAATGCCAAACGGGATCAGCCAGTCGTCATCGGAGGCGGCAAGCCAGGCGCAGCCCGCCGGATCGGCCAGCACCGCCAGTCGCGGCAACGGCGGGTAGCCGGGCCGGTCGCGCAGGCTCTCAATCAGCTGGCCGGTGATGGCACCCTTACCGGTCCAGCCATCCACAAATACGATGCCCTCTGTGCCGTGCTTCGCCTCAATCAGGCTCAGCGCAGTTTCATCAATGCCGCGATCGCGGATAATGCTGATACCGTAGTGATACGATACCACGCCCATATCGCGCAGCGCGCGCTGCAGCATCACGCCAGGTGGCACGCCGGCCCGTACCAGGCTAACCAGAATCACAGGTTGCCCGGCGGCCTGAGCTATCAGCCCTTTAGCCAGCGTCACAACGTCACGTGCAAGCCGGGCGCTGCCCATCTCCAGCGCGCAGTTAAATATCTCCAGATGCGCCGCAGACGGCGCCGGCTCCTGGCTCAGCATCTCGGAATAGTGCTTCTGGCCGGACTGGATCAGGCGCTCTTTCTCATCGACCGGCGTCATCTCAAGCTGAACCGGATTCAGCAAAAACTGCACGTCCGAGGGCAGATAGGTGCCATGCAGCTGCTGTAATTCAGGGTTTTTCATGGGCGTCGGCCTTGTCAAAAATATGGCGGCGGATGGCGTCAGTAAACTGGCTGCGGGCGGGCATGCCAAACCAGTCACAGTGCTGCATAAAGCTGAAATCGCTGAGGCTATCGCCCAGCCCCATTACCGGGAATGGGCCACGCGTGTCGCGCAGCTGCTGCAACAGCCACGCCACCGCATGCCCCTTCTGAATGCAGTCAGGGATCCAGGCGATATTGTTGCCATTGGCATGGATATAAAAGCCCCGCGTATCGAGCTGCTGCTGCATCTGCGCATTGAACGCATAGAGTTCGGCAATCTGCGTGCTGTCGCGATGTTTCATCACAAAATAGATCGGGACACCATCATACTCGTAGTTCATGCGGCACCAGGCATTAAGGCCAGCGCGATCCAGCGCATCGCTCAGCTGCTGGCGATAGCTAACCAGCTGTGCCCGCATGGCTGACAGCTCGCTGGTAATACGATCCTGCCAGGCGCGGTTAAGGCTGCCGTCAGGTGACGCAATAACCGCGCCGTGCGTCATGACTTTCCAGGATGTAAAAGGCAGCGCCACGCGCGCCGTCTCTTCCGTACCGCGCGCGGTCACCGGGATCAGCTCTGCGCTCTGCAGCAGCCAGGAGACCAGCATCGACTGCTCCTGTGACATAAAGCTGCGCGGCTGCAGCTCGCGATCGTAGGCGCCCACTTCAACCGGGGTCTGCAGGGTTTCGGTCAGCATTTTTCTTTTCGTCTGGAACAGCGTGTCATCCAGATCGCACAGCACAACCGGCTTATTCATAAGCGATCACCTCAATGCGGGGGGCCGTCTGCTGTAATCCTGCCAGCAGGGTGGGACAGACAGCCTCCGCGGGCGTTTCAACACAGATAATCACCCGATCAAACTGCTGATGCGCCACGTTATAGACAAAATTTGGCATGCCAAGACCGTAGTTATCGCTGAAAGCGAGTATGGAGCTAATCGCCAGACCTTCTGAGATCGGCGAGCGCGTCAGTGAACCAAAGCGCACGCAGGCACCCTGCTGCTCCAGACGCTCTGCCAGCAGAAAAGGTGGCCAGATAAATTCTCCCGATCCCAGTACCAGAATACGTTCGCCCGGCTCAGAGTGCATATCGTCTGCAAAGCGGCAGTGAGCGTCCGCCATCCCCAGCCGTCCCCAGTCCTGACGGGCGGAGAGGGCCACTGCGCCCTGCGCCGTCACGTTTACCGCAGGCATTACCGGTACCGGTGCCCCTGCGCGTGGGGTCCAGTGCCACCGGCCCGCAACCAGTGAAACCGGCTCCACCGGCAGCGGACAATGATGACGCACGGCATCACCGCTCCAGTCGGTGAGCGTGACGGTGACCACACGCGTCACCGCCTGCAGACCCGCTTCGCGCAGCGCCTGCAGCAGATTCAGAAACGTATTGCCCGTGGTCGCTTCATCATCAATCAGTACCAGCGTACGCGCCTGCAGCGCACGGCGGCGCAGCGTAGCGTCAGCCGGAAGATAGATAAGGTGATCGGTGGCGTGACTGTGATCCTCTTTAAATTCACACAGCAAATCACCTTCTACCGGATGACGGGTGCTGGTGAGGAACACCGGCTCAGCGATCTGCTCTCTGGCCGCGCGGAATACGCCAGCGGCGAGACCCACGGCGGTTTCGGCCATACCGATAAACAGCACCGGCCCCGGAAGGTCATGCGGCAGTTTTGCTGCCAGCGTCTCATAACTGGCGCGCATGATGGCCGGACTGACCGGGATATGACGTCCCAGTATTTTGCTGACAAAAAGGAATGCCCGTTTGGGATTGCGGCGTGCGGCAATATCAAACAGCGTCTCCAGTGGCGTCTCGCTCGTCGTTTCTACACGCAGCGTGCCGCCAGGCAGCTCGCGCTGATAGATCTGTAAGGCAGCGGTCATCAGCGGCACTCCTCATCCGGGCTGGCAGACCATGTGACAGGGTCACACTGTGGCAGAGGCTGAACGGCATTGGTCGGGATGACCTGCACCGGATTAAACGCGGCACGCTGCGCAATGGCGTCCGCTGCGGAAATCAGTTCCAGCTGACGCAGTGCAAACAGGCCGGGCAGGTTAATCCCGCTGAACGCGGTATAACCGATACCGCCAGAAGGACGCAGGTTAGCCTCCAGCAGCACCGGATGCCCTTCAGCATCGTTGCGGGTCTGGACATTAATCAGGCCATCCACATGCAGCGTCTCTGCACAGGCAACTGCCAGGCGCCAGGCGGGCGTCTCCTGTTCAAAAACCTGTACTGAGCCCTCTTTGCGCCGGGCGACGGCTGCAATGACCCGGCCATTCTCCACCAGCATATCTACCGAGCGTTCCGGACCTGCAAGCCAGGGCATGACAATCTGCAGCGGCAGCGACTCACCGGCCTGCTGTGCACGACGCAGGCTCTCAATAAGCACGTCAGGATGGATCTGGCGGCTGTCCGGGTTGTTAAAAAAGCTCAGGGTATGCGCATCGCGTCGCAGCACCCAGAACCCCATGCCATAGATGCCGTGCACCGGTTTGATACAGGGTCGATGGCCCTGCGCCTCAACCTGCGCTATCGCAGCCGCTACCTCATCCGGCGTGCGCACTTCAATTGAAGGTACGGCAGGCAGACCGTGCGCGCTCATCTCCGCGCTAAAACGGGTTTTGTTATCAGCGAGCGTAAAGGTGGCGCGCTCGCGAGCGCCTGTTACCAGCCTGACACCCAGCGCTTCAATAGCCGTTCGCTGCTGCTCCAGCAACGCTCCGCGTTTGCCGGCGTGGATGGCACGTACCCGGTGCTGCTGACAGACATGCCGGATAAAAGCGAATAGGGCACCGTCATCCTCAGGTTCCAGATAAGCAACATCTGCTTCCGCCAGAATTTCCGGGCGGGAGGAGCGGTGAGAGGCAATCAGCACGAAATCATGCCGGCCCGCACGTCGCGCCTGCGCCACCAGCGCAAGAATATCTTTTTGGGAAGAAACCCCTTCCATAAACCAGATAGCATCCGGCTGACTCATCGTGTTGTATTCCTTATTTTTGCAGCGCAGGGCCTGCTGGCGCCGTCAGGTGAACGCCAGAACATTCAGGCAATCATATTATGATTGAATAAACTAATAAAGCACCTCGCTTCATTTACAGATTAATGACAGTTACCGCCTTACCAATAAAAATAGATAATTCTTTATAAAACATTACATTCATAACTGAAAGTAATCATATGATGATTGTTTTCTTGCGCAGGATAAAACTCATGTTATGATTGCTGAGCTGTTAAATTGATCGGCGTTTTTACTGCAGCAGCTAACCACTCATTAAGGAGAAGTGATGGTATCTTTAAGTAAGAATCAGACAATTTCGCTGGCGAAATCCAGCAGTGCGATTTCTCAAATTCAGTTCGGACTCGGCTGGGATCCTGCCAAAAAGAAAGGACTCTTTGGCAAACTTCTCGGCGGGGGCGATAGCATTGATCTTGATGCCAGCTGCGTGCTGCTTGACGCGCACGGTGGCGTGGTGGACACCGTCTGGTTCCGCCAGCTTCGTTCAAATGATGGTTCAATAGTCCACAGCGGCGATAACCGTACTGGCGAAGGCGACGGCGATGATGAGGTGATCAAAGCCGATCTGTCGCGTCTGCCAGCCAGCATTGAAAGCCTGGTGCTGACGGTAAACAGCTTTACCGGGCAAACCTTCAACGATGTAGCGAATGCCTTCTGTCGCGTTGTTGATCAGCAGGGCAAAGAGCTGGCGAAATTTACCCTGACCGAGCAGGGCTCGCATACGGCGGTCGTAATAGCTTCACTGCGCCGCAGCGGCGGCGAGTGGAACTTTACTGCGCACGGCAACGCTTCGCGTGCCCGCACCATTCAGGACATGATCCCCGATATTCAGGCGGTACTCTACTGATGAACCTGACGCCAGGGGGCAATGCCCCCGTACCTAATCAATCGCTGGTGGTGCGTGTCTCCTCTGGCGTACCGGTCGATATCTCAGCGTTTCGTCTCTATGACAACGGCAAAGTGCGCGGCGATTCGGACATGGTGTTTTATGGCCAGCGCGAAAATGATGACAGTACAGTGCGTCTTTCCGCGTCCGGCAACGAAACCATGTTTACCGTTAATCTGGCAACGCTGAAAAGCGATGTGCAGAAAATAGCCTTTACCGCCACCTGTGATGCCGGCAAAACCGTTGCGTCACTGGCGCGTCTCGCCATTCAGGTCGAAGCCGGCGGAAGCGTGCTGGTGCAGTGTGATGTTGATACCACCGGACGCAGTGAGGCTGCGCTGATCCTGGGCGAGCTTTATCGTCGTAACGGCGAATGGAAGTTCCGCTTTGTCTCTCAGGGCTTTAACGGCGGCCTGCAGCCGCTGGCTGAACACTTTGGTATAGAAGTGGATGAGAGCAGCGCTGCGCCCGCACCGGCTCCGGCACCAGCACCACAGCCCGTCGTAAATCTGAGCAAAGTCAGTCTGACAAAAGAGAAGCCCTCCATCAGCCTGACGAAAAAGGATGACTATGGTCAGATCCGCGTCAACCTGAACTGGAACCAGCGCGCTGCCGGCAACAGCGGCGGCGGTTTCCTGAAGGGCATCTTTAACAATAACAAAGGTGTTGACCTTGATCTGGCTGCGTTTGTGGAGCTGAAAGATGGCTATCGCACTATCGTACAGGCGCTGGGCAACAAATTTGGCAGCTTCCGCAGCGAACCCTTCGTTGAGCTGAAGGGCGATGACCGTACCGGCGCCGTCAGCGACGGTGAGTGGATCCATATCAACGGCAGCGAATGGAAGCAGATCAAAGAAGTCCTGATCTTTACCTTTATCTATGAAGGTGTGCCGAGCTGGGAAAACACTGACGGCATGGTGACCATTCAGGTTCCGGGACAGCCGCCGGTGGAAACCGCGCTTACTGAAGGCAACAACCGGCAAAACATGTGTGCGATTGCCCGTCTGATTAACGACAACGGCGCAATCCGCGTAGAGCGTATCAACCGCTATTTCAGCGGCCATCAGGAACTCGATCAGGCGTTTGGCTGGGGCTTTAACTGGCGCGCCGGTTCCAAGTAATCAGGAGTAATTATGAGCTTTTTTAACTCTCTTAAAGACAAATTTAACGCCGGCCGCGACGAGCTGACAAAACAGGTAAGCCGCTACAAAAACCGCGCCTTTCTCGAAGGCACCGTGGCCGTCTGTGCCCGTATTGCTGTTGCCAGCGACGGCGTCAGCAGCGAAGAGAAGCAGAAAATGATGGGGTTCCTGCGGGCGTCGCCGGAGCTGAGTATTTTCGACACCAATGAGGTGATCCAGTTTTTTGAAAAGCTGGTGACCTCATTCTCTTTCGATATGGAAGTGGGCAAGGGTGAAACAATGAAATATATCCTCGCCTTAAAAAATAAACCGGAACAGGCGCAGCTTGCGGTCCGGGTGGGTATTGCCGTGGCCAAAAGCGACGGTGACTTTGACGCCACTGAGCAGGCTAACGCCCGCGAAATTATTCAGGCGCTGGGCTTTCAGCCCGCTGAATTTGGCCTGTAACCGTTACTGACTTTTCTGGAGCTAATAGATGGAATCGACCCATATCGGGTTTCCGATTGAAACGGTAGCGGTGTTTTTACTGCTCTCTGTCGGAGCTATTTTTATCGACCTGTTCATGCACCGGCATGACAAACCTATTTCGCTGAAAAGCGCGGCGGGCTGGTCAGTATTCTGGATCCTGATGGCGCTGGCCTTTGCAGGCTTCCTGTATGTCCATCACGGCGCGGAAGTGGCCAGCCTGTTTGTGACCGGCTATGCGCTGGAAAAAGTCCTGTCGGTAGACAACCTGTTTGTCATGATGGCGATCTTCTCCTGGTTTGCCATTCCTAATAACTACCGTCACCGCGTGCTCTACTGGGGCATTATCGGTGCCATCGTGTTCCGCGGCGTTTTTGTTGCCATCGGTACAGGCCTGCTGGCGCTCGGTCCGTGGGTGGAAGTGGTATTTGCCGTTATCGTAGGCTGGACGGCTGTGATGATGCTGAAAAGCGGCGATGACGATGATGAGATCGAAGATTACTCACAGCACTTTGCTTACCGCATGGTCAAACGTTTCTATCCAATCTGGCCAAAACTCAAAGGCAGCGCCTTTGTGCTGAGCCAGAAAGAGGTCGATGCTGAACTCGCTAAGCCGGAGAACGCGGATGTGCAGGTAGGTCGCGTGAGCAAAGCGGCCCGCTACGCTACGCCGATGCTGCTCTGTTTAGCTGTGGTTGAACTTTCAGATGTGATGTTTGCGTTCGACTCGGTGCCGGCCGTGATCGCGGTCAGCCGCGAGCCGCTGATTGTGTACAGCGCCATGATGTTCGCTATCCTTGGTCTGCGTACACTCTATTTCGTGCTGGAAGGACTGAAGCAGTATCTGGTGCATCTGGAAAAAGCGGTGATCGTGCTGCTGTTCTTTATCGCCTTCAAGCTGGGCCTGAACGCGACCGAGCACTTCTTCCATCACGGTTACGCTATCGGCGCAACCACCAGCCTCTATGTCGTACTGGGCGTGCTGGCACTGGGGATTATCGCGAGCCTGCTGTTCCCGGGTAAAAAAGAAGAGCAGGCAGAGTAAGTCAGGGCGCGGCCCGGCCGCGCTATTGAATACCGCATACAGCGTATGCACGACGTGAGGAAAATAACATGGCAGTGACTCTCTCTAAAGGCGGCAACGTCTCCCTGGCAAAAGTCGACCCTTCACTGAAAAATGTGAAAATTGGTCTGGGCTGGGATACCCGCTCCACTGACGGTCAGGATTTTGACCTTGACGCCTCCGCTTTTCTGCTCACCGATGCAGGCAAGGTGCGTGGCGATCACGACTTCATTTTTTACAACAATCTGAAATCGGCTGATGGTTCCGTGACCCATACCGGTGACAACCGTACCGGTGAAGGTGACGGGGATGACGAATCGCTGATCGTTGAACTGGACCGCGTACCGCAGGACGTGACCAAAATTGTTTTTGTGGTCACCATTCATGATGCCGCAACCCGCCGCCAGTCATTCGGGCAGGTGGCAAACGCCTTTATCCGTCTGGTCAACAACGACAGCAACGTGGAAGCCGCGCGTTACGATCTGTCTGAAGATGCCAGCACGGAAACCGCAATGCTGTTTGGCGAGCTCTATCGCCACGCGGGCGAGTGGAAATTCCGCGCCGTTGGTCAGGGCTATGCAGGCGGCCTGGCCTCAGTCTGCGCGCAGTATGGTATCAACGCGTCCTGATCCGCAGTCACATACCCATTATCTGCCCGGTCTGGCCGGGCATCAGCCACAAGCAAAGAGGATTTCACCATGGCAGTTAATCTGACAAAAGGCGGTAACGTAAACCTGTCCAAAGAAGCCCCAACCATGACCAAAGCGATTGCTGGTCTGGGCTGGGACTCACGCGTCACCGATGGTCAGGCGTTTGACCTGGATGCATCGGTCTTTCTGGTCGGCGCAGATGGCAAAGTGTTATCCGATCAGCACTTCGTGTTCTTCAACAACGCCACCAGCCCGGACGGCTCTGTCGCGCATCAGGGCGACAACCGCACCGGTGAAGGCGAGGGTGACGATGAGCAGGTAAAAATTTCGCTGGCTACCGTGCCCGCCGACGTGCAGAAAGCCGTTTTTGCGGTAACCATCTACGATGCGGAAGCGCGTAAGCAGAACTTCGGTATGGTCTCTAATGCCTACATCCGTATTGTTAACGAAGACAACAACAGCGAAATCGCCCGTTACGATCTGTCAGAAGATGCCAGCACCGAAACGGCCATGGTCTTCGGCGAGCTCTATCGTCACAACGGTGAGTGGAAATTTAAAGCGGTGGGCCAGGGCTTTGCCGGCGGCCTGAAAGCGCTGGCAGCTCAGCACGGCGTATCCGTGTAACGGACTGCTGCAAAAGAGCCTCTTCCCCGTGAAGGGGCTTTTTTTTGTCTGTTAACCACCCACAGGGAGTGAAATATGGAACTGACCACCGGACAGAATATTGCTCTTAATAGCACGTGTCCTGAACTCTGCCTGACCTGGAAAACCAGGCCTGGATTCAGCAGCGACATTGATGCTTCAGCGTTTTTGCTCGGCGCAAATGAAAAAGTCCTCGGTGATTCGTCGATGATTTTTTTCAACCAGCCGCATAACGAAAACCGCAGTATTGTCATGCACAGCCATGCCGGAGAGGCGCGTTTTCAGATTCAGCTTCACGCGCTACCCGCTGCCGTCATGCGTATTGCTGTTACGCTGGTTATCGATGGCAGCGATACAGTAGGGGGTTTACAGCAGCTTACTCTGCAGTGTGGTGAACATCGCTACGATATCGCACCCGGCGATCGACGCGAGAAAGCCCTGATTGTCTGCCATCTCTATCGTCATAACGAACAGTGGAAACTGCGAGCGGTCGGGCAGGGATTTGATGGAGGCCTTCATCCGCTGGCGCTGCATTTTGGCGTGGATGTAGCAGAACCTGTGATCGCATCAGTACCCGCGGTTAGCCTGGAGAAGAAGCTTGAAAAACTGCCGCAACTGGTCAGCCTGGCAAAACCAATCCGCGTCAGTCTGGAGAAACACCGGCTCTCAGAAGTTAAAGCGCAGGTCGCCTTTGTGCTGGATGCGTCAGGCTCCATGACGGCACAGTTTAAGCGCGGTAATGTGCAGAAGGTGCTGGAGCGGGTAGCGGCGCTGGCCGTGCAGTTTGATGATGACGGCAGCATGCCGGTCTGGGCGTTTGGCGAAAAATTTCGTCAGTACGAGGATGTGTCACTGGATAACCTTGAGGGTTACATCGATCGTATTCGCAACGACGGCAGGCGGACGATGTGGGAAATCCTGCCGGGTCTGGGCGGCACGAACAATGAGCCACCGGTACTGGAAGCGATTAACAATACCTATCGCGACGCCACACTACCGGTGTATGTGGTCTTTATTACCGATGGCGGCATCAATAAAACACGCCTTATCAAAGAGAAACTCAGAGAGTCCGCCACACTGCCAGTTTTTTATAAATTCTTAGGCCTGGGCGGCAATAATTATGGCGTGCTGGAGCGTCTGGATACCTTTACCGATCGCCTGATCGACAATACACATTTTTTTCCGGTTGATGATGTCGGAAATATCAGCGATGAGCAGCTTTACGACTGGCTGCTGGTGGAGTTTCGTGACTGGCTGGATGCAGCAAAGCAAAAACGTATTCTGCGATAAGGTACGGCAGAGCGTTTTTCCTGCTGCTGCGGTTTACAGTCAGAACGCTGCAAGTTTTATGCAAATCAATGTCAATACGGTATCAATTGCGGATAACTAAGCGCACAATAGGGGTTCGTCGGCAGCGTTCTGAGCTGCTGACCCACACCCGATATCGGGGGACCTGTAATGAGTTTATATTCTGTCGAGGCCATCTGCGACCTCACCGGCCTTTTACCCGCCACCTTACGCAACTGGAAGCGCGCAGGCCTGATTACCCAGCCACAGCATAATGGTGAATACACCAGCGGACAGCTAACGCGTATCTATAGCGTGCTGGACCTGACGGCTACCGGCAGCACGCTGCCTGAAATTTACGCCTTTCTGCAGGGCAGGTCACCGCTGCCGCAAAATCGCTGGCAATGCCGGCAGGAAGAGATGACGGACCAGCTGCGCGACAGCTCGGATTTAGCGCTGCAGGCGCGCATGCGACAGATGGGCAGCGACTACAGCGGTGATGATTTTGTTAACGCTTATCTGAAGCCGCTGAACCTGCTGCTGCGCAGTGATAACAGCGCAGATTCGGTTATAAAGCAATCACGCTTTCATGATGCCGTGGTTTTTCACGCACGCTGTATCATGCGTGCATCGGAGCGTCGTAAAACTGTCCCTGTTTTTCTGGAAGCTATCAGCGTGACAGACGCAACCGAAATCTGGCTGGAAGCTATTCGCCTGACCGGGCAGGGCTGCCGGGTCGAGATTTCCGAGAATGTGACCGGGTTGCCGGCCACCTCAATTTATCGGCACGATCACCATATGATGTGGTGTGGAGCAGGGATCTCGCAGCTGATGCAGTGGAACTATCGTGAAAAACTGCGCAACGATAAACCGGTGATGCTAAGCGGCCCCGATCGCACATTGCTGACTGCAGCCTGATAAAGTTTTACAGCCCGGCTGGCTGCCGGATTGTACCTGTCGGCTAGCCTTCAGCCACCCTCTGAACACTCTGCCCATCAACTTCTGCACCCATAAAATCTGGTATCACCCGCACACTTTCGCAAAAAAGTGGCCTGAACCTTTCTAACCCCCTCCGTTTGTGCATAATAATATGTTATTGCTAAACCGATTTAGCTTGCGATCAGGAGAAGTGAAATGGTCAAACGGGTATGGTGTCTGGGCGATGCAGTTGTGGATCTGCTGCCGGAGTGTGATAACAGATTGATTCAGTGTCCCGGCGGTGCGCCCGCCAATGTGGCGGTGGGTATCGCCAGGCTTCAGGGCAACAGCGGCTTTATTGGTAAAGTAGGCGGCGATCCCTTTGGCACGTTTCTGATTGATACGCTTAATGCCGAGCAGGTAAACACCGAGTTTATGCAGCCAGATAACACGCAGCGCACCTCGGTTGTCGTGGTGGCGCTGGACGCAGACGGTGAGCGCAACTTTACTTTTATGGTGCGTCCTTCAGCAGATCTGTTTATCGAAACGCACGAGCTGCCAGCTTTCCGGGCGGGCGAATGGCTGCACTGCTGTTCGATTGCACTGCTCAGAGATCCCTCACGAAACACCACGCTGACGGCGATGCAGCAACTGCATGAATCGGGCGGCTTTGTGAGTTTTGACCCCAACATCCGGCACGATTTATGGGCAGATGAAGCGGAGCTGCGCGACGCGCTTGCCCGTGCGCTGGCTCTTGCTGACGTAGTAAAGCTTTCAGAAGAAGAGCTGACCTTTATCTGTAACACCAGCGATATCGCGGCAGGTATGCAGCAGCTGGCTGAGCAATATGCTATCAGGCTTATTCTGGTTACCCAGGGCCGCCAGGGCGTGCAGGCATGGTCCCGTGGCACGCTGCAGCACTATCCGACGCGCCCGGTTGTCAGTGTGGATACGACCGGCGCCGGAGACGCTTTTGTTGCCGGGCTGCTGTGGCATTTAGCCGGACAGGGTTTGCCGCAGGATGACGTGCAGCTCAGAGAGTGTCTGGAGCGCGCGCAGATCTGCGGCGGGCTGGCAACCACGGCGAAAGGCGCAATGACCGCGCTGCCTTATCTTGATCAGCTGCAGCAGCAGCTTGCCTGATTAAAGGGGGCTTGAAGGCCATTAGCACCGTGCCGGGAGCAGCAGGCCGGCCGGTAAGCAGGATGTAAGATTACAGCGAGGAAAAGCATAGCAGGGACATGTCATGTTTAATGCTGTTGTTTCAACCAGTGATTGGTTTTTTTTCATCCTGACAGGGTTATGATTTTTGCTATCCATGTACAGCACTTAAATTCAGGGGCCGTTATGCTTGCTATCCGTTTATCTGATGATATTGAGTCCCGTCTGGACTCGCTGGCGAAAAAAACCGGTAGAACAAAGACGTTCTATGCACGCGAAGCTATCCTTACGCATCTTGAAGATCTTGAGGATTATTACTTAGCAGCGGAAACAGTTGAGCGCATCAGGCGTGGAGAGGAATCCATGCATTCGTCCGAAGACGTGAGGAAGTCACTTGGTCTGGACGATTAATTACTCTGACCGTGCACTGAAAGTGTTGCGTAAAATGGATAAGCAAAATGCGCGACGGATAGTGGATTTTATGAACATACGCATTGCTGCTTCGGTAGATCCGCGCCAGTCAGTGAAGCCGCTAAAAGGTGATTTAGGTGAGTTTACACCCGTCGCATTAGCTCCATAAATACCCGCCTTCATATTTTCATAGCTAACAGTTCATGGGTAAGCATACCCGCCCTGAATCCGCGATTTTCAGGTCCGTTTTTCAGCTTAATAATTTAGCAGGGAAACTATCCAGGGTATGATGCGCGCTGGTTAACCTTACTGCTCAAAAGGAATTGGCGTGGAAATCATCGGTGATAATACTCTGGTCACAAGTCTCAGAGGCACATACAAAACCGTTCAGTGTCGCGGCGAACAGCGGAAGCACTGGCTTGAGCTTCAGTTCGTGGATGAGAACAACAGCCCGGTTACCGGGCTGAACGTTAGGCTGGAGTACCATCCGCTTGCCTCTTCGGTGTTCCTCGCTCTGCAGGATATGCTGGGCATTTCGCTGATGGAAACCCGGAAACTGCCGGGCGGGGAGCATGCCCTGGCCCGCTTTAATTTCGTTGCTGAGAAAGAAGTTAAAATTCCTCAGTAAAGACGTGGTTGTCGTGGTGGTTGCAACGCTGCTTACCGGATGTGATAACCGGCCTGACAGGATGCTGACGGAGTTGTTGCTAAAACTATTTCGTTCCATCAGACTTCAAACCCTCTTAAACGACACCATTCCGCAACCCGGCTGTTTTCGCAACTGAGCATCAGGCAGCACGCGTTTATTTATCCTACCCCTTTAAAGCTGAAACGATTAAACCAAACACCACCATTTCAGCTTGATTTCTCTCTCTGTGCGTCTAAAAACGCCGTCTTAACCTCTCAAAATGTGATCTAACCCAAATTTACAGAGATTACTGACGGTATAACCGACCGAAGTGAAGCACCTCACGGTTTCATTTTCCTCATGTTTGTACGCTTAGCTGACATTAGCTAAATCAATTCAGCAAAGGATGCATCATTATGAAATTAGCATTATTGGCCGGTGTGGTCATGGCGGGGATCAGCGTTCAGGCAGCAGCACAGACATGGGTGCTGACGGATGCTGAAGCAAGTACAGAGAAGGGAAACTGGCACATCGACAGCAAAACGCTGAAGCTGGGCGGCCAGCCGTTCAGCATCGAACAAAAAGTGCTGCATGGCGGCAAACAGGAAGGTTCGAAAGTCATTACGATTACCAGTCCGGAGGGCCTGACCATCGCGCTCAGCCCGACGCGCGGGATGGATTTACTGTACGTCAGGGGACACGGCGTGCGTCTGGGCTGGGATTCGCCGGTAGATGAAGTGGTCAACCCGGCCTATATCAATCTGGAGAGCCGCAACGGTCTCGGCTGGCTTGATGGCTTTAATGAAATGATGGTGCGCTGCGGCTATGAGTGGACCGGGCATCCGGTCACTAAAGATGGCCGCATCTATACGCTGCACGGTAAAGCGGGCAACACACCCGCTTCGCAGGTTGAAGTCACCGTGGATGATAAAGCCCCGCATGAAATCCGCATTCGCGGCCTGCTGAAAGAGCATACGTTCAAAAAATCGAACCTCGCCACCTGGACAGAGCTCCGTTACGTGCCGGGTACAGATGCCTTCACACTGCATGATGTGTTAACCAACCACGGCGATTATCCGCAGGATTATCAGATCATCTATCACAGCAATTTCGGCACGCCGATTCTGGAGAAAGATGCCCGCTTTATCGCACCGCTGAAATCTGTCTCGCCTTTTAACGATTACGCGCAGAAAGGGCTGAATAGCTGGAACGTCTATGATGCGCCTGCCAGAGATTTTGATGAGATGGTATTTAACCTGGTGCCGAAAGCGGACAGCAACGGAAAAACGCTGGCGGCGGTGGTTAACAGCAAAGGCGATAAAGGGGCATCAATCGAGTTTGATACCCGCCAGCTGCCGGTGCTGACCATGTGGAAAAACACCGACACGCTTAAACAGGGCTACGTTACCGGTATTGAACCCGGTACCAGCTATGCCTATCCGGTCACCATTGAAAAAGAGCAGGGCAGGGTTAAGCAGCTACAGCCGGGCCAGAGCACCACGTTTGAGCTGACTTACACGCTGCTGAAAGATGCTGACGCCGTCAGCAAAACGGAACAGCGTATCGGGCAGATTCAGGGCGATGAAAAAGTCACCGTAGATCAGGCGCCGATTGCTAAAGAGTAACCGCATGGAGCAGAGCCTGGCTCTGCTCTTTTTTCCCTCTTTCTCCTGCTTCTCTCTCCCCCATGTATTACCCACCTGAGACGTCCCTTTGCGTTTTCCTGCACTATTTTGCGATGTACTTCACATCACTTAAAACGGTTTAGCATAATCAGTTGCGCACAGTAACAAAGTTCATCAGGATTCAGTTACTAAATCGGTTTAGCAAAAAACAATATCTGATAATAGCTACCTCTCAGGGACGCCATACCATGAAAAAAAGCATCCTCGCCCTTACCCTCAGCGCCTTATTAAGTTCAGGAACAGCGTGGTCCGCCACCGATATGAGCAGTATTGAAGCGCGTCTTGCAGCAATGGAAAAACGTCTCGCGGCGGCAGAACAGCGTGCTGACCTTGCAGAAACCCGCGCAAAAGCAGCAGAAAAACAGGCACAAATGCTGGCCACCGCCCAGCAGAAAAATCAGACGGCGATTGCCCGGGTTGAACAGCGTACGGCAAAAGCCGCACCCGCGACGACAGGCAGCGAGGATAGCGGATTTGAGTTTCATGGTTATGCCCGCTCCGGCCTGCTGATGAACAGTTCAGCGGCCAAAACGCAGGGTGGTCCGACCGTTACGCCGGCTGGCGAGACCGGAGGACATGTGGGCCGGCTGGGCAACGAGCCTGACACCTATGTTGAACTGAATCTGGAGCACAAAGAGACGCTGGCAAACGGGGCCACCACCCGCTTTAAAGCGATGCTGGCGGACGGGCAGCGTACTTACAATGACTGGACAGCGGCCAGCAGCGATCTCAACCTGCGTCAGGCATTTGTTGAGCTGGGGCAGCTGCCCACTTTCTCCGGCGCTTTCAAAGACTCTACCGTCTGGGCGGGTAAACGCTTCGATCGCGACAACTTTGATATTCACTGGATCGACTCCGACGTCGTGTTTCTTGCGGGTACCGGTGCCGGGATCTACGACATGAAGTGGGGCGAAACCACACGCAGTAACCTGTCACTTTACGGACGTACCTTTGGTGATATCGAAAATAATGAAAACACCGCGCAGAACTACATTCTTTCACTGAATAACTTCACCGGACCGCTGCAGCTGATGCTCAGCGGCATGCGCGCTAAAGATAATGACCAGCGCACCGATATCGAAGGAAATCGCGTGAAAAGCGACGCGGCTAACACCGGCGTGCACGTATTAGCGGGCATCCATAACGATACTTTCTACGGCCTGCGCGAAGGCTCGGCTAAAACGGCCCTGCTCTACGGCCACGGTCTGGGCGCGGAAGTGAAAACGCTGGGATCTGACGGTGCGCTGCTGCCGGAAGCCGATACCTGGCGCCTCGCAAGCTACGGCATTACGCCGCTGGGCGGCGGCTGGCATATTGCGCCAGCACTGCTGGCACAGAGCAGCAAAGATCGCTACGTCAAAGGCGACAGCTATGAATGGGCGACCGCGAACCTGCGCCTGATTCAGGAATTCACGCAGAACTTTGAGATGCAGTATGAAGGCTCATATCAGTACATGGATCTGCGGCCTGAAGGCTACAACAGCCGCAATGCCGTGAGTGGCAATTTTTACAAGCTCACCGTAGCGCCGACGCTGAAAGCCAGCGACGTCGGCGACTTCCTCAAGCGCCCTGAAATCCGTCTGTTTGCCAGCTGGATGGACTGGGATCACCGTCTGGATAACTATGCGGGCGATGACGCCTTTGGCAGCAGCGGCTTTAAATCTGGCGGCGAGTGGAACTTTGGCGTGCAGATGGAAACCTGGTTCTGATTCTCCGGCCCCTGCGGGGGCCACATTCTGGCAGGCATAACAACGAAAAACAGAGGTTACTATGGATGTTGTACAGATCTCCCGCGCGCTGCTGCCGCTGCTGGGAGGCCGGGAAAATATTGCCAGCGCGGCGCACTGCGCTACCCGTCTGCGTCTGGTACTGGTGGATGATGCCAAAGCAGATACCGCCGCGATCGGTAAACTCGATGGCGTAAAAGGGTGCTTCCGCAATGCCGGACAGCTGCAGGTCATTTTTGGCACCGGCGTGGTGAATAAGGTGTATGCTGCCTTTATCCGCGAAGCCGGCATCAGCGAAACCAGTAAGTCAGAAGCAGCAGATATCGCTGCACGTAAACTCAATCCTTTTCAGCGTATTGCGCGTCTGCTGTCGAATATTTTTGTTCCGATTATTCCGGCCATTGTCGCCTCAGGTCTGCTGATGGGGCTGCTCGGCATGGTGAAAACCTACGGCTGGGTTAATCCGGAAAATGCACTCTATATCATGCTGGATATGTGCAGCTCAGCGGCATTCATCATTCTGCCAATCCTGATCGGATTCACTGCCGCACGTGAGTTTGGCGGCAATCCGTTTCTCGGGGCGACGCTGGGCGGGATCCTGACGCATCCGGCGCTGACCAACGCCTGGGGCGTGGCGGCTGGTTTCCATACCATGAACTTCTTTGGTATCGAAGTCGCGATGATTGGCTATCAGGGCACGGTGTTCCCGGTACTGCTGGCGGTATGGTTCATGAGCGTACTGGAGAAACAGCTACGCCGGGTGATCCCCGACGCGCTGGATCTGATCCTGACGCCATTCCTGACGGTGATTATCTCCGGTTTTGTAGCGCTGCTGATTATCGGTCCGGCCGGGCGCGCGCTGGGTGACGGGATCTCCTTTGTCCTGAGCACGCTGATCGCCCACGCCGGCTGGCTGGCGGGATTACTGTTTGGTGGTCTCTACTCTGTCATTGTGATCACCGGCGTACACCACAGCTTTCACGCTATTGAAGCGGGGCTGCTGGGCAACCCGTCTATCGGCGTGAATTTCCTGCTGCCGATCTGGGCGATGGCTAACGTCGCACAGGGCGGGGCGTGCCTGGCGGTATGGTTAAAATCAAAAGATATTAAGATTAAAGCTATCGCGCTTCCCTCCGGCTTCTCGGCGCTGCTGGGGATTACCGAAGCAGCCATTTTTGGTATCAACCTGCGCTTTATGAAACCTTTCGTAGCGGGGCTGATTGGCGGTGCGCTGGGAGGTGCATGGGTTGTCTCGGTGCATGTTTATATGACGGCTGTAGGCCTGACCGGTATTCCGGGCATGGCGATTGTGCAGGCCAGCTCGCTGCTCAATTACGCCATTGGTATGGTGATCGCTTTCAGCGCAGCCTTTGTTATCTCTTACCTGCTTAAATACAAAACGGACGCAGAATAATGGCCTCATTAAACCTGTTCCCCGCTATCCTGCAGGCGGTCATGCGCGGTCAGCCGCGCGCGCTAAACGATGCGCACTATCCCGGCTGGCATCTTGCGCCTGTAACGGGTTTGCTGAACGACCCTAACGGCTTTATCCACATTAACGGACGCTATCACCTCTTCTACCAATGGAACCCGCTGAGCTGCCAGCATCAGCATAAATGCTGGGGGCACTGGAGTTCAGCGGACCTGCTGCAGTGGCAGCATGAGCCGATCGCGCTGATGCCGGATGAAGAGTATGACCGCAGCGGCTGCTACTCCGGCAGCGCCGTGGACAATCACGGTGCGCTCACGCTGGTTTACACCGGTAATGTGAAGTTTGACGATGGCAGCCGTACCGCGTGGCAGTGCCTGGCGGTACAGAATGAAGCAGGAGGTTTCGATAAGCTGGGACCCGTTATTGCGCTGCCTGAAGGGTATACCGGACACGTCCGCGATCCAAAAGTGTGGCGGCATGGTGAGAGCTGGTACATGGTGCTGGGGGCACAGGACAATGCGCTGCAGGGCAAAGTTCTGCTGCTGCGCTCTGACGATATGCACACGTGGCACAGGCTCGGGGAGATTGCCGGCAGCGGCCTTAACGGGCTGGGTGCGGCAGGATATATGTGGGAGTGCCCCGATCTCTTCACGCTGGGCGACAGTACGTTTCTTATCTGCTGTCCGCAGGGGATTACGCCTGAAGAACAGCGTTTTCTCAATGCGCATCCCAGTGCATGGCTGGCAGGCGATCTGGACTATGACACCGCCCGCTTTACGCACGGCGACTTTCATGAGCTGGATGCCGGCTTTGAGTTCTACGCACCGCAGACCACACTGACCGCCGATGGCCGTCGCCTGCTGGTAGCATGGATGGGGGTGCCGGACGGTGAAGAGAGATATCAGCCTACTATCGCCCGCGGCTGGATCCACCAGATGACCTGTATCCGCGAGCTGGGAACGCGTGACGGCAAACTCTACCAGCGGCCGGTAGCTGAGCTGCAGGCGCTGCGCGGTGAGGAGCACGCTTTTCAGGGTCTGGCTGCAGATGCCCCCTTTATTGCCGCGCGACGGCTTGAGCTGGAGCTGACCGGTACGGGCGGTATCACGCTTGATTTTGCCAACACGCTGCTGCTGGAGTGGCATAGCAGCGGACTGCGTCTTGCGCGTCGCAGCCTGTCGAACGGGGAGTGGCACTATCGCTACTGGCAGGGAGCAGTGACGCAGCTGCAGATTTTATGCGACCACTCCAGCGTAGAGATTTTTATCAACGAAGGCGAGGGCGTGATGAGCAGCCGCTATTTTCCGGCAGCGGAGGCGCAACTCAGGCTGATCGGGGACACAGAAGTTACCGCGCGCTACTGGCCGCTGCGACGCTGCGTGGTACAATAAGTTATTGTTTCCCTGACTGATGCCATGACGTGAGAAAAACCAAACGCGTAACCATTACCGATATCGCCGCGCTGGCTGGCGTCTCGAAAGCGACCGCCAGCCTGGTGCTGAACGGCCGGGGTAAAGAGCTGCGCGTCGCCAAAGAGACGCGCGAGCGCGTGCTCTCCCTGGCCCGTGAGCATCATTATCAAGCCAGTATTCATGCGCGTCTGTTGCGCGATAATCGCAGCCATACGCTGGGTCTGGTGGTGCCGGAGATCACCAATCACGGTTTTGCCGTATTCTCAGACGCACTGGAAAACCTTTGCCGCGAAGCGGGACTACAGCTGCTGATCTCCTGTACGGATGAAAATGCCGGCCAGGAGCGGGTTGTCGTGGATAACCTGGTCGCCCGCCAGGTGGACGGGCTGATTGTCGCCTCCAGCATGTCCGGCGACAGCGACTATGTAAAACTCAGCGAACAGCTGCCGGTCGTACTGTTTGACCGCTATATGAATGATACGCAGCTGCCGCTGGTGATCACGGATGCGGTTACGCCTACTGCCGAATTAGTGGCGCAACTGGCGCGCGCTAATCCGGAAGAGATCTATTTCCTTGGCGGTCAGGCACGCCTCTCTCCGACGCGCGATCGCCTTGCCGGCTTTCTGCAGGGGCTGGAGCTGGCGGGCGTCACGCCCCGACCGGAGTGGATTATTCATGGTAACTATCACCCCAGCAGCGGTTATGAGATGTTTGCCGCGCTCTGCGCCCGACTCGGTCGTCCGCCACAGGCGATCTTCACCGCCGCCTGCGGCTTGATGGAAGGGGTGCTGCGTTACATGAGCCAGCATCATCTGCTCAACAGCAACATCCGCATCGCCAGTTTTGATGACCACTATCTCTATGATTCACTGTCGGTAGCGATTGATACCGTCGAACAGGATGTACCGCGACTGGCGCAGGAGTGCTTTGCGTTGCTGAGCGCGCTGATTGCTGGCGATGAGCCTGCCAGTAACCGCAGAGTGCTGCCGGCCACACTCCGGCTGCGTCACGCATAGCGGCGCTTGTGATCGGAGCAGAGGCAACAGTTTGCGAAAAAGCTGAAGAAGTGTTGCGATAACCCCCATATCGCATCTGCCAGACTGCGCGGGATAAAATCAAACTGCAAACGTCGGGGTTCCGGCTGGTTTATCAGGTGATCGACGATCAGCTGATCATCGCAGTCGGAAAGCGCGAACGCAGCGATGTGTATCATCCTGCCAGTGAGAGAATGCGATAGCATTAGATTTGCAATGGTAATTACGCATTCCACCTTGCACCGGGAAAAATAAGCTATATCTGCTCTCTTTAAGCGGGCTCCTGATACGGTTTTATTAACCAATCAGAGCGGGTTTACGTTTAATCACAGTGCAAACGCTAATGAGAAAAAGACGATATATCTGGAAAATACTCCCGATTGCATCAGCACTCGCAAATATCTCTCTTTATATTTGAGTTAGGCCAGCCCGGAACGATGCTTTAAGTAATATTACGATTGCATTCTCGTTTTATAGCGCCATCAGGAACTTTCTGATTGTTAAGGTGATATTCTGTGCAGGCAAACTGACAGGAAACAGACAATCACTTTAACTTAAGTCTTTATAATGGCACATACAGGGATGGTACTGGCGCTGAGCGTCAGCTTATTAACTGCTTCAGCAGCAGCGGCACCGTTGAATCCGGGCGACCGTGATTATATCCAGAATCAGCAGCAGCAACGTTTACAGCAGGATCAGCATCAGCGCGATGCGCTGTGGAACGCGGTGTCGCCTCTGGCCGCCCCAGCCGGGGAGTCAGGCACATCCGGTCCGTGCTTCCCTGTTCATCATATCGTTATCCGTAACGCGTCTTTATTATCGCAGAGCCAGCAGCAGAATATCACCGCCCCCTATATCCATCGCTGCCTGAACTTAACCAATATTAATTCTTGTAGTGGTTTACTGAATTTGGCCACCTGAACAGAGGTGATATGCTCACCTCAGAACATTACAGGTGCCTCAATGAAAAAAAGAAATTTCAGCGCAGAGTTTAAACGCGAATCCGCTCAACTGGTCCTTGATCAGAACTACACCGTTGCAGCTGCGGCCAGTGCTATGGATGTGGGTCTTTCTACCATGACGCGATGGGTAAAGCAGTTGCGGGATGAACGACAGGGCAAAATACCTAAAGTTTCCCCTGTAACCCCGGAACAGATTGAAATACGTGAGCTGAAGAAAAAGCTACAACGCATTGAAATGGAAAACGACATATTAAAAAAGGCTACCGCGCTCTTGATGTCAGACTCCCTGAACAGTTCTCGTTAATCGGGAAACTCAGAGCGCAGTATCCTGTGGTCACACTTTGCCACGTGTTCGGGGTTCATCGCAGCAGCTACAAATACTGGGAAAAAAGCCCCGAAAAGCCAGACGGCAGGCGAGCTGTGTTACGCAGTCAGGTCCTGGAGCTGCATAACATCAGCCATGGTTCTGCTGGCGCAAGAAGTATCGCGATTATGGCAACCCTGAGAGGCTTCAAAATGGGACGCTGGCTTGCCGGAAGGCTCATGAAAGAACTGGGTCTGGTGAGTTGTCAGCAGCCTACCCACCGATATAAACGTGGTGGTCCTGAACACATCGTTATCCCGAATCGCCTTGAGCGACAGTTCGCAGTGACAGAACCGAATCAGGTGTGGTGCGGCGATGTGACGTATATCTGGACAGGCAAGCGTTGGGCTTACCTTGCTGTTGTTCTCGATCTGTTCGCAAGGAAACCGGTAGGTTGGGCAATGTCATTCTCACCGGACAGCAAACTGACCATCAAAGCGCTGGAAATGGCGTGGGAAGCTCGCGGTAAACCAGCCGGAGTGATGTTCCACAGTGACCAGGGTAGCTACTATACAAGCAGGCAGTTCCGGCAACTACTGTGGCGTTGCCGGATCAGGCAAAGTATGAGCCGACGTGGAAACTGTTGGGACAACAGCCCGATGGAACGCTTCTTCCGGAGTCTGAAAAACGAGTGGGTGCCAGTGACAGGTTATATAAACTTTAGCGAAGCTGCTCATGCGATCACAGACTATATCGTCGGGTATTACAGCTCGCTAAGGCCGCATGATTAAAACGGTGGGTTGCCCTCAAACGAATCGGAAAAGCGATACTGGAAAAACTCTAAATCGGTGGCCAGTTTTAGTTGACCACTACATTTCATGGTGGAGGAAGGCGCAGCCACCAAATGTGTTCGCAATATGTACAGATTGAGCCTGTTTACCATGAATAGACGAACATTTGCCTGCTAACTTAGTGGGCTACCATGAACAGACTAACGTTACCATGAAACCAGCAATATTTTGCTGATAACATTTGCGAGTGCGTACGCAAATGCGTACCATAATTTGCGTACACAAATGAGTACCATATTTAAGAGGTCATCATGAATACAGTTAACAGCAGGGCAGCACGCGATACTTGGGCTGCTACGCTCGATGCGGCACTGGTTGAGCCAATCGAAGTTACCCGCAATGGTGGCAAAGAAAGCGTTGTAATGCTATCTAAGAGCGAGTTTGAGTCGTTAAAGCGCATCCAGCTTGAAAAGGATATGGACTACATTCTGGATCGCCATGCCAATACGTTTAAGGCTTTAGCCGACCGATGAAGCTGGAATTAGAATACCGTCCTGTCACAGCAGACGAACTGATCATGCTTCATGACAGGCTGGAAAGCACTGCGCCGGGATTACCTGGTATAGCAGACCGCAGTAAAGCTAAAGCAGTGATAGACCGTGTTACCACACTCTACCTATATGGCGAACTGCCTGACGTATGGCACATTGCAGCAGCGCATCTTGAAGCCGTAGCGCGTGGCCATGTGTTCGCTGACTATAATAAGCGAACCGCATTTTTCGCAATGATGCTTTTCCTGCGCCGTAACGGTATAGATTTGAACCCGGAAGGTAATGCTCTGGAAGAGTTGACCGTCAGCGCAGCTACGGGAGAAGCTGATAGGGCGATGATTGCAGCAGAATTACAAAGACTAGCTATGTGATGAGAACCCAAATCTAAAAATATTGTGAATGTGCTTAAACAGCAATTTATTTACTTTTAGAATGAATTGGCGTTCAAAACATACCTGTACGATGCCTTATCGAAGCCACGAAAACGAAGTAGACCTAGCTTAATTGTATGGCTGAAGTGCAGTCAGTAAGGGCAAACCGATTTCTGCGTTTATTTCCGAAGAAGATCGGGAGTTCCCACTTGAAGCTGGCAAAGGTAAATGCAGTCTCAAGATACGCAAACTGCGTCAGCGAATCAAAGGTGCAATAAAAGCAGGCGACTACCGATTATGTTGGCTATATGCCTGCCAGCGCCCATAAGGACAATCTTACGTGTGATCAGAGCGCCGTCCTGTACTTTATCAAAACCCGTGTTGAAGCAACCGGCCAGACAGTTCATCTTAATCTGCAGGATTAAACGTTTGCCACCGTTCTCCGGATTGGAAAGTCTGGCGCGATACGCTGCTGCAGGAAATGATTGAGAAGGGCACGCTCATAGTGAAAATACCTGTCCTTATCGCTTAATCATACAAGTCTGCTTTACGCCCGCCACGTGAGGGCAATTTGTACATCTTTATGCCGTGCAGGTGCATTACCGGCAGCACGCGCCGCGCTGAGGCAAGTATGCGCTTGTCAGTTGTTCAGAAACAGACTTTGCTCATTCTGTATCAGTTTTCCCTTAATCGGCGCCAGACGGTGCCGCAGCGAACGATCCTGCACATAATTTATGAGCGATCAGACGATATCTATCCCAATAGCTTCCGTGCGTCCTGTATTCGCCTAAACGGTCTCAGGCTGATGGTGCAGGAAAGTGGTGATTCCAACCGGAAGTGGCTCAACCTGACTGGGGGCAGCATAAAAGCCCGGGCTCTGTCTGACACGCTGATAGCAGATGTATCGAAAAAGCTGCCCAATAGTCCGGACTGAGTTTCTGTTCCTACCGTGTGCGGTATGCGGCCTAAAACATCTGTTAATTTTTTTCCAAAAAACTGAAGTACCAGATAACTTTAATTCATTTTATTTGAACACGTTAATTTCTTACTGTGATTTATCAAAATTTTTAAATGAGTGCCATGGTACTGAAATACTTTTTTGATCATATGGTCTGAACTACCCATAAAATTATTAAAAGCGAAGAGTCCATATAAATCATATGCTTGAAGTTTTTTTAATCTAGAAAATTAACTTCAATAAGTTAATTGCAGGCCAAAAATTAAATTTGTCCTAAAAAAAGTAGTTGATAAGGATCGCGTTATTTGTGTTAATCCGCTTATAAGAATATTCCATAACTGTTTTTGTCACCGGCACTTTTGTGACACATGAAATCCCATCAGGTGAAATTAATAATAATCAATATCATTTAACATCAGATGATAAACAGCAAAGGATTTACCATGTATACGGCTTTAAAATATTACGTAAGCGATAACAATCCTGAAGGCCTACTGCTTCACCGTGCTGACTGCGCACACCTGCCCGATCAGGCGGCCCGTGTCTTTATCGGAAGCTGCTACTCGCTGAATCAGGCCAGAACAGTGGCAGCAGCCAATTTTAAAGGGGTAAAGCCCTGCCCGCACTGCGTGGCAAAGCCCGAAGTTAAAGCAAAGCCTGCTACAAAGGTAAGGCGTGCAGTCAATATCGCAGCTAAAATTTCAAAAGAAAATAAGCCGGTCGTGGAATTCAAAAGCTGCGTTCGCCCGGTCAGGCATATGGCTGTTTGATACAACATAAGCTATACCTGAATGATGCAGGAGTATTTGTGCTGACCCAGGTATGTGAGTGTATGTCCGATAATAAAAAATAAAATGAAAATACCGATTGGCCGCGTAAAGGATCACGCGGCTTTTTTGTTAGCTCACTGCAACACGCCATGAAACCAGCAACCTGCTGAATCATAAAACTGGTGTCCGCCCTTACGCGGCATATTCTGCGAACCTAACAGGCTTCACTGCTCAATGTGAAAGTGCTGGTTTCATAGCGACAGATGCAGGTTGCTGCTTTCATAATATTTTTTTAAAGTCGTCAGCTTAAATGCTGATGTATTCCGGCTAAAAGTGTAGTCTTTGCCCTCACTGCAATATTTAGAAGCGCAGCCTGGTAATGCTCCCAACTTACTGATAGTGTTTTATGTTCAGATAATGCCCGATGACCTTGTCATGCAGCTCCACCGATTTTGAGAACGACAGTGACTTCCGTCCCAGCCTTGCCAGATGTTGTCTCAGATTCAGGTTATGTTGCTCAATGCGCTGAGTGTAACGCCTGCTGATAACGTGCAGCTTTCCCTTCAGGCGTGATTCGTACAGCGGCCAGCCATCCGTCATCCATACCACGACCTCAAAGGCCGACAGCAGGCTCAGAAGACGCTCCAGTGTGGCCAGAGTGCGTTCACCGAAGACGTGCGCCACAACCGTCCTCCGTATCCTGTCATACGCGTAAAACAGCCAGCGCTGACGTGATTTAGCACCGACGTAGCCCCCCTGTTCGTCCATTTCAGCGCAGATAATGACATCACTGCCCGGTTGTATGCGCGAGGTTACCGACTGCGGCCTGAGTTTTTTAAGTGACGTAAAACCGTGTTGAGGCCAACGCCCATAATGCGTGCACTGGCGCGACATCCGACGCCATTCATGGCCATATCAATGATTTTCTGGTGCGTACCGGGCTGAGAGGCGGTGTAAGTGAACTGTAGTTGCCATGTTTTACGGCAATGAGAGCAGAGATAGCGCTGATGTCCGGCAGTGCTTTTGCCGTTACGCACCACGCCTTCAGTAGCGGAGCAGGAAGGGCATCTGATGGAAATGGAAACCACGCAAGCACCTTAAAATCACCATCATACACTAAATCAGTAAGTTGGGAGCATTACCTAATTCTGCACCCTGAATATGGTTACTTTAAGCCTAAGGCTGTTACTTACATTAAACTCCTGAAAGCCCGCTCATCACCTCCTTGTAGTTTTGACAAGGAGCAGGATTTTTATTGTTCAATAATTTGAACCAAAATATTTTTTCGCCTTACTATTAGTACCCTATAGTTTTATAAAAGAGGGTTTATAATTTTACTTATGACAGGGTAAGCATTTACAAAAATGTGATGCGCTTTTCATTTCCTAAAACACTTCTCACCTAAACTATCAATACTTTTAACTTAATTAATCTCCTCTTAAATACCTCAATATCGAATGCTATGTCAGTGACATCTTAAATCATCAACACAAAAATTTTCATTAAGTCAGTGGTGGTTATATGAAACTGAGAAAAAGATTCTGCTTATGCATCGTAACTTCTGTAGGGTTATTAGCTGGTTGTATCAATTCCCCATGGAACCCCTTTCCTAGTAATGCAGGCAAAATAGAAGGGGTTGTGTGGTGCAACCAGAGATATCTTGATATGGTTGATGATTATCAGAAAATTGATTACGAAACTAAAAAAAAGCTGGCTTTAGCCAAAGAAGGTTACGTTTATGCACTGGCTGCTACACTAACCTTGCAAAAAAATAACTCTGACAAGCAATTTAACTTCATAACCCCTAGTTATCTTGAGAAAATAAAAGAGCTCTCGAAAGATAATGTGGGTTTTTTTAACGGTTTTGCTGCAGAATCATTTATATATAGTAACCAATTCACTGGGGAAAAAGAACTCATTGTTGCTTTTCGAGGCTCAGATGATTTTTTTAAAGATTATCTGTTCCAAAACCTTGCACCGTTTCCGGTTCAAAATAAGTATGCTCGCGAATATGTTAAAGAGGCTATAAAGTACAGGGAAAGAAGGGCCGGTTTTTTTGGTCCAAAAACAGTTGTTGTAGGTAACTCTCTTGGCGGAGGTCTAGCAGCTCATGTAACGAATAGTGAAGAGACTGCGAATGATATTACAGACGCTTGGGTCTTTAATCCCTCGCCCAGAACAGGTGTACTTCCCCCTCTAGGTGGAAACCCTAAAATCAGGCTCCTTTCAACCAAATCAGAAGCATTAAATATCTCTCAAAGAAAGGGCTTGGGAGTTCAGCACCAGAATGAATATACAGGATTTAATCTGATAAAAAGCAGCTCAATTTACAATCATTATAGATGGGTGCTTATGAGAGAAATTCTATGGTATGCCGACTTTGCATTTTATTTAGATTCAGATAAAAAAGCCAAAACCACTCCCCCACTGGAAATAATACAGGCACAAAATATAACCTCAGCACAATGCGGAGAAACAAATAAGATAACCGACGCCAGACGGAAAGAATATGAAGAGGATGTCAGTTCTCGTATTAAGAAAGGAAGTGTTGATTTAAAAGAAGTTACTGAGGTTGATAAAAAACACCTCTAAATTACTGCGCCAAATATATTGCGATAAATGGTTATCGTTAATATGTGATAAAGCGTTTTAAGAGCCATAAAAGAGACGACTTAATAAATATTGCATCCAAAGAAGAGGCATAAATCCACCACTAAAAAGGAACCATTAAGGATTAAAAAAGGTTCCTATTTGGTACTAAAAATGAATCATTAATGTACCAAAAAGGGCATTTTTGGCCATTTTTTCAACTTTGCGTAAGGAATTTATTGACCAGCTTAGTCAGTGCCTCTAAGGTTGTGACAATTTCAGGCTTAAATCATACGGAGTTGTCACATGATTATTCATGTTGGTAATGGTAAGGGCGGCTGTGGAAAGTCCACACTGGCCGTTAACCTGGCTATTGAGTATGCCCGTCGTGGTGAAGATGTACTTTATATCGATGGTGATAAGCAGGGTACAGGAACTCGTTTTTTTAACGACCGTAATGAAGCAGGCCACCAGCCGATAGTTCATGCCATTCAAAAGTTTGACAATATCCGCGATACCCTGCTGGATATGAAAAAACGGTAATGCTCCCAACTTACTGATAGTGTTTTATGTTCAGATAATGCCCGATGACCTTGTCATGCAGCTCCACCGATTTTGAGAACGACAGTGACTTCCGTCCCAGCCTTGCCAGATGTTGTCTCAGATTCAGGTTATGTTGCTCAATGCGCTGAGTGTAACGCCTGCTGATAACGTGCAGCTTTCCCTTCAGGCGTGATTCGTACAGCGGCCAGCCATCCGTCATCCATACCACGACCTCAAAGGCCGACAGCAGGCTCAGAAGACGCTCCAGTGTGGCCAGAGTGCGTTCACCGAAGACGTGCGCCACAACCGTCCTCCGTATCCTGTCATACGCGTAAAACAGCCAGCGCTGACGTGATTTAGCACCGACGTAGCCCCCCCTGTTCGTCCATTTCAGCGCAGACAATCACATCACTGCCCGGTTGTATGCGCGAGGTTACCGACTGCGGCCTGAGTTTTTTAAGTGGCGTAAAACCGTGTTGAGGCCAACGCCCATAATGCGTGCACTGGCGCGACATCCGACGCCATTCATGGCCATATCAATGATTTTCTGGTGCGTACCGGGCTGAGAGGCGGTGTAAGTGAACTGTAGTTGCCATGTTTTACGGCAATGAGAGCAGAGATAGCGCTGATGTCCGGCAGTGCTTTTGCCGTTACGCACCACGCCTTCAGTAGCGGAGCAGGAAGGACATCTGATGGAAATGGAAGCCACGCAAGCACCTCAAAATCACCATCATACACTAAATCAGTAAGTTGGGAGCATTACCCGTTTCCGCATGCAAAAAAGAGAAATCTGTTACACACTCATAACGCCCTTAGCTATTCTTGTCATACAGACATTACTTAGGGAGAGAGTTATGCGATGTCCAGGCTGTCAGAAAGAGTCGTTTTTATACGGTACACGTGATGTGTGCATGGATATAAACGATCCTGAAAAGGTGGTACCCGCCGTAAGAGGAAGTCACTGCCTGACATGCGGAAGGGTGATTATAGATGGCACGGAAAGTGGAATATTCGATGCCAGGCTACAGGCGCGAGAAGCGACTGATGCGTAATCGCGCGGGTTAGCAGGTTCTGAAACGTTATTCAGGTGTTTTCCTGTCAGCCAGGTTTGTTACAGCCACTTCCTGTTCAGTTATCCTTCATTCAGCCTGAAAACCCGCAAACGCGGGTTAACACAGGTTAAGCTGTTCGCTGCACCGTATAAGTTCTGTACGACAGGATGCCTGACTCCATCTTAAGATGTTCAGGTATAACACGGAGAAATCTGTTGGCTTGGCATGATTACCAGGTCAACGGACCCGATCTCAGTCATGCTCTGATCGATCGCTTCAGCGCATCAAAACTGTGATGACGGCAGAGGTCAGCTTTATCTGAAAGTATTGCGCACTCCGCCCGAGCGCTTTTATCAAGCTCATTAATCAGCACTCAATTTCAAGTGGCCCCCACTGGGCGGACATTGACGAGCGCTGTGCGTTTAACATAACGCCTCAGGGCATGATGTAAGATATGACAGGACGTGAAACAGTCGAGATCCCAACAAAAGAGCAGGCCACCCATTACCGAAGCGGCTGAA
Organism: Pantoea sp. SIMBA_079; assembly: GCF_046940275.1. Classification (NCBI taxonomy): domain Bacteria; kingdom Pseudomonadati; phylum Pseudomonadota; class Gammaproteobacteria; order Enterobacterales; family Erwiniaceae; genus Pantoea; species Pantoea sp. SIMBA_079. The sequence continues at coordinate 12,017 of NZ_JAWRYR010000011.1, read as the reverse complement.
TATTTTGCATTCAACATTTAAATAAATGCTGATTATTTATGCCATGAAAAATAAGCCCTTGGGCGAGTTTCCAGATAAGCGCTGATAATCAGGAATTTCCTTACTGTTATTTAAAAAGTGTCTGGATATGATTTCCGACGCTAAGCGGAACCATTTATCCCTGATGTTCATGCTTAAAGCATATCTTTAATTGTATATTTCTTTACGACTATTTCTCGTAAGCTTCGCCGGGGCGCGTGCGCACCTGTAGAGGTTTGTGAGCCTGAAATTCAGAACGGATTTTTAAAATGAAATACAGTACACAGCAAATTATTTTACACTGGCTTTCAGCCATTATTATAATCTGGGCAACCCTGAGCGGATTTTATGTGGCGTTTTGTCATCCCGATCAGCCTGTTAAAGAGTGGATAGGTTTTTTTAACGTTTCCCTGACAACCCTGTTTATCCCGTTTTTTATATTACGAGTGTGGTATCTCTTCAGACATGGCAGTCCGGCAGAAAGTCTGTTAACGCCGGGAGAACAGCGTATTGCGCATCTGGGGCATCTGGCTTTGTATGCAAATATTAGTGTAGTGCTGATAACGGGCGTGCTGATGATGAATCATGCTATCGATGTCTTCCATATGTTTCACGTGCCGCAACCCCTGCATAGCGTGAGTGCCATTACGTTTTTTAATCAAGTACACGTTCTCGCGTGCATGACGCTTGCACTGCTAATCGCCGGACATATTCTGGCTGTTTTAAAGCATCAACTTAACGGAAAACATATATTACGCAATATGTGCCCCTGAAGCAGAATGCCTTATTGTTTGGACCTTTTCGGTCAGGTGCAGGCAGTGGCAATGTTTAAGAAACTGTCAGGTCTGGCATGAGATTTAAACATTTACTCTCTGGCTGACCACTGCAGACGTTTTTCAGACATCCAGCCCGAGGGTGGCCGGGCTCGGTGTCTGTCATTAACGCCTGAAAGATTAATAAGAAGCAAAACGTGGTAATGCTCCCAACTTCAGTAAGTTGGGAGCATTACCTAATCACGCCATGACGCAGAAGATGGCCGCTGAGCTACTGGCACTGCGTCATGCCGCCTCAGAGCTGGTGGAGGTATCACGGGCAGGGCTGGAATATATCGACGCGATACCAGCGGATATAGCCAGCGCGTTTGATGCGATGCCGGGGTTTAGCCGGGACTGGGCCGAGGACACTATAAGTGAGGCCAGGCAATTACTACTGACCGGGCGGCTATAGGACTAAATTACAGGGACAAAAAACCCGCCTTAGCGGGTTTTGGAGGAGGCCAACGATTAACCAGCTTTTGCTTCGCGGTAACGTAAAGTGCCTGTGCGCTCTGCAAGGTCAAAAGACTCTTTAAGCTGACGCATGGCTTCCGCTTTACGCTCAGCGACGGTCATTTTCTTAATAGAAGTATCTTGTTTTGATTGCATAACCTTTTCTTCCTCATGTTATTTCTTTCCGATTATGAGGCGCTGCGACGACGTTCTATCAGCGCGATCGAGAGAGAAACGATATCCGCAAAGTCTTTCGAGGCGCTGGCTCTTAGCGCCAGATTCCATTTGCTGAGTATACGGGCATTAACAGCCAACTCACTTCCGGCCTTAATCCGTCCGTTATCCGCCAGCCATTCAGCCACATCAGCCCAGTCCCACAGCGGCAACTGATTTTTGATGCGCTGTACCGGAGAAGGAAAGCCGCCCTTACCACGCGCGCCGTCTTTAAAAAGGCTGATTGCCTGGCGGGACATTTCAGTACTGGCAGCTATGTCACTGAGTCCGACAAGAGCGGAATCAACAGAACTGACTATAGCGCCGATCAGGGCTGATTCAATGTGATCTACGGCAGACGCGATGGCGATGTCCAGTGATTCAGCCTCGCGGTCAAACTCCAGATAAACCGATTTGCCATAGGCACAGATAATCGCATCGCTGCAGCCGTTCGTAAAAAGCGCATCCTCAAGACTGACGTGGATGAGGAGATCTGGCCAGGACGCGGACCGGTGAGCCCCTGTTCAATCGGCCAGTTCCGCGACGGCGATTTTCGCCGTGAACATGCGCCGTTCCGCATTGATATTTCCAACGCCTCGCAGGTGGCTTCTGTCACCAAAGAAGTGCTGGCGGAAGGGTATTTCGGCAAAAAGCTGCAGGAGGCGATCCGCTTTCGTGCGGCACGCCGTCTCAGCATCAAAAATGCGCTGGAACAGCTGCCCGATCCCAACAACCGCGTCATGCTGAGCGCCAACAAAGATGCGCTTGGACTGCCTACACCTTCTCTCTACTGGGATGTCGACGACTACGTGATAAAAGGCACAGAGAAAACGCGTGAGTGCTATGACGCCATTGCGGCCCGTCTCGGCGCCACCCGTATAAAACACAGCAAAAGCGGCAAATTCTCCAATCGCCAGCACATTACCGGCACGCTCTCTATGGGACTCGATCCCGCGACCAGCGTGACCGATGCGTGGGGACGCGCCCATGATCATGAAAACCTGTTTATGGTCGGCACCGGCGTGATGCCAACGGTGGGAACCTGTAATGTTACGCTTACCGCGATGGCGCTGGCGCTGCGTACCGCGGATAAAATCCTGCAGGAGACGCAACATGGGTAAGTCCTGGAGAACGCGACTGGCGGCGGGTGTGCTGCTGGCAGTATGCACACAATTGTATGCGGCGGATGAGAGTACGTTAATCAACGTGGGGAATATCTGGCGATAGCAGGCGACTGCGGTGCCTGTCACACCGAAGAGGGTAAAGCGCCGTTCAGCGGTGGTCATGCCATTGCGAGTCCGCTTGGCATCATCTTCAGCACCAATATCACACCGTCTAAAACCGCCGGTATTGGCGATTACAGTGAAGCGCAGTTTGCGGCCGCGCTGCGTAAGGGCATCCGTGGAGATGGCAGCCAGCTTTATCCGGCGATGCCCTATACCGCTTATGCCCGTCTGACCGACGAAGATGTTGCAGCGCTGTATGCTTACTTCATGCATGGCGTACAGCCCGTCGATATCCGCCCGGAGGCTACCGCGCTGCCGTTTCCGTTTAACCTGCGCTTCAGCATGGCTGCCTGGAACTGGTTGTTTGCGGACAACATGGTCTACCAGCCCGATGCAACCCAGTCGCAAGCGTGGAATCGTGGCGCTTACTTGGTGCAGGGGTTAACCCACTGCAGTACCTGCCATACGCCACGAAACTTTCTGATGGCGGAACAGCAGGACAAGAATCTGCAGGGTGCGTCACTTGGCACCTGGTACGCGCCGGATATTACCCCGGCAACACTGCAGGGCAAAGCCCACTGGACGCGTAAGATGCTGGCAGATTATCTGGCGACTGGTCATGCTGCGAACGGCGCCACGGCTGGCGGGCCAATGCTGGAAGCAATCGATAAGAGCTTTTCACGCATGACACCAGACGATCGTAACGCGATTGCAACCTATCTGCTTCCCGCCACCCAGGCAGTGAGCGAGCCGGCAACTGCAAAAACGCTGACACCGGTGCAGGGCGATGATATGCCGCAGTCTCTGGCAGGTCTCAGTGAGGGTGAGCAGGTTTATCGGGACAACTGTGCGTCATGCCATAACCTCTCAGGTCAGGGGTTAAATGGCCTGCCGGCGCTGCAGCACCATCCTGTTCTGGATAAGCCCACCGCTGATAACGTGGCAATGGCGGTATTGCAGGGCGTCTGGCCGGAAAACGGGCAGGGAATGATAGGGTTCGTCGATTCGTTAAGCGACGGGCAGGTGGCCGCGGTCACCAATTATGTGATGCAGGATATCGGGCACAGCCAGGTAACGATCAGCGCGGCGCGCGTTCAGGCGCTGCGCAAGGGCGGAGACACGTCGCCGCTGATGGTGATTGCCCGTGTCGGCATGGCGGCGGCAGGTGGGGTACTGATTCTGGGCCTGTTCTGGCTCAGAAAAAAGCGCGCCGCTAAACGCTAAATCCTGGGCCTCTGCTTCATCGCTGAAGCGGAGGTTTTTTATACATTTTCAGGTGGAAGCTTTCTGTACAGACCGAGACATGAAGGTGTAAATATGACATTGCAAGGTACAAATCTGCTTCAAGTATGCCTTACACTGTTGCGGAGTTACTGCTTTCACAATTACGCAACAGACTTTCGGACAGGCCGCAGCTGACGGTCACTACACTGAAAACCCGCTTTAACCACTGTAGGTGACAGGTAACCACTATGGAGGGAAGACCGCCGTTAGTAAGCCTTGTAGATCTTATGAGTACACTGATAAAAAATATATAAAACATTGTGTTAGTTAATAACAGCGCAGCAAAGGCTGTTTTCAGCTTATCGTTAAAACGGATTTTGCTGCCTATAGTGGATATCTGAGACACAGAAATGAAATACTCATACATAACGATGCAGCCCTGACTAGGCGCTTCAAAGCATTTTATTGGGTGCATACCTACACAGTGAAGTTATCAATGAGAGTGTGTAATGATTTTTACTGGCCAAAAGCAGCTAACCACAAGAAGCTATCGAAATTAACAAACAGGCATCAACGACAAGCAGGACAGTGAGCAACTGGCAGGTTGAGCCTGATGGGCCAGCAGTACGTTTGAAGACATTGCAACGTTAGGGATGAACCCCATTATTTAACATAAATAGCATTATACGAACTGGGTGGTGTTTTTTATATTAAATCACTTTGGCTAATTTTGACCATTTCCAGCTATTTAGTGACAAGACTGCTTCAGCTCTTCATCTCATCAGTCAGACCAGTTGCACTCATAACAGACTGAATATTCATACCATTCTTTAACAGATTGTGGGCGATCTCGAGGCTGTCTTCCTGCACGCCCTCCCGTAAACCTTCTTCTCGTTCCTCCAGACGACCTTCCTGACGGCCTCTCTGCTCAAGCTGCTGTGCAATCGTCATCAGTTCATCTGCATGTTGTGGTACCCGCTGCGCCAGTTAGCGGATAAAGCCGCCTGCATCGGGGGGGGGCACCCGCCTGGAGCATATATATTACCAGTGCGTGCATCACTGCCGGACTCCAGCCTGAGCGTCGAGGGGTCGTAAATCGCGAACAGCGCAGGCGGCAGATGTAGCTTCATAAAGTCCCGCGCAGTCTGCTGGTGAGAGAGAAATGTTTTGAAGACCGCATTATGCGGCGCAGGCGTGTTGTTGTTCTTCATTGCGTCACCTGAGCATTTTCCCTGAGCTTCTATGATATTAACGAGGCTTGAATCAAAGCAGACTTCCTGAAGCCTTATATATTTCTCAAATTGACGGCGCACTCTGTCAGACAAATATTTTTTAGCCATTCTTTAGCGACTGCCCCAACCAAATATAAAAGAGTATCAAAGCGTTATTTATAAATACTATCAATAATAACTACGCATCAATACCGGATTACTATCCGCCAGCGCAGTAAAGGGTAACTACAGGGAGATCACGCGTGAAAGATTTTAAAGGTAACAAACAGGCTCTGCCTGTGCGCTACTGTAAACAGTGTCACAAACCCATGACGTGGCGCAAAAAGTGGGAGAAAAACTGGGACGAGGTACAGTACTGCTCTGAACGCTGCCGCCGCGCCGCGAAAGCGGCACGGACAGCAGCAGAGTCATAAGGGGTTAGTTTGCAGGCGCCGTTTCTTGGCGCTTGTCATTAAACCGTTCCCGCATGTGCGCTTCAATCTGCTCCAGTGACTTGCCACGCGTTTCCGGCAGCACCAGCGCGACAAAAATCAGCGATCCGACATTGATAGCGGCAAAAATAAAGAAGGCGTTGTTACCCACTAGCGACAGCAGAGGCGGAAAGGCAAAGGCCACTGCCGCATTACAGATCCACTGAAAAGCCACCGCCGAGCCGGTCAGTACGCCGCGTACCTGCATTGGAAAGAGTTCTGACATCAGCAGCCAGTATACCGGTGAAATGCACATCTGCATAAAGAACAGAAATACCAGAATACAGGCGAGCGCCAGCAGGCTCTGCGTCATGCTGTTCGGCATAAATACCAGCACCGCGCCCAGCGCCAGCTGCATTGCAATCACAATACATAACCCGGTCATCAGCATTTTGCGTCGGCCAAAGTGACTGATTGCCTTGATACCGGCAAACGTCGCCAGTACGGAAACTACACCATTGCCGATGGTCGCAGCAATCGAGGCGCTGGTTCCCATGCCGGTACTCTTCAGGATAATCGGCGTGTAGTACATAAAGGCGTTGACGCCGGTAAACTGCAGCACAATGCCCATGCCGCAGCCCATCAGCAGCAGACGGACAATCCACTTCTCTTTCAGCAGTTCACGCGCCGCGGGCCCCTGTCGTGCCATACGGGCGTTTTCGCGCATCTCTTTCATTTCAGCTTTAATTTCGCGCGGGTTTTCGCGCAGCTTACGCATGATGCGCATCGCTTCACTGAGGCGGCCCTCCGCGACCATCCAGTGCGGCGACGCCGGGACAAAGAAAGTGCCGATAAACAGCAGTACGCCCGGTACCATTGCCAGCGCCAGCATATAGCGCCACATTTTCGGATCGTGCAGCAGCAGACTCATCGCCGCGCTGACGATATAAGCCAGCAGCTGGCCTGAAACAATCATCAGCTCATTGCGGCTTACCAGCGGCGCACGACGCTTGGGTCCTGCGATCTCAGCGATAAACACCGGCACAGTCGATGAACCGCCGCCCACGGCAATGCCGAGTATAAACCGCATTACCACCATGATTTCAATATCGGGGGCTACCGTGGTACCAAAGGCGCCGGCGACAAACAGCAGCGCCAGACTGCGCAGCGTAATACGGCGGCCAAAGCGATCGGAAACGTAACCGCTGAGAAACGCACCTACCGCGGAGCCAAACGTCAGGGAGGATGTCACCAGCCCTTCGGTAAAAGGCGTAAGGTTAAGCCCGCCCTGTGCGGCAGGTAGTGTCATATAGGGCAGTGCGCCGGAAATAATTCCGGTGTCATAGCCGTATGCGAGGGCTCCCATTGTGGCCACCAGCACCACAAAAAACAGTCGTTGCTGAACGGTGAAATTAAGCGCGCCGCCGTCGTCCGGCGAGTCTTGAGAAGAGTTTTGCATAGCTGCATCCCTGTTTAAATGGCACACACAGCACGTTGCTGTGTAAAGAAAGGTATGAGTATAGGAGCGATTTTCGGAATGGGATCTGAATCACATAATTCGTTAAAAGCAGCGGGTCCCCGGTACTAAACCAGTAAGGTATGCCGTCTGCCTCTGTAAGCCGGGCGCAATCATATTGCTGTATCCGTTTCCGGTACGCCCGTGCCGGCCGATACCTTACCCTGCACTGCCTGAAAGGATGCTGCCTGATGCCCGTGAATTTTGATCTTAATGACCTCTATGCGTTCCGCGCGCTGGTGGAATATGGCAACTTTCGCCTGGCAGCAGAGTCGATCTGCCTGTCGCAATCTGCGCTGAGCCGCCGGATTGAAAAACTGGAAGCGGCGCTCGGCACGCGGCTTTTTGACCGCACAACGCGTCGCGTTATGCTGACGCTCTATGGCCAGAGCTTTGCTGAGCGATCTGAACAGCTGCTGGCAAACGTGGAAGCGGTACTGGCTGACATCAATCAGGTAAGCCAGGAGCGCACCGGTCTGGTGACGGTCGCGACAGTGCCTTCGGCTGCGTACTACTTTATGCCTGAAGTGATCCGGCGCTTTCGCGCACGCTATCCGCGGGTGCGGGTCAAAATTATCGACAGTAGCGTGGGCAATGTTATTGAGGCGGTCAGCAGCGGCCAGGCGGATTTCGGGATTTGCTTTGCGAAAAGCCTGCCGCCAGCCATTGAATTTTTACCGCTGGAAGAGGATGTGTATGTTGCGGCCTGCCGGCACGAACACCCGCTGACGCGCCGATCATCACTGAGCTGGGAGGAGTATTTTCAGCAGGAGTATATCGGGCTGGATAAGGTATCAGGTAACCGCTCCCTGCTCGACCAGGCGCTGGCGCATATCATTCCGGCCCGGCCCAGCATCTGTGAAACGCGCCACGTCACTACCCTGTTAGGCATGGTCGAGGCGGGCATTGGTATTGCGGCAGTGCCGGCGATGTCGATGCCCTCCTCAGGACACTCCTTACTGGCGCAGATACCGCTGACGCATCCGGTGGTGACCCGATCCGTGGGTCTGATTCGCCGTCGTGGCCGTATTCAGTCATACGTTGCCGCCGAGCTGGAGAAGCTCATTACTGAACAGTATCACCCTGCTTAGCGGTCGCGGTTACGCTGTGCATACCGGTTGCGGTCACAATTTTCTGCGCCTGCGGAGAGGCCAGGAAACTCAGAAGCGCTTTACCTTCATCGGGATGCTGCGCGTTTACCGTTACCGCGCCGGCGAAGCGGGTAATGTACTGCACATTTGCCGGCAGCTCACCGGCAAAACTGACACCCGGCACCGGCAGCAGCTCGCTGACCTGCTGGAAGCCAATGGCGTAACGTCCCTGCGCCACCTGCGAGGCGACCGGAATGCGCTCCACCATCTGCGCTTTTGTCTGCATCTCCCGATCGATCCCCAGCTTTTTAAACAGCTCATTACTGACATAGCGGCCGCTGGCGCTGTCTGAATAGGCGACAGACTTTGCGCTAAGCAGTGTCGTACGCAGCTCAGCATCGGTTTTAATCGCCGGCAGCGGATCGCCCTGCTTTACCACGATACCAATCGGCGAGTCTGCCAGCTCCTGGCGGGTGCCGGCGGCAATGCGCTTATCCTGCTGCAGATGCGTCAGCGCATCACCGACCATAATTACTACATCAGCCTGTTCACCGCGTGCCAGGCGGTTAGGGATAGCCTGCGGCGTCTTCCCCATAGAGGGGCCGGGGATAACTACCAGATGGTTACCGCTCTGTTTTTCATAGACGGGTGCCAGTTTTTCCAGTGCAGCTTTAAAGCCGCCGGAGATCATCACGCTGACATCCTGCGCCAGCACGTTGGTGCTGAACGAAGCGAGCATGATTGCAGTAAGGCTCAGAATCGGTTTATACATTATTTCATTCCCTGTTAGCGTGCGGTTTGCAGCGTCAGTGCGCGACGACGATAGAGATAGAGCGTGGCGAGCAGCGCGCAAATTGCGGCAAAGCTCATCCAGTAGCCTGGCGACGCTTTATCACCGGTATACTCAATCAGCGCAGTGGAGATAACCGGCGTAAAGCCGCCAAAGACCGCGGTCGCCAGGCTATAAGCCAGTGAAAAGCCCGCCACGCGCACTTCAGCTGGCATGATCTCGGTCAGAGCAGGGATCATAGCGCCGTTATAGAGGCCGTAAATGAAGGAAAGCCACAGCAGTACCGTCAGCATCATAGAGAAGCTTGGTACCGCCGCCAGCATGGTCAGCGCCGGGTAAGCGGTTGCCAGCGCCAGCAGCGTCATCGCGACCAGCACTGGCTTACGGCCAAAGCGGTCAGACAGGGCACCGCCCACCGGCAGCCAGAGAAAGTTAGAAATGGCCACCAGCAGCGTGACCAGCAGACTATCTGATGCGCTGAGCATCAATACTTTTTTGCCGAAGGTGGGCGCGTAAACCGTGATCAGATAGAACGCGGTAGTGGTCATCGCCACCATCAGCATGCCCGCAATCACAACCGGCCAGTTGCTCAGCAGCGTTTTAAATACCTCACCCATCGCCAGATGTTTACGGCGCGCGGTAAACTCCTGCGTCTCTTCCAGCTTGCGACGCAGAATAAAGATAAACGGCACGATCAGGCAGCCAAACAGGAACGGGATACGCCAGCCCCAGCTGCTGATTTCACCCGGCTCCAGCGCAGCGTTCAGGGCAAAGCCCATTGCGGCTGCAACCATAATGGCAACCTGCTGACTGCCAGACTGCCAGCTGGTGTAAAACCCTTTTCGTCCCGGCGTGGCAATTTCAGCAAGATAGACCGAAACACCGCCCAGCTCAGCGCCTGCTGAAAAACCCTGCAGCAGACGGCCGGTCAGCACCAGCAGGGGTGCCCAGAGGCCGATACTCTGATAAGAGGGGATCAGTACAATCAGGAATGTGCCCGCCGCCATGATAGAGAGCGTGACGATAAGCCCTTTACGACGGCCCACTTTGTCGATGTACGCGCCAAGTACAATGGCGCCGATAGGACGCATCAGAAAACCGGCGCCAAAGACGGCAAAGGTCATCATCAGTGAGGCAAACTCACTGCTGGCCGGAAAAAAGGTATGGGCGATATAGGTGGCGTAGAAGCCAAAGAGAAAAAAATCGAACTGCTCCAGAAAGTTACCGGATGTCACGCGCAGTATGGCACTGATAAGCGAACGGGTGGTCATGGGTGAGGTAAAGGAATGCATCAGAATCTCCAATTGTCATGGGCGCTTTATCGTTGCGCCTGTCACGAAAGACTGGATCAGAAAAATAGAGTTAATAAGCGCAATAAACTCATGCACTGATGCGTTACATGCATTAATACAGACCCGAAGCTGAAAATCATTTTATATATTAGGTTGTTAAATATTTGTAAGCATCATGTCAGGAATATTCAGGCTGAAAGGAGATACATCAGCTTTGTGACCAGCTTCAAGCCTAAAGTCCAAACTTTTACACTCAAAAGCTGGTAATGCTACCAACTTACTGATTTAGTGCACGATGGTGTTTTTTGAATTGCTCCAGTGGCTTCTCTTGCCATCAGTTGTCCCTCCCGTTCAGCTACTGAAGGTGTGGTGCGTAACGGTATAAGCACTGCCGGACATCAGCGCTATCTCTGCTCTCACTGCTGTAAAACATGGTAACTGCAGTTTAGTTACACCGCTTCTCAGCTCGGTACACACCAGAAGATTATTGATATGGTCATGAATGGCGTCGGATGCCGGCCCTCAGCGCATTATGGACGTGGGCCTCAACACCATTTTCCGCCATTTGAAAAACTCGGGCCACAGTCAGTAACCTCGGGTATACAACCGGGGGTGACGTCATTGTCTGCGCTGAAATGGATGAACAGTGGGGCTAGGTCAGTGCGAAATCACGCCAGCGCTGGCTGTTTTACACGTATGACAGGATACGCAGGACAGTTGTGGCCCGTGTATTCGGAGAACGCACTATGGCCATGCTGGAACGTCTTATGAACCTACCGTCGGCCTTTGACGTGGTGATATGGATGACGGACGGCTAGCCGCTGTATGAATCACGCCTTAAGGGAAAGCTGCACGTTATAAGCAAGCAATATACGCAGCGAATTGAGCAGCATAACCTGAATCTGAGGCAGCATCTGGCAAGGCTGAGCAGGAAGTCACTGTCATTCTCAAAATCGGAGGAGTTGCATGACAAAGTTATCGGGCATTATCTGAACATAAAACATTATCAGTAAGTTGGAGTCATTACCCGTAAGTTATGGCATTGATAACTGTATACTGAAGTGGTTTACTGAATTTGGCCACCTGAACAGAGGTGATATGCTCACCTCAGAACAATATAGGTGCACCAATGAAACGAAGAAATTTTAGTCCTGAATTCAAACGCGAATCCGCTCAGCTGGTTGTCGATCAAAACTACACCGTCTCTGATGCCGCTAAGGCTATGGATGTCGGTCTTTCCACGATGACAAAATGGGTCAAGCAACTGCGTGAAGAGCGTCAGGGCAAAACACCAAAAGCCTCTCCGATAACACCAGAACAAATCGAAATACGTGAGCTGAAGAAAAAGCTACAACGTATTGAAATGGAAAACGATATTCTAAAAAAGGCTACCGCGCTCTTGATGTCAGACTCCCTGAACAGTTCTCGTTAATCGGGAAACTCAGGGCGCGTTATCCAGTGGCCTCTCGCTGCCACGTGTTCGGGGTTCATCGCAGCAGCTATAAATACTGGCAAAACCGTCCTGAAAAACCAGACGGCATGCGGGCTGTATTACGAAGCCAGGTGCTGGAGCTGCATAACATCAGCCACGGTTCAGCCGGAGCAAGGAGCATCGCCACAATGGCAACCCAGAGAGGCTACCAGATGGGGCGCTGGCTCGCTGGCAGACTCATGAAAGAGCTGGGGCTGGTCAGTTGTCAGCAGCCGACTCACCGGTATAAGCGTGGGGGGCATGAG